>NZ_LT607803.1:1207376-1509220 GCF_900090195.1 Variovorax sp. HW608
CCTGAACGACTCGGGCTCCACCATCCTGCTGGTGGACGACACCTTCCGTCCGCTGGTCGAAGCCATCCGCAAGGACGCCGCCACGCTGCGCGAGCTGATCTACTGCGGCGAACGCGAGACGCCTGCCGGCATGCTGAACTACGAGGCGCTGCTGGACACGGCGCAGCCGGTGCCGGACGCGGCGCGGCGCGGCGATGACCTGGCGGGCATCTTCTACACCGGCGGCACCACCGGCTTTCCGAAGGGCGTGATGCTCAGCCACACCAATCTGTGCAGCTCCGGCCTGGCGCTGCATTCCGAAGGGCTGGCGAGCGACGGCGGCAGCTACCTGCATGCCGCCCCCATGTTCCACCTGGCCGACATGGGCCTGGCGCTGCCGCACTGGATGGAGGGCAATACGCACTCGGTGATCCCGGCCTTCGCACCGGAGGCCGTGCTCGACGTCATCGAGCGCGACCGCATCACCCACATGCTGCTGGTGCCCACCATGATCCAGATGCTGGTGGACCATCCGGCCATGAAGAAGCCGCGCGACCTGGGTTCGCTCAGGACCATCGTATACGGCGCCTCGCCCATTTCCGAGTCGGTGCTGGAGCGCGCGATGGCCGCGCTGCCGGGCGTCGAGTTCGTGCAGGCCTACGGCATGACCGAGCTGTCGCCCCTGGCCACCGTCAACCCGGCCTGGACCCACACGCCCGAAGGCCGCAGCAAGGGCAAGCTGCGCGCCGCCGGCCGGGCCGGCTACTGCTGCGAGGTGCGCATCGTCGATGCCGAGGACCGCGAAGTGCCGCGCGGCACGGTGGGCGAAGTGGCGGTGCGCGGGCCCAACGTGATGCAGGGCTACTGGAACAAGCCCGAGCAGACGGCCGCGGCGATCCGCAATGGCTGGATGCACACCGGCGACGGCGCGTATATGGACGACGACGGCTTCGTCTTCATCGTCGACCGCATGAAGGACATGATCATCAGCGGCGGTGAGAACGTCTTCTCGGCCGAGGTCGAGAACGCGCTCGCCCAGCACGCCGCGGTGGCGGCCAGCGCGGTGATCGGCATCCCGAGCACGGAGTGGGGCGAGGCGGTGCATGCGGTGGTTGTCGCCAAGCCCGGCGCGTGCGCCACGCCCGAGGAACTCATCCTGCACTGCAAGGCGCTCATCGCCAGCTACAAGTGCCCGCGCAGCGTGGAGTTCCGCGACGCGCTTCCCCTTTCGGGCGCCGGCAAGGTGCTCAAGACCGAGCTGCGCAAGCCCTTCTGGGAAGGCCAGTCCCGGCAGGTGAACTGAATCGATTCAACCAAGGAAACGACATGAGCAGCAACGTCTACATCAGCGGCGTGGGGATGATCCCTTTCGCCAAGCCGGGCAAGCACGCCCCCTACAACGAGATGGGCGCGCAGGCCGCGCGCATCGCCCTGGCCGATGCCGGCCTGGGCTACGAGCGGGTGCAGCAGGCCTACGTGGGCTATGTCTACGGCGACTCCACCGCGGGGCAGCGTGCCCTGTACGAGGTCGGCATGAGCGGCATCCCGATCGTCAACGTCAACAACAACTGCTCCACCGGCTCGAGCGCGCTCTTCCTGGCGCGCCAGGCGGTGCAAAGCGGCGCGGTCGACTGCGCGCTGGCCCTGGGCTTCGAACACATGAACCCGGGCGCACTGGGCGCGGTCTTCGCCGATCGCCCCAGCCCCTTCGACCGCTTCGACCAGGCCACGGAGGAACTGGTGGGCCACGGCGAGATCCCGCTGGCCTTGCGCTATTTCGGCGGCGCCGGCCTGGCGCACATGCAGCAGTACGGCACGAAGCTGTCCACCTTCGCGAACATCCGCGCCAAGGCCAGCCGGCATGCGGCCAACAACCCTGTTGCGCTGTTCCGCAGCATCATCACCGAGGACGAAGTGATGGCCGCGCCGGTGATGTGGCCGGGCGTCATGACGCGCCTGATGGCCTGTCCGCCCACCTGCGGCGCGGCCGCCGCCATCGTGTGCTCGGAAGACTTTGCGCAAAGGCACAACCTCGACCGCAGCGTGCGCGTGAAGGCGCAAGCCATGACCACCGACGGCCCGGCCACCTTCGCGGCGCGCGACATGCGCGAGGTGGTGGGCTTCAGCATGGCCAAGGAGGCCGCGCGCCGCGTCTATGAGTCGGCCGGCGTCGGGCCGCAGGACATCGACGTGGTGGAGCTGCATGACTGCTTCGCCCACAACGAACTCATCAGCTACGAATCGCTGGGCCTGTGCCCGGAAGGCGGGGCCGAGAAGTTCGTGCTCGACGGCGACAACACCTACGGCGGCGCGGTGGTCACCAACCCTTCGGGCGGCCTGCTGTCCAAAGGCCATCCCCTGGGGGCCACGGGCCTCGCGCAATGCACCGAACTGGTCCAGCAGCTGCGCGGGACGGCGCAGGCGCGGCAGGTGCAGGGTGCGCGTCTTGCGCTGCAGCACAACCTGGGCCTGGGCGGCGCCTGCGTGGTGACGCTCTACGAGCGCGTCTGAAAAGTCAGAGTAGGAATGTCAGTCACCCAACACCCCCTCCACAGATCCGTACGTGCGGAGCTACCGCATACGGCTCCTGCCTTGGGTCATGACGATCAGACGCTGGTGCGGGTAGGGGTGGCAGATGTTCGGGACAGGCAGCCAGTGCGCCATCAAGCGATACATGCGTCGCCAAGGCAGGTCGTGGCTCTGGCTGCGGCGGCACAGCGTGCGATGCCACAGCCCGACGACCTGATGGCGGAATGTCCTCAGCCGCGCGCCGTTGCACGGCACGCCGAAGTAGCGCGCATGCCCAGTCACCACCGCCCGCAGGTACTGGCCCTGCTCCGGGATGGGTTGGTGCATGCGCCTTCTGAGTTCGAGCTTGATCACCTGCAGCTTGGCTCGCAGGCGTTTGGCACTGGTGAGTCGCAGGACCATGAACTTGCCCTTTCGGGTCGTCCCGCAGCAATGCGTGAACCCCAGGAAGTCGAAGGTCTGCGGCTTGCCTTGTCCCTTGCGGCGTCGGTTCTCGTGGGCGAAGCGCCCGAACTCGATCAGCCGCGTCTTCTCGGGATGCAGCTTCAACCCGAACTGGCCCAGCCGCTCGGCCACCGCGCGCTGGAAGCGCTCGGCGTCATCACGGAACTGGAACCCCGCAACCCAATCGTCGGCGTAGCGCACGACGATCACGTCACCCCGGGCATGGCGCCCCCTCCACTGCTTCACCCACAGGTCCAACGCATAGTGCAGGTAGATGTTGGCCAGCAGCGGACTGATGCTCCCGCCCTGAACCGTCCCCAACTCACCTTGCGTGAGCCTGCCGTCCTCCAGCACGCCCGCGTGCAGCCATTTCTTGATCAGCCGCACCACGCGCGTGTCAGCCACGCGATGTTCGATGAACTTCACCAGCCAGTCCCTTTCGATCGTGTCGAAGAACTTGGCGATGTCCGCATCGAGTATCCAGTTCACCTTCCTTGCGCCCACACCCACCGCCACGGCATCCAGCGCGTTGTGCGCGCTGCGCCCGGGCCTGAAGCCGTAGCTGAACCCGAGGAAGTCCTGCTCGTAGATGGCGTTCAACACTTCGACCGTGGCACGCTGGACGAGCTTGTCCTCCAGCGCCGGCACGCCCAGCGGGCGCTTGCTGCCGTCGGCCTTGTCGATGTACACCCTCTTCACAGGCTGGGGCCGGTAGCCCCCTCGGGCCAGCCGCTCGGACAACTCCAGGAGATTGCCCTCCAGGTCCTGTCCGTACGTCTGCCAGGTCTGGCCGTCCACCCCGGCGGCCGCGTCGCGCTTGAGCGCGAGGTAAGCCGCCCGCAGGCGTTCGACCGCGTAGATGTGATGCAGCAGTCCCGTGAACCTCGCATCACGACGGCCCTTTGCCGTCTGTCGTATGCCATCGAGCGCGGTTCCCATGTCATAGACCCGCACCGATCTGCGGGACATGCGCGCCGCGATGGCATTTCCCTTGGCCTGCCGCCTTCCCTCCACCACCTCCGCCGCCGCAGGAGCTTCCCCCGCAGCCTTGTTCGGCAGCTTCTTCGGTACTACGCAGCAGTCCGACTTCCCGCGCCTGTGGCTCATCGTCGTACGCCCTTGGGCTTCACGATGCGCTCTGCAGCCAGCGCTTCCCAGCGCTGCGCAGAAGGACGCGGGATCTCCCGGTTCCCGAACAAAGTGCTTGCGTGCGTGCTCGGGGTCTTTGACCGCGCGGGGTCCGCCTCTGCCTCGCCAATGCGGCAGCGACGGTGTGACCTTCGGCATTCTCCTACTGCCTCGGCACCCCGGACCACCCGCAGCTGTCGCCACGGGGCATGTATTACGCGGCTCGATACCCGGCCCGCTCGTCCCCCTATCAACGCTTCGCCCACACCCTCGCGGATGTGCACGCATGACTCGGGGCCGCCGTAGCTGGCTAAGCCTTCAACGTATGAAACTTTCATTCACAACACTTTGCCGGTTTTGACCGGCGCACAGGAGACGGACATGATCGACAAGAAATGGATCGGCCACCAGCTGCCGGCCTGCGAGTTGCCCATCGAGCGCAGCCGGCTGCGCTTCTTCGCCAAGGCCATCGGCGAGACCGATCCCATCTACACCGACGAGGCCGCGGCGCGCGATGCCGGCTACCCGGACCTGCCGGCGCCGCCTACCTTCCTCTTCGCCGCCGAGCTGGATGCGGGCGTCACCGACCGCATGCTGGACGAGCTGAAGATCCCGCTGGCCCGGCTGCTGCACGGCGAGCAGGGCTTCACCTACCACCGCCCGGCCTGCGTGGGCGACACGGTCACCGTGCGCTCGCGCATCGAGGACATCTACGACAAGAAGAACGGCGCGCTCGAGTTCGTGGTGAAGAGCTCGCGCGCCACCAACCAGCGCGGCGAACTCGTGGCCGAGATGCGCACCGTGCTCGTCTGCAGGAACTGACAACACCATGACCGCACCCACCTTCGATTTCGTGCAGGCCGGCGATGCACTGCCGGCGCTTGAACTGCCCCCCGTGGACCGCGCCACGCTGGCCCTTTTCGGCGGCGCCTCGGGCGACCACAACCCGATCCACATCGACACCGACTTCGCCCGCCGCGCCGGCATGCCCGACGTGTTCGCGCAAGGCATGCTGGGCATGGCCTGGCTGGGCCGCCTGATCACCGGCTGGGCGCCGCAGTCGCGCCTGCGCCGCTTCGACGCGCGCTTTCAGGGCATCACCCATCTCGGCAATGCGATGCGCTGCGAAGGCCGGGTGATCGAGAAGTTCGAAGCCGACGGCGAGCGCCGCGTGCGCGTGGAAGTCCGCAGCACCAACCAGTACGGGCAGACCAAGATCGCCGGCGAGGCCATCGTCGCGCTGCCCTGAGTCCATTCATTGTCAAACCTGAGGAGACTTCTTTCATGACCCCAAGACTCGACGGCAAGGTAGCCCTGGTCACCGGCTCGGGCCGCGGCATCGGCCGCTCCATCGCGCTCAAGTTCGCATCCGAGGGCGCACGCGTGGTCGTCAACGACCTGGACGCCGGCCCCGCGGACGAGGTCGTCGCCGAGATCCGCGCGGCCGGCGGGCAAGCGGTGGCCTGCGCCGGCAGCGTGTCGGCGCCGGACTTCGCCGAGCGCTTCATCGGCACGGCCGCGAGCGAATACAAGGGCCTGGACATCGTCGTCAACAACGCCGGCTACACCTGGGACAACGTGATCCAGAAGATGACCGACGAGCAGTGGTACGCCATGATCGACTGCCACCTCACGGCGCCGTTCCGCATTCTTCGCGCGGCCTACCCGGTGATCCGCGACCTGTCCAAGGCCGACCAGGCGGCGGGCCGCCGCGCGGTGCGCAAGGTGGTCAACATCTCCTCGGTGGCGGGCCTCTTCGGCAACGCAGGCCAGGTGAACTACTCGACCGCCAAGGCTGGCATCCTGGGCATGACGCAGACGCTGGCCAAGGAATGGGGACGCCTGGGCGTCACCGTGAACGCGGTGGCCTACGGCTTCATCAAGACGCGCCTCACGGGCAACGCCGCCGAGGGAGGCACGGCGAACATCGACGGCCGCGAGATCAAGGTGGGCGTGAATCCCGACCTGCTGGCGGCGATGGAACGGGGCATCCCCCTGGGCCGCGGCGGCACGCCAGAGGAGGCCGCCGGTGCAGTGTTCCTGCTGTGCCTGCCCGAGTCCGACTACGTGAGCGGCCAGACGCTGATGTGCTCGGGCGGCCTGACCGGCATCTGAGAGGGAGACATGCCGATGCTTCCGCCCCTTTACCGCCATCGCTGGATGGACGATGACATCGAAGCCTTCCGCGAGCAGGTGCGGCGCTACGTCGCCGGCGAGATGGCGCCGCAGCTCGATGGCTGGCGCCGGCAGGGCTACATCCCGCGCGAGGTCTGGCGGCCGTTCGGCGCGTTGGGCTTCCTGTTGCCCGAGCTCGATGAAGCCTACGGCGGCGCGGGCGCTTCACTGGCCTACCAGTGCGTTGTGCAGGACGAGCTGGCCAAGGCCGAGGTGCCGGCCAATACTGCCGTGCACACCATCGCCTCGCACTACATCCTCGACTACGGCACCGAGGCGCAGAAGCAGCGCTGGTTGCCCCGGCTCGCCAGCGGCGAGCTGCTGGCGGGCATCGCCATGACCGAGCCGGGCTGCGGCTCGGACCTGCAGGCCATGCGCACCCGGGCCCGGCGCGAGGGCGATAGCTACGTGATCGACGGCGGCAAGACCTTCATCACCAACGGCTTCACCGCCAACCTGCTGGTGGTGGCGGTGCGCACCGGCGAGGCCGGCAGCCGCGGCGTCTCGCTGGTGGTGCTGGAGACCGGGAAGCTCGCCGGCTTCCGGGTGGGCCGGCGGCTGGAGAAGCTGGGCCAGCATGCTTCCGACACGGCCGAGCTCTTCTTCGAGAACGTGTGCATCCCGGCGGAGAACCTGCTGGGTGGCGAGGAAGGCCGCGGCTTCGCACAGCTGATGGGTCAGCTGCCCTACGAGCGCATGCTGCTGGCCGTACCCGCAGCGGCGGTGATCGAGCGCGCGGTGGAACTTACGCTGGAATACACGCAAGAGCGCAAGGCCTTTGGCCAAAGCCTCTACGACTTCCAGAACACCCGCTTCAAGCTGGCCGAGTGCGCCACCGTGGCCCATGTGGTGCGCAGCTTCGTGAACGATTGCGTTCAGCGCCTGCTGGACGGCAGCC
The DNA here is from genome assembly GCF_900090195.1 of Variovorax sp. HW608. Classification (NCBI taxonomy): domain Bacteria; kingdom Pseudomonadati; phylum Pseudomonadota; class Betaproteobacteria; order Burkholderiales; family Comamonadaceae; genus Variovorax; species Variovorax sp. HW608. Next base: position 1,214,530 of record NZ_LT607803.1, read on the forward strand.
TGGACGACACCTCGGCCTACATGGCGAAGTGGTGGTGCACCGAGCAGCAATGCAAGGTCGTGGACGAGTGCCTGCAGCTCTTTGGCGGCTACGGCTACATGACCGAGTACCCGATCGCGCGCCTGTACGCCGATTCGCGCGTGCAGCGCATCTACGGCGGCGCGAACGAGATCATGAAGGAACTCATCGCGCGGAAGCTGGCCGCATGACGACGATCAACGCCCCGCTCTCCGGAATCCGCATCGTCGAGTTCGAGGGCATCGGACCCGGCCCGCTGGCCGGCCGGATGCTGGCCGACATGGGCGCGCAGGTGACGGTGGTCACCCGGCCGCAGAAGGGCGCGGTGAGCGAGCGCCTGGGCGGCGCGGGCGGCAACCCCTTGCGCCGCGGCAAGACCCCGCTGTCGCTGGACCTCAAGCAGCCTGACGACGTGGCCCGGGCCTTGGACCTGATCGAGAAGGCCGACGCGCTGATCGAAGGCAACCGCCCCGGCGTGATGGAGAGGCTGGGCCTGGGCCCGGCCGATTGCGCCGCGCGCAACCCGCGGCTGGTCTACGGGCGCATGACTGGCTGGGGCCAGAGCGGCCCGCTGGCGCAGGCGGCGGGACACGACCTGAACTACGTGGCGCTGACCGGCCTCCTGTCGCTGGCCGCGCGGCCCGGCCAGGCACCTGTTGTTCCGCCGACGGTGGTGGGTGACGCCAGTGGCGCCCTGGGCCTCGCCTTCGGCATCGCCTGCGCGCTTGTCGACGCACGCGGCAGCGGCCGTGGCCGCGTGGTGGACGGCGCCATCGTCGACGTGCTGGCCATGCTGGGCTCGCTCGTGCAGTGGATACGCTCGGCCGGGCAGATCGACAGCCCGCGGCCGAGCCCCTTCCACGATTCGCCCTTCTACGACACCTACGCCTGCGCGGATGGCGGATACATCACCCTGGGTGCGCTGGAGCCGCAGTTCTATGGGCTGCTCCTGCGCAAGCTCGGCCTGCAGGATGTGGACCCGGGCGCGCAGTACGACACCAGGCACTGGCCCGCCTTGAAGGCGCGCATCGCCGCCCTGATCGCCAGCCAGCCTCGCAAGTACTGGTGCGACCTGCTCGAAGGCAGCGACGTGTGCTTCGCGCCCGTGCTGAGCTTGGCCGAGGCGGCCAGGCACCCCCATAACGTGGCGCGCGGCATCTACCGCGAGGCAGAGGCGGGCAACTGCAACGTTGCAGTTGCCCCGCGTTTCCTTCCCTTGTCCGAAACCTGATACCGAAAGAAGGAGGCTGTATGCAACAGCAGTCGGATGGCATTTCCTGGAGCGTTGCCGATCGCATCGGCCGCATCGTCCTGTGCCGGCCCGAGCGGGCCAATGCGATCTCGCGTGCGGCCAGCCGGGCCCTGGTCCGGGCCATCGGCGATGTGCTCGACGCCAAGCCGCGCGCCGTCCTGCTGGCGGCCGAGGGTCGCGTTTTCTGCGCCGGCGGCGACATCGAGGAGTTCGTCCAGGCCGGCAGCGGGCTCGCCGGGCTGGTGGATGAGGTCCTGGGGCCGCTGCATCCCGCGCTGCATCGCCTGGCGACGGGCCCGGCGCCAGTGGTGGCTGCGGTCGGTGGGCCGATCGGCGGAGCAGGCGTCGGTCTTGCGCTGTGCGCGGACTTCGTGCTGGCCACGCCGTCGCTCAAGCTGCGTACCGGCTATGCGGCCATCGGCCTGTCGCCCGATCTGGGCAGCTCCTTCTTCCTGGCGCGCCGCGTCGGCGTGGTGCGGGCACGGCAGTGGCTGATGCTCAGCGAGGCCATCGACGCGCAGCAATGCCTGGCATGCGGCGCGGTCGACGCGCTGCATCCGCAGGATGAACTGGAGCGCGCGGCCGAGTCGCTGGTGCACAGGCTCGCCCGAGGTTCGCCCGATTCGCTGGCCAGCATCAAGCGGCTTTGTGAAGGAGCACAGGGAGCGCCTCTGGCGGAGCATCTGGAACTGGAGCACGAGTTGCTTCGTGCCTGCGCCCAAGGCGCCAATGCGCGGGAAGGTGTGCTTGCGTTCACGGAACGCAGGGCGGCGCAGTTCAGCTGAGCGGCCGCTTCTGGCCCCCAAATCTGCCCATCAGCTTGCAGCGCGGCAACCGGCAAACCAGCCGAGCGTCGCGCACCGCTGACCTAACTCTTCTTAGAGGTCTTCGCGAAGAACTGCGTCGGGCGATGCTGCACGGCCTCACTGGCGCACTTCGGGCAACGCAAGCGAGCAGTCTCATGCTCAGCGACGTGTTCTTTGCGCTCGAAAACCTCGCCGCACTTTGAGCAACGATACTGGTACGTGGGCATGGCATTTCTCCACTTTACGAGCGGGATGCGGAGGTTCCACCTACGAGGCAAGCGCCCCTCCGAACGTCTCATAGTACGACGATGGCGCCACCCCCGGAATCCTATTTTTGGAGCGTGGTGGAAGGCCAACCAATGGCCGGATTCCGCCGTCATCAGACTTGCTGGTTGCTCAACCCACGCTCAATTCTGAGCTCGAACGGGAGGTCGGGTCTTGGCCCGTTTCAGTCCTAGTATTGTTGCCACGACTTAGGCACGGACAAGAATCGTGCTGTCATCGTCCACTGGCACTCGCCGAGCAGGCAGCGAGTCTGGTTGGCCGGCGCGATGCCGGCTATGACGAAGCCCTAATGCGGCCGATGCGGCGACAGTACCGTCTGCCTGGTCGTACGGCGCCGGGCGTGCTGCCTGTTGATTCCCCTCCTACAATTATTTTGCGGGGCGGATTCAACGAACCTTTGCGCTGCTGGCGGGGCGGCCATCGCGGGTCGCCCGGCAAGCCGTTCGGCCAGGTTTCAGCCAGGTCGGCAGTGCAGCGTGGTCGAGCCAAAGCAGGCTGTGGTTGACGCGGCAAAGGAGCATGATGGATGCGGTCGCCAGGAGATCCGGCACGCGCCTGAGAGGCATTTCGGTCACGGTCGCGGCCGTCATCGTGGCTCTATTCGTCGTCGGCCGAGCCACCGGCGTACTGATTGACTGGCTGTGGTTTTCCTCGCTCGGCTATGTCGGCGTTTTCTGGACGATCTTCAGCGCCCGGGTGCTTGTGTTCGTCGCAGTCTTCGCTATTTCGGCGGGCGCGATAGGGGCATCAGGATGGCTGGCGCACCGCTATGCGAGCCAGCCCAGCGCCTGGAAGGTGGTGCCGGCATTTCCGGCTGGCGGGCAGGAGGTGTTGAGCGAACTGGTCGGGGAAGTCGGGGCGCATGTTCCCTGGCGCGCAACCATTGCCGGTGTGGCCGTCCTGCTCGGCTTGTTCATCGCCGTCGGCGCGTCAGCGAGCTGGGACATCGCGCTTCGCTACTTCGAGCAGGTGCCCTTCGGCAAGACCGATCCGATCTTTGGCAAGGACATCGGCTTCTACCTCTTCTCGCTGCCGGCCTATCTCGCGCTCCGGAACTGGCTGCTGCTGCTCCTGGCCTGCAGCGCAGCCGTCGCCGCCGTGGTTTACGGGATGCGCGGCGACATCACGTTCAAGCTGACGCCGCGCGCGCTTTCTCCGGCGGCCGCCGCCCACGGTTCGGCGCTGCTCGGCTTGCTTTTCCTGCTGCTGGCCTGGTCTTATTGGCTCGACCGATTCCTGTTGCTCTACGGTGACAACGGCGTCGTGGTCGGCGCAAGCTATACCGATGTCCACGTGGGGCTGCCGGTCCTGTGGCCGCTCATTGGACTTGCCGCCGCCGCGGCGGTCGCGTCGTTCGCCAACATGCGCTCGCGGGACTGGCGAATTCCGGCGGCCTCGGCGCTGATCGTGTTCGGCAGCGCATTCGTGCTCGTCCTGATCTACCCGGCGCTATTCCATCGCTTCTATGTCAAACCGAACGAGCTGCTGTTTGAGACGCCGTATATCGCCCACAACATTGCGATGACGCGGGACGCCTATGGCCTGACGCAGATCGCGGTCAAGCCGTTCCCGGCCGAGCAAAACCTGACTCTCGCCACGCTCCAGGCGAATCGCCCGACCATCGACAACATCCGCCTGTGGGATCTGCAGCCGTTGCGGGATACCTATGCGCAGTTGCAGGAGATCAGGACCTATTACAAATTCCTCGCGACGGACATCGACCGCTACAGGCTCAATTCCGGTTATCAGCAGGTGATGCTTTCGGCTCGGGAACTGGAGCCGTCCTTGCTTCCGGCAAATGCCCAGACCTGGGTGAACCTGCATCTCCTGTTCACGCACGGCAATGGCATCGTGATGTCGCCAGTCACGGAAAAATCCGCTGAAGGCTTGCCGACCCTTTACCTGAAGGATATTCCGCCTGTCTCCAACCGGGGGCCGATCGTCCAAGAGCCGCGCCTGTATTTCGGCCAAGGCGGCAAGGGGTACGTGATCGTCAATGGCAGCGTGCCCGAATTCGACTACCCCAAGGGCGACCAGAACGCCTATTCGACCTACCGCGGACGCGACGGTGTCGCCATCGGCAGCATGGCGCTACGGGCCCTGTTTGCATGGCAATTCGACGATCCCAACATCCTGGTGACCGGCTACATCACGCCCGCAAGCCGCGTTCTCCTCCATCGCAACATCCAGGACCGCGTTCGCACAATCGCCCCGTTCCTCAACCTGGACCACGCCCCCTACATCGTCGCGAGCGGCGGAAGGCTCTACTGGATCCAGGATGCCTACACCACCAGCCGGTGGTACCCATATTCACAGCCGGGCACCGAAGAGGGCGACAACTACATCCGCAACGCAGTCAAGGTGGTGATCGACGCGTACAACGGGACTGCCGACTTCTATTTGAGCGATCCTGCAGACCCCATCGCGCGGACGTACCAGCGCATATTCCCGGGCCTGTTCAGGCCGCTGGGCGCGATGCCGCAGGACCTGCAGCAGCATATCCGCTACCCTGAGGATCTGTTCCTGGTCCAGGCGAAGGTCTATCGCGCCTACCACATGGAAGCGCCGGAGGTCTTCTATAACCGCGAGGATCTCTGGCAGTTCCCGAGCATTCAGGCCGACATCGAGGCGGGGAGCGCCCCCGGCATGCCGATGACGCCCTACTACATGATCGTACGGCTGCCCGCCGAGCCGCACGCCGAATTTGTCCTCATGCTGCCGATGGTGCCCAGCCGGCGCGAGAACATGGTCGCGTGGTTGGCGGCGCGTTGCGATCCACCGGACTACGGCAAACTCGTCGTCTACGCTTTCCCGAAGGACAAGCTGGTCTACGGGCCGTTCCAGATCGAGGCGCGCATCCAGCAGAACACAGAGATCTCCCAGCAGATCTCGCTGTGGAACCAGATGGGTTCGCGCGTCATCCGCGGCCACCTCCAGGTCGTGCCCATCGAAAGCTCGGTTCTCTATGTCTCTCCGCTTTACCTGCGTGCGAAGTCCGGCCAATTGCCCGAGTTGAAACGGGTGATCGCGGCCTATGGCGACCACGTGGTGATGGAGGAGACCTTGGGCGCGGCGCTGGGTGCCCTCTTCAAGGAAGCTGCGCCGGTGGCAGCGCAGCCCCAGGGCACGGCGGACGCCCGCGCCCGCGAGGCACTGGCCCACTATGACCGCGCCATCGAGCGCCTGAAGGCGGGCGACTGGAGCGGCTTCGGCGTCGAACTCGATGCACTGCGGCCGCTCCTCGAGGCGCTCGGCACTGCGCGTGCCGAAGAACGGAAATAGCGAGACCGCCAGCAATACGCGCAACGCCTGTCGCCGGGTTGGGCTGCACGAGGAACAGAATAGAGGCAAGGACGGTCATATCGTGCCCGCGAATCTTTCGCCCGACTACAAGGCGGCCGAAGCCGCATTCCGCACGAGCCGCGACCCGCGCGAGCGCCTGGAGTGGCTGCGCGAGATGCTGCGCACGATTCCCAAGCACAAGGGCACCGAACACCTGCAGGCAGACATCAAGACCCGCATCAAGGAACTCGCCGAGCAGCTGGAAGGTGCAAGGAAGGGCGGCGGGCACGGCGGCCCGGCGCTGGTGATCCGTCCCGAAGGCGCGGCGCAGATCGCGCTGATCGGGCCGCCGAACTCAGGCAAGTCCGCGCTGCACGCGCGGCTGACCGGCTCGGCGGCGAACGTCGGCCCGTATCCGTTCACGACCCAATACCCGGAAGCCGGGATGATGCCGCACGAGGATGTGCACTTCCAGCTGATCGACCTGCCGCCGATCGCCCCGGAGCATCCTGTGCCATGGCTGGTCAGCACCTTGCAGACAGCCGACGCGGCGCTGCTGGTCGTGGACCTCGGCGAGCCCTCGTGCCTCGAGCAGCTGCAAGCCGTCCAGTCGGTGCTGGGGCAGCAGCGCGTGACACTGACCGGGCGTCAGGAGGCGAGCGCAGACGAGGACCCCTTCGCGTTGCGGCTGCCGACCTTGATGCTCGCAAACAAGGCGGAGGGCACGGCCGACCTCGATGCGGAACTCCTCGCGCTTCGCGAGCTGTCGGGCTTGCGCTTGCCGGCGTTCGCCGTTTCGGCGATCACGGGTCACGGCCTGGGGCACATCGGCCCGTGGCTGTTCCAGAACCTCGGCATCGTGCGCGTCTACACCAAGGCTCCGGGGCATCCCGTCGACAAGCACCGGCCCTTTACGCTTCGCCGCGGGGACACTGTCGGCGACGTCGCGCGGCTGGTCCATCAGGATCTGGCGCGCTCGCTGCGCTACGCGCGCGTCTGGGGCCAGTCCGGGTTCGAAGGTCAGCAAGTCGGGCACGACCACTGCGTCGCGGATGGCGATATCGTCGAGCTGCACGCGTGAGCGGTGTCAGCGCTCGGCCCCTGCTCTGGCAAGGTCCGGGCCCTTCTGACATCATCGCGGTCAGCGCCTCGCATTGGCGCACACGGAAGGTGGACACGATGGCGGCGACTGACCCTGGGCAGTTGGTGGATGTTCAGTTGGAGACGTACAACGCCCGCGACATGGACGCTTTCCTGGCCACGTATTCGATAGACGCTGAAGTCCGCGACCATGCGATGGGCACGCTGCTTGCCAAAGGGCATTCGGAGATGCGAGCTCTTTACTCAAACGTCTTTGCAGATGAGCGCTTGCACGCCACGGTCGCTCGGCGAATCGTGATGGGCAATACCGTGGTCGACCACGAGCAACGACGACTGACCCTGCAGGGTCAGGCCGGGACGGACGAGGCCATCGCGATTTATGAGGTCGTCGACAACAAGATTGCCCGGCTGACGTTGGTGAGAGGCGAGAAGAAGATCCGCGGGTGAGGCGGAACACCTGCGACATGGGCTCATCCTCAGGCGAGAAGTCCCGCAACTTTGACGAACCTGCGTCGAACCACGAGCTTCTCGGCCTCGACGACTAGGAAGAACAGGATCGCGCCGCCGATCAGCCCGATCCAGACCGGAAGGGGCAGGCCCTCGGTATCGAAGACGGCCTGCAGCGGCGGCGCATAGGTCAGGAGGAGCTGCAGCACCACGACGCCCGCCACGCCCCACCAGACATAGGGGTTGTCCATGTGCGCGCGCAGGGACAGCGACGAGTCCAGCAGGTAGCGGCTGTTGAACAGATAGAACACCTGGCCCAGCGTGATCGCGTTGACCGCGGCCGTGCGCGCCATCGGATCCGAGGCGCCCTGCGACTTCACCCAGAAGAAGGCCCAGAGCGTGTAGAGCACCAGTGCGGCGCCGACGAAGAGGATGCGCCAGATGCCGAAGCGCGTCACGATGGGCCGTTCCACGGCCCGAGGCGGCCGGCCCATGACATCGGCCTCGTGGGGTTCGAAGGAGATCGTCAGCCCGAGCGCGACCGAGGTGACCATGTTGACCCACAGCACCTGCGGCGCGGTGATCGGCAGCGTGAAGCCGAGGATGATCGCAATGGCGATCACGGCCCCCTGTGCGACGTTCGTCGGCAACGCGAAGAGCATGGCCTTCTCGATGTTGTTGTAGACCGTGCGTCCTTCCTTCACGGCGGCCGTGATGGAAGCGAAGTTGTCGTCGGCCAGGACCATCTCGGCCGCCTCCTTCGTCACCTCGGTGCCCTTGATTCCCATCGCGATGCCGATGTCGGCCTTCTTGAGCGCCGGCGCGTCGTTGACCCCGTCGCCCGTCATGGCGACGATCTGCCGATTGGCCTGGATGGCCTTCACGAGCCTGAGCTTGTGCTCCGGGCTGGCTCTGGCGAAGACGTCGACGTCGCGCACGCAGTCCTGCAGCGCGGCGTCGTTCATCGCCTCGATCTCGGTGCCCGTCACGGCGGTCCGGCCATCGCCGATGCCGAGCATGCCCGCGATGGCCGCCGCGGTGATCTTGTGGTCCCCCGTGATCATCGTCACGCGGATGCCGCCCGCGTGGCATTCGCGCACCGCGTCGATGGCCTCCACGCGCGGCGGGTCCATCAGGCCCACGAGGCCGAGCAGCACGAGGTTCCTGGGCAGGTTGCTGGCTTCGAGGCGGCCCTCGGCGAGGCCCGGGTCCGGCAGCCAGGCCAGCGCCAGCAGACGCTCGCCCTGCGCGGCGAGCCGGTCGCCCTCCCGCGCAAAGAGATCGCGATCGAGCGGCGCGGGACCGGCCTTCGTCTGCTGGCGGTCGCAGTGCTCGAGGATGACTTCCGGTGCGCCCTTGACCAGCAGCATGTCGCCGTCCGCCCGGCGGTTCAGCGTCGCCATGAACTTGTGCTCCGACTCGAACGGAATCATGTCGACCCGCGGTGCGGATGCGCTCTCGCCGGCCCGGTCCAGCCCCAGCTTGGCGGCCAGCGGAAAGAGTGCGCCTTCGGTCGGATCGCCCTCCACTTTCCATTTCCCGTCCTCCTGGACCAGTTCCGCGTCGTTGCACAGCACGCAGACCCGGCCCATCGGCCCGAGCACTTCCGCCGGCGCCTCGACGGGCTGACCTTCCAGCATGACCTGCCCTTCCGGTGCGTAGCCATTGCCCGTCACGACATAAGGCCCATCCGCGGTCACGATGGAGGTCACCATCATCTCCATGAGGGTCAGCGTGCCGGTCTTGTCCGAGCAGATGCGCGAGACCGATCCCAGCGTCTCCACCGCCGGCAGGCGCCGGATGATGGCGTTGCGCCTCGCCATCCGCGTGACGCCGATGGCCAGCGTGATGGTGATGAGTGCTGGCAGCCCTTCGGGGATGAGCGAGACCGCGATGCCGACGATGGCCTGGAACAGCTGCACGAAGCTCATGTGCCCCAGCCAGTGGCCCCAGGAAAAGAGAAGCACGCTCAGGACGCCGATGCACGCCGTGATCGTGTAGCCGAATTTCTTGATCTGGCGCAGCAGCGGTGTCTCGAGCGTGCTGACCTCGGCCAGCATCTGGTTGATGCGCCCCAGTTCCGTCTTGTCACCGGTGGCCACCACGACGCCGCTGGCGCGGCCCGAGACCACCATCGTGCCGGAGAACGCCATGTTCTCGCGGTCGCCGACCGTTGCGTTGGCGGCGACGGTCGCGACGGTCTTCTCGGTCGGCACGGACTCGCCGGTCAGCGCCGCTTCTTCGGTGCGCAGGTTCTTGACCTCGACGAGGCGCAGGTCGGCCGGGACCTTGTCACCCGACTCCAGGAGGACGATGTCGCCGGGCACGAGCTCTTCGGCAGGGACGAGGCGGACCGCCCCCTCGCGCAGCACGCGCGCCTCCGCGGAGAGCATGTTGCGGATCGAGTCGAGCGCCTTCTCGGCGCGTCCCTCCTGCAGGAAGCCCAGCAGCGTGTTCAGGAGGACGACCGCGAAGATGATGGACGCATCGAGCCAGAAACTCAGCATCAGCTTGACGAAGCCGGCTCCGAGCAGGACGTAGATGAGGACGTTGTTCAACTGCGCCAGGAAGCGCGCCAGCGGACCCTTCTTCTTGCCTCGAGGCAGCCGGTTGGGCCCGTAGGTGCCGAGGCGCCGGCTGGCTTCCGCCGCGTCGAGGCCTCGCGCCGGATCGACCTCGAAACGGGGTCCGATCTCCTCGGCCGACATCGCGTGCCACGAGACAGGGGCGGTTCCCGAGCCTGCAATCTCAGTCGAACCCATCGTCGTTCCTCCTGGTTGCGTTGCGCCGATGCCGCCACGCTAAGCCATCAGCAGCGCCTCGTATTCATCCATGAAGTGATGCAGCGAACTCTCCACCACCGTGACCGCGCCATCGATCAGCCCGCAACGGCCGCTGCCGGGAAGCAGGCGGCACAGGTTCGCCAGTGACTCCAGGTCGCTGCGAACGCCGCGCCCGGTGTCGATGCGGTTGAGCACGCGGGCCAGTTGAAAGGTGCCGCCCTTGCAAGGCGGGCACTGGCCGCATGACCCCTGGGCGAAGAAGTTCACGTACTCCGCGACCTTGCGCACGATGCTCGTGCCTTCGGACACCACGATCATCGCGCCGGTCCCAAGGCGCGAGCGCCTCTGGCGCACCGAGTCGAAATCGAGCGCCACGTCCAGATCGCGCCTCGTGAGCAGCGTGTTCGAAGGTCCGCCGGTGAATACCGCCTTGAACTCCTTGCCCTGCAGCATGCCCGCGCCATGATCGAAGACCAGTTCGTGAAGGCTGGTTCCCATCGGCAATTCGTACAGCCCGGGCCGCAGCACGTCGCCCGAGAGCGAATAGAGCTTGGTGCCCGACGCCTCGCCGAGCCCCAGGCCTCGATACCAGGACGCGCCATGGCGCAGGATGCCCGGCAGGTGCGCCAGCGTCTCGGTGTTGTTGACGATGGTGGGCGCCCCATGCACGCCCGCTTGGGCCGGGAAGGGCGGCTTGCGGCGCGGGAACGGAAAGCCCCCTTCGACCGTGGCGATCACGGCCGTTTCCTCGCCGCCGATGTAGAGCCCCGAACTCGGGACCACCGAGAGCGACAGCGGCCTGCCGAGGTACGCCTCGATGGCCGCGAAGTGCTCGTGCCCGCGCCACTGGCTCACGGCTTCGCGCGTCACGGCAAGGGCGCGCGGCTGATGCGGATTCACGTAGAGGACAACGTGGTTGGCGCGCGTGGCGACCGCGGCGATCAGCGCACCCTCGATGACCTGGTGCGGCGTGTGCTCGAGCAGGAAGCGGTCCTTGAAGGTGCCGGGCTCGTCCTCGTTTCCGTTGCAGACGACGTACTTGTCGCCGTCTGCCGCAGCCGCCACGGGCGACCATTTGCGATGCGTCGCAAAGCCCGCGCCGCCCATTCCCCGCAGGTCGGCCTGCTCGATCTCCGGGATCACCGCAGCGGGCTCGCGCAGGGCCTTGGCCAGGCCTTCGCCGCCGCCGCGCGCGAGCCACGCAGGCAGGTCGGCGCCGACGAGGATGTCTTCCCTCAGCAGCACCTGGTTCGGCTCGTGCATCGCTTTCGTCCTCGGCAGCTCACCGGACTCCAGCCACCATGCGTCCGCGCTCGTTCGGCCGCATGCTCGCGTCCGCGCGAAGGTCGAAATGCGCATAGTCGGGAAAGAGTTGCGGCGACCTGGCATGAAGCGGCAATCCCGCCAAGGTCAGCTCGCGCTGCCAGGCATGGACGTGTGCGATGCCGGCCCGCCCGGTGATCACGCTGCCCGCCGACTCCGCCGCCTTCGCACCGGCACGCCTTCCCATGCTCAGGATGTCGCGCAGCGCATTGCCCATCAGCCGGTTGCGGCCGTGGATGCCTCCGCTCAGCTCGCCCACGCAGTAGAGGCCCGCGACGCCGGTGGCGCCGTGCCTGTCGATCGCGACGCCGCCGTTCTGATAGTGCAGCGTCGGGTAGACGAGGAAGGGCTCCTCGGCCGGATCGTGACCGCACTTGCGGGCGAGATGCCGCAGCGTCACGAGGCGCTGCTGCAGGATGCCCGGGTTCTCCCGCTCGAGCGTCGGCGTGTCGAGGAAGACGCCGACCTGGCCGTCGCGTTCGATGCCCCGGCCCTCGCCGCATTCACGCAGGATGGCGGAGGCGACCACGTCGCGGGCCTGGAGTTCGTCGATGAAGCGCTCCCCCTCTCCGTTGATCAGCTTCGCCCCCGCGGAGCGCGCGGCTTCGGAGATCAGTCCGCCCGCAAGGTGCGGAGGATAGGCGATGCCGGTCGGGTGGTACTGGAACGAATCGAGCTCGCGCAGCCGGGCACCCATGCGGTAGGCGAGCACCAGTCCGTCGGCGGTGGCCCCATAGTGGTTAGAAGTCGGGAAGCGGTTGAGGTGCAAGCGGCCCGCCCCGCCCGTCGCGAGGATCACCGACCGCGCCCGCACCATGACGAAGCTGCGCCACTCGAGGTTGTAGATCACCGCGCCGGCGCATCGTCCGTGTTCGTCGGACAGCAGCTCCACCGTCGGGCAACGGTTCCACACCTCGATCCCGGGATCGAGGTCCACCGCCTCGCGCAACACCCGCATCATCTCGAGCCCGGTGTAGTCGCGGTACGAGTGGATGCGCGCCGCCGACGCACCACCCGGCTTCCTGCGCAGCAACCGGCCGCCGAAGGGGCCTCCCTCCTCGAGGTCGAACGACATGCCGAGCTGGATGAGCCAGCGGATCACGTCCGGGCCATCCATCACCATCTGCGCCACCAGCTCGGGATCGGCGCAGAAGTGGCCGGCGCGCAAGGTGTCCTCGAAGTGAAGCTGCGGGCTGTCGTCCGCGCCCACCGCGGCCTGGATGCCGCCCTCGGCCATGACCGTGTTGCTGTCGCCCAGGCGCAGCTTGGTGGCGAGGATGACCTTCGCACCCTGCTTCGCGGCGGTCAGCGCCGCGGCACAACCGCCGCCGCCACCACCGATCACCAGCACGTCGGTCATCACCAGTTGTGCGCCGGCGAGGTCGATGTCATCGACGAGCGAATTGGCCTCGAGCTGCCGCGCGAGTTCGGGCTGGCACGGATCGCCCCGGTTGACGCCGACGGTCAATGCCACGCGCGCGTTCGTTCCATGGTCGGGGTGCCAGTTCTCGAGCAGTTGTTCGATCGGTGCCCCGTCGCTGCGAAGCGTGGGCGCCATGCCCGACGACATGACCGACCGATAACGCTGGCGCGCTTCTTCGTAGGGTATCGAGGCCGTCATGGTCCGCCGCGCCCCGGTCAGCGTGGCGGCCGCGCGCCCGGCGCGTCGAAGTCGATCGCCATCTCGCCGCGCTCGATCTGCTCGAGCCGCCGCATGAGGTCGGCAGGCCGCAGCGAGAGACTGGCGATCATGCGCCGCACGAACAAGCCCAGGTGGTTCGGTCGGATGTGCTCGGGACACGCCACGGTGCAGAGGTTGCACATGAAGCACTCATCGAAGACCTGGCCGGAAGCGCCCAGTTCGCCCGCCACCGCGAGGTTCACGCCGCGTTGCACCTCCAGCCCCTTGGGGCATGCGCGGTCGCAGCCGCCGCAGTGGCGGCAGTGCGGCGCCTCGGGGAAGAGTTCGAACAACTTGCGCGGCGCCTGCCAGCTGTCGACGATGTCTTCGATGCGGTAGACGTGGCGGGTGGAAGGCGTGAGGTAATCGAGGAACGCGACTTGCATGCCATCTTCGACCACCGTCTCGCAGGCCAGCTCGGTCTTCACTTCCTCTTGGCCGACGCGCCGGACCATCACGCGGCACGAGCCGCACACCCCCTGGCCCATGCATCCGACGCCCTCGACGAGCGTCTCCCCGGCCTGCACGAAGGCCTGCAGGATCGAACTGGTGGCCGGTGCCGAGATCGCCCGGCCTTCGACGACGAGGCTTACCATCTGGCGGTCGATGGTACAGCGAAGCCTGCGCAAGCGGCTCAGTCGATCGGTACGCTGGCCTCCTTCAGCACCCGCAGCACGAAGTGCGACTTGCTGTGGCGGATGCCCGGGATCTTGTAGAGCTTCTCGCGCAGCAGGCGCTCGTAGTCGCGCGTGTCGCGCACCGCGATGCGGATGTAGTAGTCGTAGTCGCCCGACACCAGGTAGGCCTCCAGGATCTCGGGGATGGTGGCCAGCACGCGCCCGAACTCGTAGAGCGTCTCGTCGGTGTGGCTCTCGAGCGTGAGTTGCACGATCACCGAATCCCGGTAGCCGATGCTCGCAGGGTCGACGTCGATCGTGTAGCGCCGGATCACGCCCTCGCTTTCCAGGCGCTTGATGCGGCTCCAGCAGCTGGTGGCCGACAGCCCGACCTCGGCGCCGATGTCCTGCAGCGAGCGCCGCGAATCCTGCAGCAGGATGCGCAGGATGGCCATGTCGATCTTGTCGAAAAATTCTTCGCCAGATTTTTGATTCTTCCTTTGAATCTTCAAGGAATACTCCTTTTTTGCCGAATTTCCGAAGCACATTCTGCGGCAATCCCAGAAGAATCGTGGCATGGAAATCGCCACGAGAACGCCGGCTTCGCCCGGCCATGAGGAAGCCCCCGCGGTCCTGCGCAACGGCGCCGAGCGGCTGCTGGACACGCTGGTCGAATGCGGCGTCGACACGCTCTTCGGCTACCCCGGCGGCGCGGCACTGCCGCTGTACGACGCGCTGCATGGAGAACCGCGCCTCACCCACATCCTGGTTCGCCACGAGCAGGCCGCCGTGCATGCCGCCGAGGGCTATGCACGCACGACGGGCAAGGTCGGCGTGGTGCTCGTGACCTCCGGTCCCGGCGTCGGCAACACCATCACCGGCCTGCTCGATGCCATGAGCGATTCGGTGCCGGTGCTGGTCATCAGCGGGCAGGTCGCAACCAGCGTGATCGGGACCAACGCCTTCCAGGAAAGCGACGCGCTGGGCATGTCGCGTCCCGTGACCAAGTGGAGCTTTCAGGCGCGAAAGCCCGGGCAGATCCCGCAGGCGGTGCGCCAGGCGCTCGCCATCGCAAAGAGCGGGCGGCCCGGTCCGGTGCTCCTCGACGTGCCCAAGGACGTTCAGCTGGCCCAGGCCGACGGAATGCCGACCGCTGATGCGAAGCGTGCACGTGTCAAGCCAGCGCAGCCGGCCGTGCCACGAGGCAGCCTGCAACGCGCTGCCGACCTGATCTCGACCGCCCGGCGCCCGGTGTTCTACGGCGGCGGCGGACTGGTGAACTCGGGCCCCGACGCGTGCGCCGCCTTCACGCGACTGGTGCGCGCGACGGGCGCGCCTTGCACGCTCACCCTGATGGGGCTCGGCGCTTTCCCTGCTTCCGATCCGCAGTGGCTTGGCATGCTCGGCATGCACGGCACGCTCGAAGCGAATCTCGCGATGCATGAGGCGGACCTCGTCGTCAACGTCGGCGCGCGCTTCGACGACCGGGTCACCGGCAAGCTCGATGAGTTCTGCCCGCACGCGCGCAAGATCCACATCGACATCGATCCCGGCAGCATCCACAAGACGGTGCGCGTCGATGTGCCGATCGTGGGCGACTGCGGCCAGGTACTGGACGGCCTGCTGGATTTTCCCGAGCTGCAAGGCCTCGCGCCCGACCGGCTCGCGCCGTGGTGGCAGCGCATCGCGCGCTGGCGCGGCGAGCGCTGCCTGGACTTCGCCACACGACCGGACCAGATCGTGCCGCAGCAGCTCATGGCCGCGCTGCAGTCGCGGCTCGACGGGCGCGACGCGATCGTCTCCACCGATGTCGGCCAGCATCAGATGTGGGCGGCCCAGCATCTTCGATTCGAACGGCCGCGGCGCTGGCTGACCTCGGGCGGCGCGGGCACCATGGGCTACGGCCTTCCCGCGGCGATCGGCGCGCAGGTGGCGCATCCCGATGCGCTCGTGGTGTGCGTGAGCGGCGACGCCTCGGTACTGATGAACATCCAGGAGCTCTCGACCGCCGTGCAGCACCGGGCGCCGGTCAAGCTGGTGCTCAGCAACAACGGCTACATGGGCATGGTGCGCCAGTGGCAGGAACTGAACCACGGCAACCGGCTCTCGCACAGCTGGAACGCCGCGCTGCCCGACTTCGTGGCGCTGGCGAAGGCCTTCGGCTGGGGTGCGCGCCGCGTCGCGGACCCGCGCGAGCTGGACGACGCACTGGCCGAATGCCTGGCCTTCGACGGACCCTTCTTCCTCGACGTGCAGGTCGCGCCGGAGGAGAACTGCTTTCCGATGATTCCCGCGGGCGCCGGCCATCACGAAGTGATGCTGGCCAAGGACCGCTGGCATGAAGAGAAGGAGTCGTGAAAAGGCGAGCGGCATGGTCCGATTCACATTTGCCTCTCCAAACCCTTGGTCGCCGCGAGCTCACGCGCGCGCGGACAAGTAGCCGTTGACTGGATTCAACAGTCGTGTTCGACTTCGAACATTCGAAGCGAACGCGCTACGGCGCCCGGGATGAGGAGACATGAAGATGGGACCTACCGACATCAGCCGTCGCGACCTGCTCAAGTCCGTCGGCCTCGGTGCCGCCGCGTCGTCGCTCCTGGCCGCGGGTGCAGCCGAGGCGGCCTCCCCCAAGGGAGCGCCTTCCAGGGCGGCGAGCGAGCCTTCGGGGCCGTACAACATCCTCTTCATCCTGACCGACCAGGAGCGCCTCTTCCGCCCCGGCGAACTGCCGCGCGGCTACCGTCTTCCGGGCCATGAGCGCCTGCTGGGCAAGGGCACGCTGTTCGAGAACCACCGCATCAACTCCTGCGTCTGCACGTCTTCGCGTTCGGTGCTCTACACCGGGCGGCACATCCAGCAGACGAAGATGTTCGACAACACCAACTTCCCCTGGATCGGCAGTCTCTCGCCCGACATCCGCACCGTCGGCCACATGCTGCGCGACGCGGGCTACTACACCGCCTACAAGGGCAAGTGGCACCTGACCAAGGAGTTCGAGACGGTCAACGAGCTCGGCTCACCGACCAAGATCTTCACGCAGGAAATGGAGGCCTACGGCTTCAGCGACTACTTCGGCGTCGGCGACATCATTGCGCACGACCAGGGCGGCTACCTGCACGACGGCATCATTTCCGCCATGGGCGTGAGCTGGCTGCGCGGCAAGGGCCGGGAACTGGGCGCACAGGGCAAGCCGTGGTTCCTCGCCGTGAACCTGGTGAATCCGCACGACATCATGTTCCTCGACACCGATCGCCCCGGCGAGAAGGTGCAGGCCAGCAACATGATCGGCCACATCCGGCCCGAACCCGCGGACCCGCTGTACGAGAAGCAATGGCGCTTCGACCTGCCGGCGAGCCATGGGCAGGCGCTCGATGCCCCCGGGCGGCCGCGCGCGCACGCCGACTACATCAAGTCGCACGACGGTCTCGTGGGTCACATCGCCGACGAGGAATGGCGCTGGCGGCGGCGTCACAACTACTACCTCAACTGCCTGCGCGACGTGGACCGCAACATCGTGGCGCTGCTCGACGAACTCGACGCGCTGGGCCTGGCCTCCAACACGGTGGTGGTCTTCACCGCCGATCACGGCGACCTCGACGGCGCGCACCGGCTGCACGGCAAAGGGGCGACGGCCTATCGGGAGCAGAACAACGTGCCGCTGATCGTCGTGCACCCGGCCCATGCGGGCGGCAAGCGATGCCAGGCGGTCACCTCGCACGTGGACATCGCGCCGACGCTCGTGAATCTGACGAACGCAGGCGCCGACAAGAAAGGGGAGATCACGCGGAGCCTGCCGGGCAAGGATTTCTCGCCGCTGCTGGCGCGGCCCGAAACCGCATCCCAGGGCGCGGTGCGCGACGGTGCCCTCTATTGCTACAACATGTTCGCCTACCTCGACGGCGACTTCATGCAGAAGGCCGTGGCCCTCATGATGCAGCCCGAGGGCAAGGACAAGGTCAAGGCCGCAGTCAAGGACGGCGCACTCAAGGCGGACCTGGGCAAGCGCGGCGCCATCCGCGCGGTCTTCGACGGCCGCTACCAGTTCAGCCGCTACTTCTCGCCCAAGCAGCACAACCGTCCCGAGACGCTGGACGCCCTGTTCGCACTCAACGACGTGGAGCTGTACGACCTCGAGCACGATCGCCACGAGCTGCACAACCTTGCGCTGGACCGCGCCAAGAACGCCGAGCTCCTGGCGAAGATGAACGACAAGCTCAACCGGCTCATCGATGCCGAGGTCGGCGAAGACATCGGCCAGATGCTGCCGCCCAACGTGGACGGAGGATGGGTCGCGACCGACGCGAGCAAGGACGTCTGATGAGTTAGCCCAGGGAGACGCCCTGGCTGGCGCTCGGCACTTCGCTGCCGGGCATGGCATCAGGCAGTTCGTGCAGAGGGCCGCCACCCGCTTCCGGCTGCATGCGCTGCGCCGAATGCGAAACATGCTCTTGCGACTTTCCGCAGACGTAGTCGCGCCACACCAGCGGCAGGATGCCGCCGTGACGCCAGTAGTCCACGTCCTCTTCGGTGTCGAGACGGATGATGAGAGGAACGGCCGTCACGGAACCGTCGGCGCGTCGCACGATGGCTTCGATGCGACCGGAAACCTTCAGCTGCCGGGCCAGCGCCCTGACGTCAATGGTTTCGCTGCCATCCAGGCCCAGCGATTCCGCCGTCGTACCTGCTTCGAATTGCAGCGGTAGCACGCCCATGCCGACCAGGTTGGTTCGATGGATGCGCTCGAAGCTCTCGGCAATCACGGCCTTGACGCCGAGCAACGCAATGCCCTTGGCAGCCCAATCGCGCGAGGATCCGCAGCCGTAGTTCCTGCCGGCGATGACCGCGAGCGGCACCTGGCGGCGAAGGTATTCCTGCGCAGCCTCGAATACGCGCATCTGCCTGCCTTCGGGCATCAGCTTCGTCTCGCCTCCCTCGACGCCAGGCACGATGCGGTTGCGCAACCGGATGTTGGCGAAGGTCGCACGGACCGCCACATCGTGGTTGCCGCGCCGGGTCGTGTAGTTGTTGAAGTCGCGCCGCTCGATGCCCTTCTCGAGGAGGAAGTCTGCGGCGGGCGTCCCGAGGCTGATGGCGCCCGACGGAGAGATGTGGTCGGTCGTCACGGAATCGCCGAGGATGACCAGGGGCCGCATGCCAGTGATGTCCTGGACCGGCGCAGCCTCGCGCGAGAGGGCCTCGAAGTACGGAGGACGGCGCACATAGGTGCTGGCGTCATTCCACGGGAAGCGCTCGCTGCGCTCTCCAGCCAGGGCGTCCCAAGGCTCGCCGCCTTCGAACAGGTCCGCGTACTTCTGGCGGAAGATTTCCGGCTCGTAGGCACCGTCGACCGCCTTGGCGATTTCGACCGAAGTCGGCCAGATGTCGCGCAGGTACACGGGCTGGCCATTGCTGCCCGTTCCGATGGGCTCTTGGGTCACATCGACCGACAACGTTCCGGTGAGCGCATAGACCACGACCAGCGCCGGCGACCCGAGGTAGGCGGCGCGAACGTTGGGATGGATGCGGCCTTCGAAGTTGCGGTTGCCGGAGAGCACTGCGGTGCCGACAAGCTTCTCGGCTTCGATGGCGTCGACCACGGGCTCCGGCAACGGGCCTGAGCCGCCGTTGCAGGTCGTGCAGCCAAAGCCGGCGACGTGGAAGCCGAGCGCATCCAGTGACTGCTGGAGGCCAGCCTTCTCCAGAACCGCAGCCGTCACATGGCTGCCCGGCACCAGGGAGGTCTTCACCCACGGCTTGGTCTTCAAACCCAGGGCGACCGCCTTCTTCGCGACCAGGCCGGCGGCCATCATGTTCACGGGGTTGGCGGTGTTCGTGCAACTGGTGATAGCTGCGATGAGCACGTCGCCGTCATGCAGGGAGAACTGCTCGCCCTTCACGGGAGCGACATGCTTGGCGTCGAGAGGCCGACCGGCAATCTCCTGGTAGTGCTTCACGAACGCGCTGGGCACTGTTTCCAGGGGCAGATGGTCCTCGGGGTTGCGGGGGCCAGCCAGGCACGGGCGGATTTCATCGAGGTCGATGGCCACGACGGTGTCGAAGACCGGTGCCGGCGTCTCCGCGCTGCGCCAGAGCTTTTGCGCCTTGGCGTAGGCCTCGACGAGCTCGACCTGAGCTTCATCGCGGCCCGTCATGCGCAGATAGTCCATCGTGCGCTCGTCAATCGGGAAGTAGACGGCCGTGGCCCCGTATTCCGGCGCCATGTTGGCAATCATCCCGCGGTCGCCTGGAGGCAGGGCTTCCAGGCCATTACCGAAGAACTCGACGAACTTGCCGACCACGCCCTGCGCGCGCATGCGCTGCGTGATGGCCAGAACCAGGTCGGTAGGGAGCACGCCTTCGCGCAGCTGGCCCTTGACTTCGATGCCGACCACCTCGGGCAGGGCGAGCGCAACGGGCTTGCCAACCATCACGGCCTCGGCTTCGATGCCGCCGACGCCCCAACCCAGAACACCCAGGCCGTTGATCATCGGCGTGTGGCTGTCGGTGCCAACGCAGGTATCAGGAATCGCGAGTTCGCCTTGTGCGTCCTTGTCGATCCAGACGACCTTGCCGATGTACTCGAGGTGAATCTGGTGCATGATGCCCTTGCCCGGGGGGACGATCCGCACACCCTCGAAGCTGCTGCTGCACCACCGCAGGAATGCAAAGCGCTCGCCATTGCGTTCGTATTCACGTTGCAGGTTGACCTTGCGAGCAATCGGGGACGCCCAGCTGTCGACCTGAAGCGAGTGGTCGATGATGACGTCGACCGGGACCTTCGGTCCGACCTTCGACGCATCGCCCCCGGCTTCTGCCACGGCGTCGCGCATGCCGGCCATGTCCACCAGCATGACCTGTCCAAGGATGTCCTGGCCGTACACGCGTGTCGGGTAGAAGCTCAGGCCTGCGCCGACCTTGCGGCCGAGAAGCGCATCGACTTCTGCCTGGGTGTCCACGCCACGAGTCGCCGCTTGGCGCAGAAGGTTCTCCAGCAGGATGCGCAGGGAGAAGGGAAGCTGGTCCACGCCGCTCACGTCAGCGATGGGGACATAGCGCACCGTCCGGTTGGCCACGGGAAGCTGCTTGATCTGGGGTTCGGTTTTCATCTGATTTCTTAAAGGGGGAGACGGTGCTGAGCGGTTCAGTTGTGGCGCGCTCGCAAGGCCCCGAGCGCGCCCTGAGCAGTTTCCTAGTCGACCTTGATGCTCCGCTTGGTGACGAGCGCCTGCCAACGCGCTGTCTCGTCCGCGAGCAACTTGCCGAACTCGGCCGGGGTGCCACCTGCGGGCGTGAGGCCGTCCGACGACATGCCCTTGGCCATCTCTGGAGCGTGAAGCGACTCGTTGATGGCCTTGTTGAGCTTGGCGACGATGTCCTGCGGGATGCCCTTGGGACCGATGATTCCGTGCCAGTTCGTCACCGAATAGTTGGGGAATCCAGCCTCTGCGGTCGTAGGTACGTCCGGCAATGCAGCCAGGCGGCTGGGAGTCGTCACCGCCAGTACCCGGAGTTTGTCGGCCTTGGCAAATGGCAGCGTGGAAGCGACCGTGCCGAAGACCACCTGGGTCTGCCCTGCAATGGTGTCGGTCAATGCAGGGGCCGTGCCCTTGTAAGGTACATGCATGATTTGTGCACCCGTTGCATCGAGAAAGTACTCGGTCGCAATGTGCACGATGCTCCCGGTACCAGCCGATGCATAGCTCAGCTTGTTCGGCTCTTTCTTGGCCAGGGCCACCAAGTCCTTGAGGTTCTTGGCCGGCACTTCCGGATTCACCGCGATGAGGAACGGACCGCGAGCCAACTGCGCGATGGGAGTGATGTCCTTGATGGGGTCGAACGTGAGCTTGTAGAGCGCGGGGTTCACGGTGTAGCTGGCGGCAGCCAGGAACAGCGTGTAGCCGTCCGCCGGCGACTTGAGTGCCGTGCTTGCGCCCAGGTTGCCTCCCGCACCCGGGCGGTTTTCGACGATGACCGGCTGGCCCAGCTTTTCACCAAGCCTCAGCGAGACCAGGCGCGCGATGAAGTCAGAGCCACCGCCCGGCGCGAAGGCGACGACCAGCTTGATGGGACGATTCGGATACGGCGCCTCGGCCCATGCCGGGGCGCAGGCCGCACCGGCCACCGTGGCGGCGAGCAGTGCGCGTCGCACCGCACCGAAAGACTGCTTCTTCGTCTCGTTGATTCGCATGAATGTTTTCCTTCACTGCTTGTCCAGGGGCGGCGCGAAACAGCGGAATCCCCGTCAGCGCCTAAACTGTATTTTCTGATTAGATTAGGCAATCATAATCGAGGGTAAGCCCTGATCGCACGTAACGAGTTGCTCGCGACGCTCGCGCGTGCAGACGTCCGGCGGGCAATGAAGCCCGCGCGGTCAAAGGTTCAGGGGGTGCGGCCCGCTCAGGCCGCTTGAGAGAAGACGGAGGGGTCGAGCAGCTTGCCGCGGCGCGCGCCGTTCAAATGGGCCCGCATCAAGTTGGCGGCTTGCATGAAGTCCTGCCGCTCGATGGCGTCCAGGATGGCCAGGTGCTCTGCCGCCTGGGTAAGTCGGGGGCCTCGCTTGGTGGCCTGGCGGTATTCCACCAGCCGGCGCAGTTGATTGATTCGCCGCACCGACTGCAGGACGAAACGGTTGTGCCCCCACTCGGCAATCGTCTCGTGGAAGTGGCTGTTTGCCTCGAAGAGCTCGATGGGGGTCATCGTCTGGAATCCCCCGTCCACGATTCGCTGCTGCTCGCGCCGGAGCTGCTTGAGCTCGGCCGGCACGAAATTGAAGGACGGGCCCAGGATGGCTCCCGGCTCGATGGACTGCCGGAAGAGGTAGCTCTCCTCATAGGCGTCCGGGGAATCGATCATGGACAGGAAGCGCCACCCGTGCCCCATGCTTTGCTCGATCCAGCCCTCCTCGGAGATCCGGGACAGAACCTTCCGCAGGGTGCTGCGCGCCACCCCATACCGACGCATCAATTCGGCTTCCGTGACCTCGTCGGGCAGGTTTTCCGACTGACGGTCCTCCGCGATCCGAAGGTACAGGGGGTCGTCCGTGGCCAAGAGGCTGGACACCGAAACGTCCCAGTCCTTGGCATCGACGCTCAGAAAGAATCCGCGATTGGCGTCCTGCTGCAGGACGCCGAGATGCGCCAGGTGCCTGAGGGCCACCTGAATCGGCGAGCGGGACGTGCCGATATGCTGCGCGAGCTGAATCTCCGGGAGATGGTCCCCTGCGACACGGTTGTCCCGGCGCGCCAAAGCGACGATTTCCCGGGCAACGCGTTGCTGCAGGGAGGTCAGTTCCGGGGCGGAGGCCACTTCATTCACAGAAGACATCCCTCGTAGTCTAGGCCACCGGTTCGAACGAGTGCGGGTCAGTCAATCTTCATCCCGTACTGCTTGATGAGCTTCGACCAGCGCTCGTTTTCGCGCCGAATGAGCTCTGCGAACTCCTTGGGTCCCGAACCAACGGGCTCGGTCATGCCGGCAGACAGCTTCTCGGCGACATCCTTCTCCTTCAGAGCGGCAGAGGCCGCGGCATGGATTTTCTGAACTACCGCGTCGGGGGTGCCCTTCGGGACCGTCAGCCCCATCCAGGACGCGAATTCATAGCCGCTGACCCCGCTTTCGTCCACCGTCGGCACGTTCGGCAGCGCCTTCGCGCGCTTCCTGCCGGTGACGGCGAGGGCCTTGAGTTTGCCCGCCTTGATATGAGGTAGTGCGGCAAGCGGAAATGCCACGACGGTGCTGATTTCGCCGCCCAGCAGCGCGACGATGGCCGGCGCACCACCTTTGTAAGGCACGTGGGTGATGTCCACCTTGGCCATCGACTTGAGCATTTCCCCGGCGATGTGATTGGCGCTGCCATTGCCCGCCGTCCCGTATGTGAACTTCCCCGGTTCCTTCTTGGCCAACTCCAGGAACTCCTTCAAATTTTTCGCCGGCACGGAAGGGTGCGCCACGATGACCAGGTCGATGGAGGTCAGCCAGGTCACGGGGGCGAAGCTCTCAACCTTGTAGCCGGGGTTCGGATAAAGCCACGGGTTCAGGGACATGGTCCCTTGATTCACGAAAGTCACGGTGTAACCGTCAGGAGCCGCCTTGGCGCCGAGGGTCGTACCGATGTTGCCGCCTGCGCCAGCGCGGTTGTCGATGATGACCGCCTGACCCAGCACCTCCTGCATCCTGGTCTGGATGCTGCGACACACCACGTCGGCGTCGCCTCCAGCGGGCTGGGGAACGACGAGTGTGACCGGCTTGGTTGGGAATTTCTCTTGGGAAAAGCTGCGACCGGCAAAGCCAAGGGGCAGGACAGAGGCGCCTGCCCACAGCAGCGCGCGACGAGAGATGTGGCTCATGAAGTTGTCTCCTGGGAAATCGAAGGGGCGGCGTCGAAGAACAGATTGTCTAATCTAATCATATAATTCAAATCAACGACAGGTCAAACCATGGAGACAATCCCGCATTTGGACCATCCCGACGTCGCGTACCGCGCATACGTCGGCTGCAGGACCACCGCACTCCGAAGCGCGCGGGGGCGCGGGCTGGAGGTTTTCGATGTGTCGAGCGCCGGCCGATGGATCCACAGGCGGACGGTTCCCGCCGGCGAGAACCCGTCCTATCTGCTGCTCGACGAAGAGCGCAGTTCGTTGCACTGCGTTCATGGCGACGGTGCTGAAGTCAGCAGCTTCAAGATCGACGTCGATGGCCGCCCTGTTCGGCTGGGGACGCAATCGACTGGCGGAACCAATCCCGTGCACCTGGCGATGAGCGCGGGGAGGCACTGGGTCGTGGTCGCCAACTATGCTTCGGGCAGCGTCGTGAGCCTGCCGATTCGAGAGGATGGCTCCCTGGGGCCGAAGGCGCATCTCCTCGAACTCCCGGCCAAAGCAGGCCCTCACAGGACCCAACAGCGCGGCGCCCATCCTCACCAGGTCGTCCTGGACCCTTCGGGTCAATGGCTCCTGGTACCAGACAAGGGCGCCGACGCCCTCCATACCGTCGCAATCAACGAGTCGACCGGAGAATTGCGGTTGGCGACGACGCTCGAAGTGGCACCGGGGAGCGGCCCCCGCCACCTGGCTTTCCGCGCAGACGGCGTCATTGCCTGGGTGGTTCTGGAACTTTCCAGCCAGGTCCTGCGGGCACGATTCGACGCGGCAACCGGTCGCCTGGAGCCTCTTGCTCGCACAACGACGGTCCCCGATTGCTTCACCGGCGAGAACACGGGCGCAGGCATCACCCTGTCCCGTGACGAACGCCACCTGCTGGTGAGCAATCGCGGCCACGGCAGCATCGTGCGCTATGACGTCAGTCCCACCGGCGGTGCGCTGTCGTCTCCGACCTGGACCCGGGTTCAGGGCGCCGTCCCCCGATTCATCTCTGCCCTGCCCCACAGCGACGCCCTCTGCGTCGCGAACGAAGATGCCGACTCCATCGTCTGCGTGACGGGCCCCTCCCTTGTCGAACCGCTGGCCACCACCGGCAGCCCCGTGTGCGTCGCGTTCGCCCATCCATCGAAAGGAAACCCATGAGCAAGCAAGCTTCCCAGACTGGCATTCGCGCGACCTATATGCGCGGCGGCACCAGCAAGGGCGTCTTCTTCACGCCGGATGACCTTCCGGAAGCCGCCCGCCAACCTGGTGCGGCACGCGATGCCCTCATGCTGCGCGTCACCGGGAGCCCGGACGCGTACGGGAAGCAAATCGACGGCATGGGTGGCGCAACCTCGAGTACCAGCAAGGTGGTCATCGTTGGCCCGAGCACCCGTGAGGACTGCGACGTCGACTATCTCTTCGGCGCTGTCGCCATCGAATCTCCGGTGGTCGACTGGAGCGGCAACTGCGGCAATCTCACCTCGGCGGTCGGGCCCTTCGCCATCGAGCGCGGGCTCGTCTCTGCGCCTGGGAACGGTGTCGCCGTCGTTCGCATCTGGCAAGCCAATATCCAGAAAAGAATCGTCGCTCATGTCCCCATGCAAGATGGACAGGTCCAGGAGACTGGCGATTTCGAGCTCGACGGCGTGACCTTCCCTGCGGCTGAAATCAAGCTGGAATTCCTGGACCCAGGCGCTGATGAAGATGGCGAGGGCGGCGCCATGTTCCCAACGGGCAACATGATCGACAAGGTCGACGTGCCGGGTGTGGGCGTCATCGAGGCCACCCTCATCAATGCCGGCAATCCGACCATCTTCGTGGATGCGGCAACGCTTGGCCTCGGCGGCTCGGAATTGCAGCCCGAAGTCAACATGGATGCCGAGCTCCTGATGAAGGCCGAAGCCATCCGCGCCAACGCAACCGTGGCAATGGGCCTCGCATCCAGCGCCGCGGAAGCGACCGAGAAGCGCCCCCACACGCCGAAGCTGGCATTTGTGGCTGCGCCCATTGGCTATACGGCGTCAAGCGGCAAGGCGGTCCGTCCCGAAGACATGGACCTGTGCGCGCGCATCTTCTCGATGGGCAAGTTGCACCATGCCATGACCGGCACAGGCGCCGTCGCCATTGCGGTGGCTGCGGCCATTCCGGGAACGCTCGTCTCGCGCGTACTCGGTGGCGGCCGCCACGACGAAATCCGCTTCGGCCATCCCTCCGGCACGCTGCGGGTTGGTGCACACGCTTGCGAGCAGGATGGCACGTGGGCGGTCACCAAGGCTCTCATGAGCCGCAGCGCGAGGCGCCTCATGGAGGGGCAGGTCTTCGTTCCGGCGCGCTGGAACACAGAGAAGTGAGATTGCCATCGACCCCTTGCGTTCCCAGGCAATCCAGTTCACCGCGCCCTATGTCCCCATGGAAGGCTGCTACCTGGTGCGCGAAGGTTCCTCGTTTCACACGCATCAGCACGTCGACCGACTGCTCTAACGCGGGCTCCGTCGCCGCTGGACCGGCCTGGCACCGAATTCCTGCGCGATCAGGTCGCGCAGCCACTTGTTGCCGGCATCTTCGCTGAAACGCCGGTGCCAATGCATGCGGATCACGGACGCGGGCACGGGGATCGGCAGCGCCAGCGTCACCAAACTGCCATGCCGCGAGAAGGCGTCCGCCAACTGGCCCGGCACGACGGCCAGGAAGTCGCCCGCCTCCAGCAGCGGCGGGATCATCAGGTACGAGGGGAGCTCGACACATTCGGCGCGGACAAGCCCGTGGCTGGCCAGACAGGCTTCGATTCGATCCTGCACGCCGGACGCTGCCCGCACGACGATCTGCGGCGTCGCGGCAAAGCTGCGCAGCGTCAGCGTCTTGTGCGCCAGCGGATGACCGCCGGCCACCAGCGCAACATAGTCACGATCGAAGAGACGCTGCTGAAACAGGGAATCGGGAAGGTCCGGGTAGCTGCCGATGGCCAGGTCCACCTGCCCCTCCGCCAGAGCGGGCCCGATTTCCGACTGCTTCAGCGTCTTCAGTACGAGCCGGACACCGGGAGCCGTGGTGCGGACGGCGCGAACGACCCGGGGCCACAGCACGTAGGCCCCGACGTCCGAATGCGCGATCCGAAACTCGCTCCTCGCCGTTTGCGGATCGAAGGTCGAGCTTTGCAGGATGCGGTCGCGCACACGCTCCAGGATCTCCGCCACGGGCTCGCTCAACGCGCTGGCTCGCGACGTGGGATGAAGTCCCCGTCCAGTGCGGACGAACAGTTCATCGCCCAGGAGTTCGCGCAGCCGCCGCAACGCCGTACTCAGCGCTGACTGGCTCATGTTCAGCTCGCGCGCAGCCAGGGTCACGCTGCGATGCCTCAGCAGCGCATCCAGCACCGGGAGCAGGTTCAGATCGACCGCCCTGATATCCATGGCATGGATTTTAGAGTTGCGCGATTTGCGCTATTCAGGAACTCCCCTCCAGCCTACGCTTCGCTCCAGATCTACAAGACGGAGACACGCCCATGTTCAGGCTGATGGGTCGGGCCGCGGCACTCGCGGCCATCGTGATGACATTCCACGGCGCGGGGCATGCCCAGGCCCCGGCCTCGGGCACGCCCATGATCATGGTCGTGCCAGCCGCCGCCGGAAGTGCGCCGGACATCGTGGCTCGATTGCTCAGTGACGAACTGCAGCAGCGGCTCGGGCAGCCCTTCATCGTCGAGAACAAACCCGGCGCGGGCGGCATCATCGCCGTCATGGCAGCCAGGTCCGCGCCCGCTGCTCGTGCGAACACCCTCCTGTTCGTTCACGCGGCGATCGCGACGGTGACGCCCTTGACCTACCGCGCGGCGAAGTTCGACCTGGCCACCGACTTCGAACCCATCGCCATCGTTGCCGACACGCCGATGATGTTTGTCGCCAACCCGGCCAAGGGCCCCAGGTCGCTGGCCGACGCCATCGCCCAGGCCAAGGCGGCACCGGACAGCGTCGCACTGGGTAGCACGGCCCGCGGCTCGATTCCTCATCTGGCGGGCGTCCTGCTCGGACAAATGACGGGAACCCAGTTCAACAACGTTGCCATGAATGCCAGCGGTCAGGCCCTGCAGTCGGTCATTGCCGGCGACACGGCGATGTCGGTCGACGGCATTGCACCCTTGTTGCCAATGGTCAAGGCGGGCCGCATCCGCGCATTGGCCGTCACCGCCAACAGAACATTGCCAGGCCTGGAGGGACTTCCCTTGGCCAGGGACACCGTTCCGGGGCTGGAACTGACGGGCTGGTTCATGCTGTTCGCCAACAAGGGCGCGCCAGAGGCGCGAATCCAGGAGATCAATGCGGCCGTCAACGCTGCGCTGAAGTCGCCCGACATGATCAAGAAGCTGCAGAACACCGCCAACTACCCGGTCGGCGGTTCGCCCACGGAGGCTCGTGAGTTTCTCCAGTCCGAAAAGGCCAAGCTGGCCCGCGCGGTCAGGCAAGCCGGCTTGACGCCGGAGTGACTCCATTGCGAAGCGCTCCACCTCACTTAGTAAGGATCTCGAACATGACCAAAGGTCGCATTGACACCCACCAGCACATCGTTCCCCCAGCCTATGCCGCCTGGCTCGACCAGCAGGGCGTCACCGCCGGCGGCCTTCCCATTCCGAAGTGGAGCGCAGAGGGTGCGCTGGATCTCATGGAAAGCGCAAGGATCGAGACGGGCATCCTGTCCGTGTCCACGCCCGGCGTGCATCTCGGCGACGATGGAGCGGCCCGAAGCATGGCGCGCCTGGTCAACGAGTTCGCGGCGGATGCTGTTCGGCAGCATCCGGGCAGATTCGGCTTTTTTGCGACCCTGACGCTGCCCGACGTCGATGGCGCCTTGGCGGAAGCCGCCCATGCCTTGGATGTACTGGGTGCGGATGGAGTGGTGCTTCTCACGAACGTCCGGGGCGTCTACCTGGGAGACGCATCGATCGAACCGCTGATGGAGGAGCTGGAACGAAGGAAGGCGGTCGTCTTTGTTCATCCCTCCGAACTGCCTGCGCCGGCGGTACCCGGCATACCGCCCTTTGCCGCCGACTTCCTGCTCGACACGACTCGCGCCGGAATCAACATGGCCAGGCGAGCTTGGCTGGAGCGCTATCCCAACGTGAAGATCATCCTGTCGCATGGGGGCGGCTTCATTCCCTATGCAGCCGAAAGGATCGCGCGCATGTGTTCGCCGGACGGCGACTCGGCGCGGGGCATCGAGAACCTGCGCCGCTTCTACTTCGACACCGCCCTGGCCAGCAGTCCCTATGCACTGCCATCCTTGCTGGCGTTCGCGGATCCGAGCCACGTCTTCTTCGGCAGCGATTGGCCCTATGCGCCCAAGGAGCGCTCCTTGCACTTTGCCGGACTGCTGGACAAGTTCGAGCTTGGCCCCGATCTTCGGATGGCGATCGAACGAGGCAATGCCGAGCGTGTTTTCCGTCGCTTGGCGGTCTGAAGCCCAACCCGCGCGCGCCCCAGGTGGCCTGCGGAACAGAGATCTTCACGAGGTAGCGGTAATCGAGCTGATGTGTCCCCGATCGATGACACGCATCGCCTCGCCGTGCCGGTCCAGCTTGAAGACGCCAACCGCCTGCGCCAGGCCGTCCGCCTGCTGCCGCAGCGACGAGGCGGCCGCTGCCGCCTCTTCCACCAGCGCGGCGTTCTGCTGTGTCACCTGATCCATCTGCGTGATCGCCTGGTTGATCTGCTCGATGCCCGAGGTCTGCTCCTGGCTTGCCGCCGTGATCTCGCCCATGATGTCGGTCACGCGCTTGACGCTGCCCACGATCTCGTCCATGGTCTGGCCGGCTTCGCCCACCAGCGCGCTACCCGCTTCGACCTTGCTCACCGAGTCATCGATCAGCGTCTTGATTTCCTTCGCCGCGGCAGCCGAGCGCTGCGCGAGGCTGCGCACTTCGGAGGCAACCACCGCGAAGCCGCGGCCCTGCTCTCCAGCTCTCGCGGCTTCGACGGCGGCGTTCAGCGCCAGGATGTTGGTCTGGAACGCGATGCCGTCGATGACGCCGATGATGTCGACGATCTTCCTGGACGAGGCATTGATCGAGGCCATGGTGTCCACCACCTGGCTGACCACCTCGCCGCCCCTGAGCGCCACTTCGGACGCGGACTGCGCCAGCTGATTGGCCTGGCGGGCGTTGTCGGCGTTCTGCTTGACCGTCGAAGTCAGCTCTTCCATCGACGCCGCGGTCTGCTCCAGCGAGCTCGCCTGCTCTTCCGTTCTCGACGACAGGTCCTGGTTGCCGCTGGCGATCTGGCTCGACGCCGAGGCGATGGTGTCGGTGCCGCCACGCACTTCGCCGACGATCTTCGCCAGGCTTTCATTCATGACCTTGAGGGCCTGCAGCAGTTGGCCGGTTTCGTCGGCGCGCCCGACATCGATTCGCGAGCTCAGGTCGCCGGCGGCGACCGTCTGTGCGACTTGCACCGCTTCACGCAAGGGGCGCGTGATCGAACGCGTGATGCCATATGCAAAGCCGATGCCGATCAATACGGCCGCCAGACCCAGCCCGATCATCAGATTGCGGGCCGACTCGATGTCTTGCTTTGCCAGCTCGCCACTTGCCTCGACCCGCTTTTTCTGATGCTCTGCAAGAGCCTCGATGTGTTGCTGGAGCACATCCAGGGCTGGAAGCGTTTCGCCATTCACCATCCTGGTGGCCTCATCGCGTTTTTCCTCTCCGAGCAACTGCGAGACCTTGCTGAAGGAGGCCACGTAGGCCGCTCTGGATTCCTTGATCTTCGCAAGCAAGGCCCTCGCTTCCGGCGAGGCAACCAGCTTGTCGAGTGTTTCGAGCGCGCCGTCGATGGCCTTCTTGTTGGCGTCGATCTGTCGATGGATCCTGTTCACCTGATCCTTGTCGCTCGTGACGAACAGTTCCATGGTCCGCCGCGCATTGGCGCGGGTCCTGGCATTGATGGTCTGCGCAGCCTCCGCCTTGACCCAGTCCTGGCTGATGATCTTGTCGTTGATGTCGTCGATGTTCGCGAAGCGAACGAGTCCGACGACGATCAGGGCCACCATCAGCGACAGTACCAGCCCGAAGCCCACGCCCAATCGGGCGCCAATTTTCATACTCGAGAGATTCATTTTCTTGTTCCTTTTTCTTGAACGAAGCTTGAAGCAGCCCCGCCTCGTGCGCCTGAAGCGCATTCAGGTCGGAGCTATCTGGCTATCGGCTGATTTCGGGGAGGATTTAGGGGAAACCCCGATCGATCGAATGATCCGGTGACCGAATGGCCTGAGCGGCAAGGCCCCTGCGCCCGCCTTGCGTCTGCGCCGCGCAACGCGTCAGCAATCTCTTTCGTCTGCGTGTCGGATTCCACATGCAACAGCGCTCGGTGCCTCGCACAATGGTCTGCATGAACGCGAATCGGCCACCCTTCTGGTATCGCCATGCATGGTGGCTTCCGGCCGCCGGCACCGCCATCGCGGTGCCACTCGTCGCTGCGGCATTGAAGCCCTCGGAGCAGAGCGTCCTCTTGGTCGTGGCGATACTGTGTGCCCTGCCCTGGTCGCTCGCGCTGCTCCTCCTGGATCTGAGCGCAGGCTTCGCAGATCGCGCGGCCCTGGTCGTCTTCCTCGGCCTGTGCGCCAATCTCGCGATACTGTGGTGGTCGACCGCCCTCCTGCGCGAGCGCTTCCGCGAACGGCATCAGGACGCTTTCGACCCTGCGTAGTCAGGCTGCCACGCGGTGCAGCGAGCCCGCAGTGTCATCAGCGAGTGAGGGTTCCTTGGCAATAATGGCCTGCCCGAACCAACACCCGCAGAATGCATTCGCCCCAACACCCGGACCGCATCGCCCTACACAACGAGATCCACGCCCGGCCGCCCGAAGCCATGGCGGCACCGCTGGCGATTGCGCATATCGTGATGCTTGCAGACCCGTCGCAGCGGGCAGCAAGCCGACATCACCTCGCCAAGCTGCTGCGCGACCACCACGTGGCTCCGCCCGACGAGCAGGTGACGCACGTTCGCACGGACCTGGGCGCATTTCGACTGCGGTGGGAAATGCACACCGAATTCGTTACCTGGACCTTCGCCCTGCGGATCCGGGGCGATCAACTCGCCGCCGCGGATCTCGCCAGTGCGCTGGACGCCGCCCCCCGGGAATGGCTCGCCGGCCTGCCCGGTCAGTGCATCGGCAGCCTCGACCTCTGGGTGCTTCCGGGGCTGCGCAACGGCGACGACCGGCTTCGGCAACGCGCCCTCCACGATGAGTTGCTGGTGGGTTCGGCGGTCGCCGGTGAGCAGGCGCAGGTCTTCACGGATTTCGCGATCCACCCGAACGGCTCGTCCCGCTTCCTGCTCTACGCCGGCGAATTGCCCCACCGGCGGCTCGGCCGGCTGGTACAGCGATTGCTGGAGATCGAGACCTACCGGATGGCGGCGATGCTGGGCCTTCCCACCGCGCGAGAGACGGGGGTCGCGCTTGCAAGCGCCGAGAGCGAACTCGCGGAGCTTGCCCACGCCATCCAGCGCGCAGAACGGCAGGAAGAGGCTCAATTGCTGGATCGGCTCACACGCCTGGCCGCCCAGGTGGAGAGCCAGTACGCCGCGACCCACTCGCGCTTCTCGGCCAGCAGCGCGTATTTCGAACTGCTCGATCAGCGCATCGTGCAGATCGGCGAAGCACGTCTTGAAGGCCTTCAGACGATCGGCGAATTCATCGATCGCAGGCTGACGCCTGCGCGAAAGACCTGCGAGTGGGCGACGAGGCGGCAGGACGCCCTGTCCAGGCGCATCTCGCGCGTGAGCAGCCTGCTGCGCACGCGCGTGGAAATCGAGCAGCAGCAGAACAGCCAGGCATTGCTGGAGGCGCTCAATCGGCGGCAGGACCTTCAGTTGAAGCTGCAGGCCACGGTGGAAGGCCTCTCGGTCGCGGCAATCACCTATTACATCGTGGGGCTGGTGAGCTATCTCGCCAAGGGCGGACAGAAGCTCGGCTGGCCGCTCTCGGCGGAATCGACGGCCGCCCTGGCGATTCCGCTGGTTGCGGGATCGGTCTGGTGGTCACTGCGCCGGCTGCATCGGAGCATGTTCTCGCATTGAGGCCATCGGGCGCGGGCGCTGGGCGCCAGTTTGAACGTGGCCCCGTCATGGAAACGCCGGGCACATAAGTGACGGGGCCGCCGTTTTTCCTCACCTGCTGCACCGCCAGAATCGCGCCTTTTGTTCCGGCGCGCCGTCGTGAGCATGGCGGTGCGATCCATTCGAAATCATCTTTCTGTTCATTCCAGGATGGCTCACAACCTCTGGATCGTCGTGAGCGAATCGTGACCCATCCGTCGCCTGTCCACGTCTCGATCGACTTCGTTTCGCCCGGCCCCGGCACACCCGCGTTGCGCGCCGCATTCGCGCAACCCCTTGAAGTCCTCGCAGCCCATTCGCTTCATGAGGTGCGCGGCGTGCTCGACGCGGTCCAGGCGCATGCGAAAGCTGGCCGCTGGTGCGCAGGCTTCGTGCGCTACGAGGCCGCGCCGGCGTTCGATGCTGCGCTCGCGACACACCCGCCACGTCCTGGCCCGCTTGCGTGGTTCGGCGTCTTCGATGAGCCCCGTCCATGGCCAGTCCAGGACTCGAGTCCCGTTTCGCTCGACTGGCACACACCATTGCAGGCCGAGGAAGCGCGTGCGGCCATTGCCAGCATCCACAGCCGCATCGCCGCGGGCGAGGTCTACCAAGTCAACCACACGGCCCGCATGCGCGGCACGCTGCGCGCGGGCTCGCCGCACGACCTGTTCGCGGCGCTGCAGCGCTTCCAGCCCGGCACCTATGCGGCCTGCATCGACACCGGTGCCGAGCAGGTGCTCTCGGTCTCGCCCGAGCTTTTTTTTGATTGGCGTGCGGACGGCAACATCCTTTCGCGACCCATGAAGGGCACGGCCGCCCGCGGCGCCAGCGCGCACGAAGACGCGGCGAACGTGGCCGCGCTTCGCGCGAGTCTCAAGGAACGTGCGGAGAACGTCATGATCGTGGACCTGATCCGCAACGACCTCTCACGCATCGCCGAACTGCACAGCGTTGCCGTTCCGCGCCTGTTCCACGTCGAGGCACTGCCAACGGTGTGGTCCATGACCAGCGACGTCACTGCCAAGACCCGCTCCGGCACGACCTTGGCCGAAGTGTTCGCCGCCCTCTTTCCCTGCGGTTCGGTCACCGGGGCGCCCAAGGTGCAGGCCATGCGCACGATCCGCGAGCTGGAGCCCGACGCGCGTGGCGTGTATTGCGGCGCGGTCGGCGTCGTGCGTCCGGGGGGCGCGGCAACGTTCAATGTGGCGATCCGAACGCTCGAATTCGATGGCGGGACCGAGGTGTGCTGCGGCATCGGCAGCGGCGTCACCATCGATGCGACTTTTGATGGGGAATGGGCCGAGTGGGGCCACAAGGCAGCCTTCGTCCGGCGAGCGAGCGAGCCGTTCGCATTGCTGGAAACACTGCGGATCGAGGACGGCGCGGCCCGCAATGCCGAGTTTCATCTGACGCGCCTCGCAGCCAGTGCCTGGCACTTCGGTTATCCCTGTGAGCTGGGGAAAGTTGCCGGTGCGCTCGAAGGTCTGTCGTCGAAGCATCCGCGGGGTGTTCGCCGCGCGCGCCTGCTGCTGCACGCCGATGGTCGTCTCGAGACCGAGGCTGCCCCGATGCTCGACCACACGGGACCGGCACTCGTGCGCATGGCGCCCCAACCCATGCGCGAGGCCGGTGGCGAGTTCGTTCGCCACAAGACCACGCGGCGCGCGCACTATGATGCCTTCGCTCCTACTGAAGGTGTGTTCGACACGCTCCTCTGGAACGAGGCCGGAGAGGTCACGGAATTCACGCGCGGCAATGTGGCCGTGAAAATCGCGGGCCACTGGATCACGCCGCCGCTTGCCAGCGGCCTGCTGCCCGGCGTCGGCCGCGCACAGGCGCTCGCCGCCGGAACAATGAAGGAGCAAATCATCCGCATCGACGATCTGGCGCACGCCGAGGAAATTGCTTTCCTCAACAGCCTGCGCGGCTGGATCGTCGTGAAGTTCGAGCTCAATTAGGCAACATGTTCTTCTCTTCATCTACCGAACCATGGACGCCCTCCGCCACGGGCATCCAGATCGAATCCGTCGTGCTCGAGCGCGGCGGCCAGCGCGTGTTCGACGGCCTCACGCTGAGCCTGGATGAGCCGCGCATCGGCATCATCGGCGACAACGGGGCCGGCAAGAGCAGCCTGCTGCGCTTGATCGCCGGCCTGGACCAACCTCAGCGCGGCCATGTGAAGGTGCACGGCCACGATGCGAGGTCCGATCGCTCCGCACTGCCGCGCAAGATCGGCCTGATGTTCCAGAACCCCGATGACCAGGTCATCTGTCCCACGGTCGAGGAAGAGCTGGCCTTCACCCTGAGCGCCCGGAACCTTTCGCGCAAGGAGGCACGCAAGGAAGCGCGCGCCTTCCTCGCGGACCGTGGGCTGGCGCACTGGGGCACCCGCGCCATCGCCGAGCTGAGCCAGGGACAGCGTCAACAGGTGTGCCTGCTCGCGCTGCAGATCGGCCGCCCGCTCACGCTGCTGCTCGACGAGCCGTTCGCCAGCCTCGACCTGCCGAGCCAACATCGGCTCTCGCGGCAGATCATGGCCAGCACGCAGCAACTGGTCTTCTCGACGCACGTGCTCGAGCAGGTGCGCGACTTCGAGCGGGTGATCTGGCTCGACCGCGGACAGGTGCGCGCTGACGGAGCGGGCCGCGAAGTCTGCGAGGCCTACCGTGCCGACGTGATGCGCCGCGCCGACGCGTGCACACCGGAAATGGAGCCGTCGTTGTGCTGAGCCTGTACGGCGCAAAGATGACCTGGCTGCATCGCGTTCCAGCCAGCCTGAAGTTGCTGGCGGTGTGCCTCTGCGGGACCACGCTGCTGCTCGTGACCGACTTGCGCTGGCTCGCAGGCGCTTGCGCGCTGACCATCGCGGGCTATGCGTCGCTGGGCTCGCTCGCCTGGCGCCACGCGGGCCGACTGCGCGGCGTGG
The DNA here is from genome assembly GCF_900090195.1 of Variovorax sp. HW608. Taxonomy (NCBI): domain Bacteria; kingdom Pseudomonadati; phylum Pseudomonadota; class Betaproteobacteria; order Burkholderiales; family Comamonadaceae; genus Variovorax; species Variovorax sp. HW608. Next base: position 1,250,503 of record NZ_LT607803.1, read on the forward strand.
TGATCGCTGCGGCGCTGATCGCGGGCTTCCATGCCTGGGCCGGATCGCCCGGCCTCGGTATCGCCAGTGCCCTGCGCCTCATGACCGCGATTCTGCTCGCGACGATGCTGACGCTCACCACCCGATTCGATGACCTGCTCGACGTGCTCGAAGCCCTGCTTCGCCCCTTGCAGCTGCTCGGTGTGCCGACCGGGCGCCTGGCGCTGGCACTGGCCCTGGTGCTGCGTTTCGTCGATGTCTTCCACGGCCGATGGCAACGCCTTGACGATGCGCATCGCGCCCGTACGGGTCGCTCCGGTGGGCTGCGGCTGCTCGCCCCCCTGACGGTGCGTGCGCTGCAGTCGGCCGAGCACGTCGCCGATGCACTGGCCGCCCGGCTGGGCCACTGAGACCCACTTCAATTCATCCAATGACAACCATGAACCCAACGCCTTCCACCACTTCCTCCCGTTCGCTCGCCCACGTCGCGCTCTTCGCGGCGCTGATCGCGGTGATGGGGCTGATCCCCAAGATCGATCTGCCTTTCGGGGTTCCGATCACCCTGCAGACGCTGGGCGTCATGATGGCCGGCTGCCTGCTCGGCGCCCGGCGCGGCTTTCTCGCCGTGGGCCTCTTCCTGCTCATGGTGGCGCTGGGCCTTCCGCTGCTTGCGGGGGGTCGTGGCGGCCTCGGCGTGTTCGTTGCGCCGTCCGCCGGGTTCCTGATCGGATGGCCGTTCGGTGCCGCGGTCTGCGGCTTCGTGATGCGCCGCCTGTCGCACCTGCGGGGCCGCGCGCTGCTGGCGGGCGCCTTCGTTGCGGCGCTCGTCGGCGGTATCGGCGTCGTCTATGCCTTCGGCATCGCCGGCCTGGCGCTGGTCGCCAAGCTCTCCGTCCAGCAAGCGGCGCTGGCCAGCGCGGTGTTCATCCCGGGCGACCTCGTCAAATGCGCGATCTGCGCTGCCGTGGTGCAGACCGTCGTGCGCGGACTGCCGCATTGGCGCCTGGCCGAGTAAGGCCGGGCGGGTGACGAAGTTCGACACGGTGCACGCGCCGATCGCCTACTGGGCGGCGCGCACACCGAATGAAACGGCCATCGACGACGGCTCGCTGAGCCTGAGCTTCGAGGCGCTGGCCGACCAGGTCGACGCCCAGGCGAGAACACTGCGCGGTGCATCTACATCTTCATCCGTACCGGCGCCGCTGTGGGTCGACGACACAGGCACCCCGGGCGCGCAGCTGGTCAGCTTCCTGGGGATCCTCGCTGCCGGCCATGCCGCCGCGGTCGGAGATCCCGACTGGTCCCCGGCGCTGCGGCGCCAGGTGATGGCGCTGCTGGGCACGGCATCGACCGCCGGGCCGGCGCGCGACGCGACGCTTGCTGCGGGCTCGTTCTATGTCGGCTTCACCTCCGGCAGCACCGGCCTGCCCAAGGGCTTCGTGCGCAGCCATCGCTCCTGGACGAGCAGCTTCGAAGCCTGTCTCGAAGCCTTCGGCCCCGCGGCGCGCACCACCCTGCTCGCCCCGGGACGGCTTTCGCACTCGCTGTTCCTGTTCGGCGCGCTGCTGGGCTTGTGGACCGGTGCCGGCGTGCGCCTGCAGACGCGCTTTTCCGCGGGCGCCGCACTGGACAGCCTGATGCAGGGCAATGCAAGGAGCCTCATCGCGGTGCCCAGCCAGCTCATCCTGATGCTCGAGCAGGCCCATCGTCACGGCCCGCGCGCCATCGAGGAGACGCAAGGGGTGATGATCGGCGGCGCGCCCTGGCCTCGCGCGCGTACGCCGCAGTTGCAGGCGCTGTTTCCCAACGCGCGCATCGTCGAGTTCTATGGCGCCTCCGAAACCAGCTTCATTGCCTGGACCGACAGCCGGGCCGACCTGCCGGCCACGGCCGTCGGGCGACCGTTTTCGAACGTGGAGTTGCGCATCGAACAGCTCGCCACCGCGCGCGAGGACTCGACCGCATCCGGTGCACGCCCGGGTCTGATCCATGTGCGCAGTCCGATGCTCTTCACGGACTACGTGACGCCCGCATCGGCCGAGGCCCCCGCGATCCTGCGCGACGGCGATTGGCTCTCGGTGGGCGACATGGGCCACCTCGATGCCGACGGCATCCTCCATCTGGCGGGGCGTCGACAGCGCATGTTCGTCGTGCAGGGCAAGAACCTGTTCCCCGAAGAAGTGGAGCAGATCCTGACCGACCATCCATCGGTGGTGGCGGCCTCGGTCCAGGCCGTGCCCGACGTCGTGCGCGGCATGCGCGCGGTCGCGGTCGTTGAGTTGGCCGAGGCCGTCGATCGTGCCACCCTGGCTTCGTGGTGCCAGGCACGCCTGGAACCGTACAAGACGCCACGCCGCGTCTACGTTTGCGCCCAGTGGCCGCGCACGACCAGCGGCAAGACCGACCATGCGGCACTGGCACGGCTGCTGGCTGCCCATCCGGAGGGGCCCGCGGACTGGCAAGTCCTGCCGTGGCAGCTCTCATGACCATGACATCGGATGCGCCCGTGTTGCTGGGTTGGGCCCGCAGCGCGGTCGTGCCCCGGGGCGGCGCGCTCGCGCAGCTGGCTGCGCACGAGATCGCGGCACCGGTCGCGAAGGCGCTGCTGGCGCGCAGCGGCGTCGATGCGCGGGCCGTTGATGCGATGGTCTGCGGCAACGCGCTCGGCGCGGGTGGCAATCCGGCGCGGATGGTCGCGCTCGCCGCCGGATTGCCCGAGTGCACGGCGGCCTTCTCGGTCGACACGCAGTGCTGCTCCGGGCTCGATGCCGTTTCGATGGCTGCCGGATTGATCGCCGCCGGGCAGGCGCAGGTGGTCGTGGCCGGCGGGGTCGAGGCCTGGAGCCGCTCGCCGATCCGGCAGCATCGCCCGCTCACGCCCGACGAGGCAGCGCTGCCCTATGAACGGCCGGCCTTCGCGCCCGACCCCGCGCGCGACCCCGATCTGCTCCTGGCTGCGGCCCGTTACGCCGGGCAGGCGTGCATCGCGCGAACGGCGCAGGATGCGTACGCCGTGCGCAGTCATGCCAAGGCGCTGGCCTGGCGCGAGCGCATGGCCTCGGAAATCGTTCCCATCGGCGCGGCCGTGCATGACAGCTATGCGCGTGCGCTCACCGATGAGCGCGCGGCGCGCACGCCCGTCGAGGCGGTCTCGGATCAGTGCGCCTCCTCGGACGTCGATCCGCGTGCCACGGCGGTCAGCCGGCTCGCGATTGCACCGCAGGCCGATGGCGCGGCGTTTGTCCTGATGGCCTCGCCCCAGGCAGCCACTGCGCTTGGCTTGCCTGCCCTGCTGCGCTGGCGGGGCGCACTCGCGGTCGGCATCGCGCCGGAGATGCCGATGCTGGCTGCGGCGCGTGCGGCAAAGGGTTTGCTCGCCCGTCAGAGGCTCGCGGCATCCGCGCTATGGGGCGTGGAGCTGCACGAGGCCTTTGCCGTGCAGGCACTCGCATTCGCAGATGAGTTGGGCATCGCGCCCGAGCAGCTGAACCGTGGAGGCGGCGGCCTGGCGCGTGGCCATCCCATCGGCGCCTCGGGCGCGGTCAGCCTGGTGCGGCTGCTCGCCGACATGGCGCTCGAGGCCCATTCCGGCGCTCTCGGTCTCGCATGCATTGCTGCTGCGGGCGGCCTCGGCTCAGCAGCGTTGGTCGAGAAACCGTAGCCGCGGCCAGCTTGGCTATCGCACCACGCGCAGGAACTCCGACACGTCGCGCCGCACCGTGCGCACCTTGTTCTCGGGGGCCGATGGGTCGGCATAGCCGATCGAGAGACCGCAGACGATCGACTGGCCTATATCGAGCCCCAGCACGTCGCGCACGACATGGGGGTAGGAAGCGAGTGCACCGATGGCGCAACTCCCCAAGCCACGCGCCGCCGCCGCGAGCATGAAGCCGTAGAGGCACATGCCCAGGTCCATGTAGCAGCCGCTGCCCATGCGGGCGTCGATGGTGATCACGAGCGCGACCGGCGCATCGAAGAAGCGGAAGTTGCGTTCGAACTGCGCGCGGCGCGCTTCCTGGTCGTCGCGCTCCGCACCCAGGGCGCCATAGAGCGCCTGCGCTGCCGCCACCTGGCGCCTGCGCAGCGTCATCGGCATGGGAACAGGAAAGTAGCTGTAGTCCTCGTTCTGAGGCGCACCGCCCCGGTACGTCTCCACCAGCCGGTCCGAGAGCCTCTGGCGCGCTGCCCCCTCGATGCGGATGAACTCGCCCGGTTGCAGGTTCGCACCGCTGGGCGCGCGCCGCGCCTCCTTCAGCATCTGCGGGATCCACTCATCCGGCACGGGCCGGTCCGTGAAGCGGCGGGTCGAACAGCGGCCATCGGCCAGTGACGACCAGCCTTGCACTGCGACGGGGGTGTCGGCGCGCAAGCTGTGCATGTCCTTCGTGGTCATCCGCGGATTTTCCAGGAATTCCCTCGCGGTCCTGAACTCGGAGTTCTAGAGCTCTATCGGTCCCGTTCCGATGAGAGGGCACCCATGTCCTACTCGACCATGACGCAGCTTGTTCGCAGCTTTCTCGAAGGCCCGCTCACGCGCTGGTTGCTGATGCGATGGCGTCGAAAGCAATTCCTGTCATCTGCTGGTTTCGGGTGTTACTTCGGCGCATATTCCTCATTCGAGGAGGCTCGACAGTACCTGCCGCCCTCGCCGGGGTTCGACGAGGAGGCATTGACCGAGGAACACGTCACCATCCGCACCAACAGGATCTTCGCTTACGACTACCCCATGCTGTGGTGGCTCTCTTCGGCTTTCGGATCGGGCGCCAAGAGCATTCTGGATATAGGCGGCTCCGTCGGCGTTCACTTCTACGCATACCGGCCCTGGCTTCGGTATCCGCCGGAGCTCAGGTGGACCATCGTGGAAGTTCCCGCCGTCGAACGGGTGGGAAGACGCCTGGCGGCAGAACGAGAAGCCACTTCATTGGACTTCTGCACAGACCTGTTGGAGGCAGTCTCTCGTACTGGCGCGAGCATCTGGATATCCGCGGGAGCCCTCCAATATCTGGCGCCTCCCTCCTTGTCGGTTCTGCTCCACACGTGCAGCAGGCATCCGGGGCACATCCTCCTCAACAAGCTGCCGCTCTTCGATGGCGACGACTTCGTGAGTGCGCAGAACCTTGGCGAATCCTGCTTCTCGCCCGTGCACATCTTCAATCGGGTGCGCTTCGTCGAATCCATCCTGGCCGAGGGCTATGTTCTCAAGGACCAGTGGGCCGTGTACGAGCGGAGCTTTTATCTGCCTGGCTATCCGGAGCGCAGCTTCCCTTGCTTCACGGGCCTCTATTTCGTTGCCGATGAGTCGTGATTCCCTTCTGCCCAGGTCCGCATCCTTCAAGTGCTCAAGCGGATCGCTGACGCAAGCCAGGATCGAAATCCTGGAGACCTGAAGAAGGAACTCGAAGGAGAGCAACCATGAGCAAAGAGCAGACCCGCTTCGTCTACGTGACCTACATCCGGTCAACCTCGGAAAAGGTATTCGAGGCCATCATGAAACCGGAGGTCACGCGGCGCTACTGGGGCCACGAGAACGTCTCCGACTGGAAGCCCGGGTCGACCTGGGAGCACGTGCGCGCCAACCAGGAGCGCACGGTCGACCTGGTCGGCAAGGTGGTGGAGGTCTCGCCGCCGACGCGCCTGGTCTTCACGTGGACGAGCCCCTCGCAGGCCGCCGACCCGGACAGCTACACCCGCGTGAGCTTCGAGGTCGTGCCGTACGAAGACATGGTTCGGCTGACGGTCACCCACGACGAACTCGAGGCAGGCAGCGAGATGGACAAGGGCATCCAGCACGGCTGGCCGATGGTTCTTTCCAGCCTGAAGTCGCTGCTGGAAACGGGACAGGGCCTCGACGTCTTTGCCAAGCCGAAGGCGGCCTGAGCCCATTGGCCTCGATACGCCCTCGAAGCTCGCGGTGCCGACAAAAAACGTCCGTCTGTTCAGCAGGCCGCGCCTGCGGTACAACCGCCCCGTTCAAGCATTGATCGAGAAGCTAGGAGGTCGCGATGCGTCGCCTGTTCGCCAACCGGCTGGCCGTAGCCACCGCGGTCGTCGTGGTGCTGGGATCGCTCGTCTTCGCGGCCGTCCGCGTGAGCACCTGAGCGCTCACTGGGACTTGAATTCGTCCGCCGTGATGCCCAGCTTGCGCAGCTTGTCATGCAGGGTCTGCCGCGCGATCGACAGTGCGCTGGCCGTGGCCGGCTGGTCCCCCCGGTGCTTGCGCAGGGTCTCGACGATCACCGCCCGCTCGAAGGACTCGACCTGCTGCGGCAGTCCGCGCGGCAAGGCCGGCTCCCCTTCGGCGTTGCCGCGCGCCTGCGTCAGGCGCTCGCCCAAGAGGCCGAGCACGAAGCGGTCGGCCACGTTGCGCAGCTCGCGCACGTTGCCCGGCCAGGCGTAGGCCATCAGGTCGGCGACCTGCGCGCCGCTCGGGATCGGCGCGACGCGCCCGTAGCGCACGGCCGCCAGCAGCGTGAAATGCTCGAACAGCAAGGGGATGTCTTCGCGCCGCTCGCGCAGCGGCGGCAGCTCGATGAAGGCGACGCCGAGCCGGTAGTACAGGTCGGCCCTGAACTTCTGCCGGTCGCTCATCTCCTTGAGGTCTTCCTTGCTCGCGGCCACGACGCGGCAGTCGAAGGGAATGGCCCGGTTGGAGCCGATGCGCTCGATCGAACGCTCCTGCAGTGCACGCAGCAGCTTGATCTGCACTGCCATCGGCATGCTCTCGATCTCGTCGAGAAAAAGCGTGCCGCCGTCGGCGTATTCGAACTTGCCCACGCGCACGCGGTTGGCGCTGGTGAAGGCGCCGGCCTCGTGGCCGAACAGCTCGCTCTCGGCCAGCGCCTCGGGCAGGCCGCCGCAGTTGAGCGGCACGAAATGCCGGCGGCGACGGTCGCTGTGCTCGTGCAGGCAGCGGGCGACGAGCTCCTTGCCGGTACCGGTCTCGCCATAGATCAGCACGTCGGCCGAGGTCTCGGCCAGAGTCATCACGTCGCGGCGCACCTGCTGCATCTGCGCCGAACGGCCGATCAGCACCGCCTGGATGCCGTTCCAGTTCTCCAGCGCATCGCGCAGCGCGCGCACCTGCAGCGTGAGCTGCCGGCGCTCGATCGCGTGGCGCACGATGGCCACCAGCCGCTCGGAGCTGAAAGGCTTCTCGATGAAGTCGTAGGCGCCCTCGCGCATGGCCTGCACCGCCATGGCGATGTGGCCGTGGCCGGTCACCAGGATGACCGGCAGCTCCGCATCGGCCTCGCGCAGTTCGCGCAGCCATTCGGTGCCGCTCAGGCCCGGCAGACGCACGTCGCTGATCACGATGGCCGGCACGTTGTAGCCGATCTGCGCGCGCGCACGCTCCGCGCTCGCGAAGGCTTCGACCTCGAAACCGGCCAGGGTCAGCACCTGGGTGGTGCTGAGGCGGACGTCTTCGTCGTCCTCGACCAGCAGCACCCGGATGGCGGGGACTTCGCTCACTTGTTGATCACTCCTGTGGGGTGTTTCGAATGGCGGCCGGCAGATCGACGACGAAGCAGGCGCCGCCGTCCGGCAGGTTGGCGGCACGCAGCGTGCCGTCCATGGCCCGCACCAATTGTGCCGAGATCACGAGGCCCAGGCCCAGCCCGGTGCCCGCCGGCTTGCTGGTGACGAAGGGCTCGAACAGGCGCGCCAGGATGTCGGGCGGGATGCCGGGCCCGGTGTCGCTCACGCGCAGGATCACGCGGCCGCCCTCCCGCGGCATCGCCTCGAGCCGCAGCGTGCGCCGGGGCGCGGCCTGCATGGCGTCGATCGCGTTGCGCATCAGGTTGACGAGCACGCTGCCCAGCGCGGCCTCCTCGGCCATGACGCTCAGGGTGGCGGGCTGCACGTCGACCTCGATCACGATGTCGTTCTTCTTCGCGGCCTCGGCGACGATGAGCCGTGCATCGGCCGCGGCCTGCGCCAGCGCCACCGGCGCGAGCTGCAGCTCGCTCTTGTGGGCGAAGGTCTTGAGCTGCGAGGTCAGGCGCGCCAGGCGGTCGACCATGCCGCGGATGCGGTGCAGGTTGCCGCGCACGTCGTCGAAGCGGCTCTGGTCGAGCAGGATGGTGGCGCTCTCCGAGAGCGCGCGCATGGCCGTCAGCGGCTGGTTCAGCTCGTGCACCACGCCGGCCGAGATCTGGCCCAGCGCGGCCATCTTGCCGGCATGCACCAGCTCGCCCTGGGCCGCACGCAGCTGCGCGGTGCGCGCGACCACCGTCGATTCGAGGCTGTCGTGCGCCGCCTGCAGCGCGGCCTGGTTGGCCAGTTTCTGCCGCACGGCGCGGCGGCGCTGCCACAGCGTGACGGCGATCAGCAGCAGCACCGCCATCGCCAGGCTCGCGGTGATGGCCGCGTAACGCGCGCCCAGGCGCACGGGCGCCAGGTCGTCGAGCACCACCAGCTGCCAGGGCGCCCCGCGCAGCGTGCGCGTCGAGGCGAGCTGATCCACGCCGTCGAGCACGACGACCCGCACGTCGCGCGCCAGCGCCTCTTTCTGCGCCCACTGCAAGGGCTCGAGGCCGGCCTCGCCATAGGGACGCGAGCGCTGCACCTCGGCGCGCTGCAATGCTTCCAGCGGCCGCAGCGGACGGAACTTCAGGTCCTCGCGGGTGGCCAGGATCACCACGCCGCGCTGGTCGAACAGCGCCACGTCGCCCGGCAGCAGGCGCCAGGCGCGCTCGGACTCCTCGAGATTCACCTTGACGGCCACCACGCCGCGCGCCGGCTGGTCGCGGCGCAGCGCGTACGACAGGTAGTAGCCGGGTTTGCCGCTGGTGATGCCGATGCCGTAGAAACGGCCCCAGCCTTGCCGCAGCGCATCGATGACGTAAGGCCGGAACGACAGATCCTGGCCGATGGTGGTGCCGGGCCGGTCCCAGTCGGAGGCGGCCAGCGAAGTGCCGCTGGCGTCGAGCACGTATAGCATCTCCGAGCCCGCGGCGGCGTTGACGCCATCGAGGTAGCGGTTGACCGCATCGCGCAAGCCCGGATCCGAAGGCGCGCCGAGCAGCGCCGGGACGATGGGCGTCATCTCCAGCAGCGCCGGCAGGTACTCGAAGCGGGCCAGGTCGGCATCGAGCCCGGTCGCGAGCATGTCGAGCCGGTGCTCGGCCGCCTCGCGCAGCCGGGCCAGGCCGCTCTGCATGGCCAGATGGTGGCCGGCGACGGCGGCCAGCGCCACCAGCGCCAGCGCGCCGCACCAGCGCGGCAGGCCGCGCCAGCGCTTTTTCCGAGTCTCGAAAGGCAGATCGAAGCGCCGGGCCGGCTCCCATGAAATCATGAGCGCGTTATTGCACAAGGTCGGGTGGGGCCGCATCGGTGACTGCCCGGTGGCGCGCGTGTCGGACTCGGGTCGCTCGGGCCCGCCACTGGCCAGCGCCACGCCCATGCCGCCGGCGACGCACAGCGACGTTCAGCGCGCCTGGGCCACGGGCATGGGGGTCTCGACCTGTCCCAGCACCGCCTCGGGCGCTTCGGCCGGAGCGGGCGTCTCGTTGTCCAGGACGCGCTTCATGCGCTCGGCGTCCAGCTCCCTGGTCCACTTGGCCACCACGACGGTGGCGACGCCGTTGCCGATCAGGTTGGTCAGCGCGCGGGCTTCCGACATGAAGCGGTCGATGCCCAGGATCAGCGCCAGGCCGGCCACCGGCACGTGCCCGACGGCCGACAGGGTGGCGGCGAGCACGATGAAGCCGCTGCCGGTCACGCCGGCCGCGCCCTTGGAGGTCAGCAGCAGCACCAGCAGCAAGGTGATCTGCTGCATCAGGGTCATGTTGGTGTTGGTGGCCTGCGCGATGAACACGGCCGCCATCGTCAGGTAGATCGAGGTGCCGTCGAGGTTGAACGAATAGCCGGTCGGGATGACCAGTCCGACCACCGACTTCCTGGCGCCCAGGTTCTCCAGCTTGGCCATCATGCGCGGCAGCACCGATTCGCTCGAGGAGGTGCCCAGCACGATCAAGAGCTCCTCCTTGATGTACTTGATGAACTTCCAGATGCTGAAGCCATGCGCCCGTGCGATGCCGCCGAGGACGACGAAGATGAAGACCAGGCAGGTGGCGTAGAAGGTCGCCATCAGCTGGCCGAGCTGCAGCAGCGAGCCGACGCCGTACTTGCCGATGGTGAAGGCCATCGCCCCGAAAGCGCCGATCGGTGCCACCTTCATGATGTAGCCGACGATGACGAACAGCACGTGGGAGAACTTCTCGATGAAGTCGAACACCAGCGTGCCGCGGCCGCCGAACTTGTGCAGCGCGAAGCCGAACAGCACGGCGAAGAGCAGCACCTGCAGGATCTCGCCCTTGGCGAAGGCATCGACCACGGTGTTCGGGATGATGTTCGTCAGGAACTCGACCGTGCCCTGCATCTGCCCCGGCGCCGTGTAGGCGGCGATCGCCTTGGTGTCGAGCTGGCTCACGTCGACGTTCATGCCGGCGCCCGGCCGCACGATGTTGATGATGACCAGCCCCACGATCAGCGCAACGGTGCTGACGATCTCGAAGTACAGCAGCGCCAGGCCGCCGGTCTTGCCGACCTTCTTCATGTCCTCCATGCCGGCGATGCCGACCACCACGGTGCAGAAGATGATCGGTGCGATCAGCATCTTGATCAGCTTGATGAAGCCGTCGCCCAGCGGCTTCATCGCCGCACCGGTCTGTGGATAGAAGTGACCCAGCAGAACGCCGATGACGATCGCGGTGACGACCTGGAAGTACAGGGACTTGTAGAAGGGCTTGGGTACGGGTTGGTGGTCCATGGGTGAACTCCTGGAAGGTTTCAGACGCCGGCGGCGTGGCGGCTCGCGAGGGCCGCGCCGCGCTGCGAGTTGGCGTCGACCACCGCCAGCGCCGTCATGTTGACGATGCGCCGCACGGTGGACGAGGGCGTGAGGATGTGCACCGAGCGCGCCGCGCCCAGCAGGATGCCGCCCACCGTGATGCCGCTGCCGGCCGCCATGCGCAGCAGGTTGTAGGAGATGTTGGCGGCGTCGACGTTGGGCATGATGAGCACGTTGGCCTCGGCCTCCAGCGCCGAATCCGGGAACTCGCGGTCGAGGATCGACTTGGACAGCGCCGCGTCGCCGCGCATCTCGCCTTCCACCGCGAGCTGCGGATCGCGCGCCTTGATGAGCGCGAGCGCCTCGCGCATCTTCACGGCCGAGGCCGCATCCGAGCCGCCGAAGTTCGAGTGCGACAGCAGCGCGACGCTCGGCGTCACGCCGAAGCGGCGCACCTCTTCGGCGGCGAGCAGCGCGATCTCGGCGACCTGCGCCGCATCGGGATCGCGGTTGACGTGCGTGTCGCAGATGAAGAGCTGGCGGCCCGGCAGCATCAGCATCTGCATGGCGGCCAGGGTCTTGGTGCCGGGACGCAGGCCGATCACGTCGCGCACGTGGCGCAGGTGGTCGCCGTAGCCGCCGAGCGTGCCGCACAGCATGGCGTCGGCGCGCCCCTGGCGCACCAGCATCGCCGCCAGCAGCGTGCCGCGGCTGCGCATCTCGGTCTGCGCCACCACGCGGGAGACGCCATCGCGGCGCTTGAGCTGGTAGTAGGCCTCGGCCGCGTCGCCGTGCACGGCGGGGTCGAGCGGGTCGACGGTTTCGCAGTCGCGGCCCAGCTCGAGGCGCAGGCCGTACTGCGAGATGCGCTCGGCGATCACCTCGGGGCGGCCCAGCAGCAGCGGCCGCGCGAGGCACTCGTCCACCACCACCTGCGCGGCGCGCAGCACGCGCTCGTCCTCGCCCTCGGCGTAGACCACGCGCTTGGGCGACTGCTTGGCGGCCGCGAACAGCGGCTGCATGCTGCTGCCCGACTGGTAGACGAACTGCGACAGCCGCTGGCGGTAGGCCTTCATGTCGGCGATCGGCCGCGTCGCGACGCCGCTGTCGACCGCCGCCTGGGCCACCGCGGGCGCGACGGCTTCGATCAGGCGCGGATCGAAGGGCTTGGGAATCAGGTAGTCGCGGCCGAAGCGCAGGCCGAGAGCGCCATAGGCTTGCGCCACCACGTCGGGAATCTCGGCGTGCGCGAGCTGCGCGATGGCGCGCACGGCGGCGAGCTTCATCTCTTCGTTGATGGTGGTGGCGCCGACGTCGAGCGCGCCGCGGAAGATGAACGGGAAACACAGGACGTTGTTGACCTGGTTCGGATAGTCCGAACGGCCGGTGCCGAGGATGGCGTCGGGGCGCGCGGCCAGCGCGTCTTCCGGCAGGATCTCCGGCGTCGGGTTGGCCATCGCGAGAATGATCGGATCGCGCGCCATCTCCCTGACCATCTCGGGCTTGAGCACGCCGCCGGCCGAGAGGCCGAGGAAGATGTCGGCGCCGCCGATCACGTCAGCCAGCTTGCGCGCCGAAGTCTCCTGCGCATAGCGGGCCTTGTTCGGGTCCATCTGCTCCTTGCGGCCGGTGTAGACCACGCCCGCGCTGTCCGCGACGTAGATGTTGTGCATCGGCAGGCCGAGGCTCACGATCAGGTCGAGGCAGGCCAGTGCCGCCGCGCCGGCGCCCGAGGCCACCAGCTTGACTTCGCGGATGTCCTTCTTCACGTGCTGCAGCGCGTTGAGGATGGCGGCGGCAGCGACGATGGCGGTGCCGTGCTGGTCGTCATGGAAGACCGGGATCTTCATGCGCTCGCGCAGCTTCTTCTCGATGTAGAAGCACTCGGGCGCCTTGATGTCCTCGAGGTTGATGCCGCCGAAGGTGGGCTCCATGCGCGCGATGGTGTCGATGAGCGCGTCGGGGTCGGTCTCGTCGAGCTCGATGTCGAACACGTCGATACCGGCGAACTTCTTGAACAGGCAGCCCTTGCCTTCCATCACCGGCTTGCCGGCCAGCGCGCCGATGTTGCCCAGGCCCAGCACGGCCGTGCCGTTGGTGATGACCGCCACCAGGTTGGCGCGCGAGGTGAGGTTCATGGCCTCGGCGGGGTCGCGCGCGATCTCCATGCAGGCATCGGCCACGCCGGGCGAATAGGCGAGCGCGAGATCGCGCTGCGTGGCCATCGGTTTGGTCGGGTTCACCGAGATCTTGCCGGGCGTGGGAAAGCGGTGGTAGTCGAGAGCGGCTTCGCTCAGGTTGTCGGACACGATGCGATCTCCGTATGTCTGTAGAGGTATGGCCACGATCAGTTCTGGGCCAGCGCGCAGACGGCGCACAGCCAGTCGTTGAGTCCGCCCAGGAGGGCGTCCGGCTGGTCCGCGTGCACCCAGTGGCCGGCATCCGCAATGCGCTGGAACTCGGCGCCGGGAAACAACGCCCGGATGCCGGGCTTGGATGCGGGCTGCAGGTAGTCGGACTCCGCGCCGGCAATGAAGAGCGCCGGCCCGTCGTAGCGGGCATTGCGCAGCGACGCTGGAAAGTCGCAGAGATCGCGCATGCACAGGCCCGTCGCCAGCAGATTGAGCCGCCAGTCGAAGCGGTCGCGCTCCCGGCGCAGGTTCTGCATCAGGAAGTCCACCGGCGCATCGGCGCAGAGGCTTTCGGCCAGTGCCCGGCGGATCTCGTGGCGGCCGGCCGCGCCGGCCATGTCGAGGTTGCGCATGGCCGACATGTACGAGGAGAACTGGCCCGCATAGCTTTCAGGGGCGATGTCGATCACGGCCACGCCGCCGACGGCTTGCGGGTGCGAGAGCGCCAGCGTCATCGCCGTCTTGCCGCCCATGCTGTGGCCGACGACGAAGGGCCGCTGCAGTTGCTCCCGCTCGATGAGCGCCAGCGCGTCCTGCGCCATCTCGGCGTACGACATCGATGGGGCCCACGGCGAGGCGCCGTGGTTGCGCGCGTCGGGCAGGTAGATGCGGTAGTTCGCAGCCAGCGACTGCGCGACGTGGGTCCAGTTGCGTCCGGCACCGAAGAGGCCATGCAGGATCACCACCGGAGGCCCCGATCCCACGACCTCGAAAGCGAGTTCTAGCGGCATGCGTGCGGCGCGGGGTCAAGCTCACCCATGGTGCTCATCGATTTGTCTCCTGTGTCCTGGGCCAGATCCGCGTCGGGCGACGCAGCCGGGCCTCTGGTGCTGAGCAATCGATGTGCCACGCGGCGCAAGGCGCCCGGAGCGCGCTAAGTCATTGATTTCACGAGGAATGAAATGAGGATGACGGGCAGGGCCTGCCGATGATCCGGATTCGGAACGCAAATCCCGTCCGAATCCCCGGACCGGTGATTCGGTAAAACCCTGATGTCACGCGCAGACGGCCTTGCTCGAGACAGCGCTCAAGGCCTGGATCGTGGAACACCACCATCCGGAAAAGACTCGGCCGCCGCCGTCTCGGCGAGCCAAGCCGTGAACGCCGCCGCCAGCGGGTCTTGCGCCCGGTGCGGCGCCACGAAGACGCTGTAGCCCCGCTGACCGTGTCCCACGTGCGGATGGGCCAGCACCAGGTCGCCTGCCTGCAACTCGCGCCAGGCGAAATAGCGCGGTACGAGCCCGACACCGAGATCGGCCCGCACCGCCTCGACCAGCATCGAGAACAGGTCGAAGCGGTGCCCTGCCGCCGTGTTCACCGGGACACGGTCGACGCCGGCCTGCGCGAACCATTCTTCCCACCCGCCGAGTCGCGAGGTCAGTTGCAGCAGCGTGGCGCCGCGGAAGTCGCCGCGTGCCATGGCGCGCCGGCCGCTGGCCTGCGGCGCGCACACGGCCACGCATTGCTCCTGCATGAGGGGCAGCACCAGGGCGCCAGGCCACACGGCATCGTCGTATTGCACCGCGACGTCGAAGGCCGGTTCGGGCATGTAGATCTGCGTCGGGAACACCTGCAGGTGCAGGCTGCAGCTCGGCTCGCGCTGCGCGAATGCGGGCAGCCGCGGGATCAGCCAGCGCTCGGCCAGCACCGGCACCGCGCCCACCAGCAGGCTCACGCCGTCGGGCCGCTGTGCCATCGCTTCGAGGGTGTGGTTCTCCAGCCGCAACAGATCACCCGAAATCTGGGCGTGGTAGCGCCGGCCGGCTTCGGTGAGCCGGGAGCCGCGCGAAGTGCGCTGCACCAGTTGCACGCCGAGCTGGTCTTCGAGCAGGCGCAACTGTTGGCTGACGGCGCCGTGCGTGAGGCTCAGCGCCTCGGCCGCCTTGCTCAGGCCGTGATGGCGCGCCACGGCATCGAACACCACCAGCGCGCGGGTGGTAGGGATGTGGCGGCGGCCGCTGTTAGAGAAGCTCACAGCACGCTAGATTAAAGGAGAGCGGTGCAGGCCGCAAAGCGAAAGAATGTCGACCTGCCGTCCACACTCACTGATCGCACCATGTCCCGCATCCTCGGTACTCGACTCGCCCACCTCGCCTCGGCCGTCGCGCTGCTGGCCGCCAGCGCCGCACAGGCCCAGAGCTTCAACGCGGTGGCGCCGACGCCGGTGCAGGTCAAGCCGGCGGTCGACCAGGCCTACACGCAGCTCACGGGATCGCCTGCCATCGCGAAACTGCTCGACGCGGTCAAGGCCGACCACGAGCGCTCGGTGGAAGACCTGAAGATGCTGACGGAGATCGAGGCGCCGCCATTCAAGGAGCAGAAGCGCGCCGAGGCCTACCTCGCGCGCATGAAGGCGCTCGGACTCGCAGATGCGCACATCGACGCGGAAGGCAATGTGGTCGGCCTGCGCAAGGGC
Organism: Variovorax sp. HW608; assembly: GCF_900090195.1. NCBI lineage: Bacteria > Pseudomonadati > Pseudomonadota > Betaproteobacteria > Burkholderiales > Comamonadaceae > Variovorax > Variovorax sp. HW608. Next base: position 1,266,101 of record NZ_LT607803.1, read on the forward strand.
ACGGGCAACGGACCCAAGCTGTTGATCTCGGCACACCTCGATACCGTGTTTCCGGCCGGCACCGATGTCAAAGTCAAGGAGCGCGACGGCAAGCTCTACGCACCCGGCATCTCGGACGATGTGCGCGGCCTGTCGGTGCTGCTCTCGTGGCTCAAGGTGCTCAACGACAACAAGGTCCAGACGGTCGGCGACCTGCTCTTCGTGGGCAACGTCGGCGAAGAAGAGCTGGGCAATCTGCGAGGCATGAAGCAGATTTTTGCCGAGCACCGCGACATCGACGGCATGGTCGGGCTCGAGCCGGCACCCGACGGCAGCGTGCTGATCCTGGGCACCGGCAGCCGCCGCTACGAATTCACCTTCAAGAGCCCGGGCGGCCACAGCTACGTGGCGTTCGGCCAGGTGCCGAGTGCAATCCACGGCATGGGCCGCGCGATCGCCAAGATCGCCGACATCAAGACGCCGACCTTCCCCAAGACGACCTTCACCGTCGGCACGGTGGGGGGCGGCACCTCGGTCAACACCATCGCGCCGGATGCGCGCATGGCCGTGGACATCCGCTCGGATGCCATGGAGCCGCTGCTCGAAACCGAGAAGAAGATCCTGGCCGCAGTGGACGAGGCCGTGATCGAGGAGAACAAGCGCTGGAACGTGAACACGCTGGCTGTCACGAACAAGCTCATCGGCGATCGCCCCGGTGGCCGAACCGCGGCCGATTCGGTGATCGTGGAAGCCGCCGTCCGCGCCAACAGCGTGTTCGGCCACAAGACGCTGCTCTCCGGCGCGAGCACGGACGCCAACGTGCCGATGGCGCTCGGCATCCCGGCCATCATCATCGGCGGCGGCGGCAAGACCGGCGGTTTCCATGCGCTCGGCGAATGGATCGACGTGACGGATGGCTGGAAAGGCGCGCAGAACTCTCTGCTGACGGTGCTGGGACTGGTCGGCGTGCAGGGCGTGAGCGAGCCCCTGCTGCAAAAGCGTCCGCCGCGCGCCGCGGCAATGTAGCAGCGGCGTCGAGCGGGCGCGCAGTCTTCGACCGGGTGTCTACCAGGCGGTGGCGCCGGCATCGATCGCGAAGTCGGCCGCGGTGACCCAGCTCGACTCGTCGGAGGCCAGAAAGACGGCGCACCAGGCAACGTCTTCCGGTTGGCCCAGCCGCTTGAGCATGAACTTTTGCAGCGCCTGCTCGCGAAAGCCGGGTATGTTGTCGAGCGGCTCGCGGGTCGCCGCCGTTTCGACCAGCGCCGGCGAGATCGTATTGACGCGGATGCCGTGCGCCCCGCCTTCCATGGCCAGTTGGCGCGACATGGCCAGCACCGCTCCCTTGCCGGCGCAATGCGCGAGCGCCGGCGACAGCGGCAACGCCATGCGCGCGTTGGCCGACGCGAAGTTGATCATCGAGCCGCCGCCGCGCGCTTTCAGATACGGCCAGGCAGCCTGGGCCGCCAGGAACACGATGTCGACTTCGCCGGTCAGCGTCTTGCGCCACTGGCTCTCGTAATCCATTTGCTCCAGCCACTGGAAAGCACCGAAGGCGGCGGCGTTGACGACGATGTCGATGCCGCCGCAAAGCTTGGCCGCATGCGCCATCAACCGGCGAACCTGCTCGGGCTGCGTCAGGTCCAGCGGGTGTAGGCTGTGCATCGTCAGGCCCTGCGACGCGGCAGTGTCCAGCGTGGCCTGCGCGGCCGCCGCATCGATGTCGCAGCCGATCACCTGGGCCCCTTGCTGGGCGAACAGAAGGGCACAGCCGCGCCCGATGCCGGCGCCGATGCCGGTGACCACGGCGACCTTGCCGGCCAGCCGGGTTCCGCGACTGCCCGGCAGTGCGGGCTTGGGGGAGGGGTTCACGTGCATCGTCATCGATCAAGCTCCGAATTGTGGCGCCGGTCGACGCCGCGCCGCACCCGCCATGGCCGCAACGATGGCCAGCGCGACCAGCACGAAGCCGACCAGGCCGACGGCCTGGGCACGCGGGACGACCAGGCCCTTTTCGAGCGCCACGATCACGATCGGGTTGACGAACAGGCCGAGAAAGAAACCCGACTGGAACGCACCGGTGCCCATGCCGCGGCGCGAGACCGGCAGTCCTCGCATGTTCCAGGTCACCAGGGCCGGCAGCGTGATGCCGGCACCCAGGCCGTTGACCATGCCGGCGACCGTCAGGGCTGCGTAGCTGTCGGCGGACTGCATCAGCACGAAGCCGATGCCGGCCACCAGCGCGCCAGTCGCGAGCTGGAATGCCACGCGCAGCCGCCCTGCCAGCACCCAGCCGAACAACAGGGTGCCTGCGATCACCCCGAGGCTGTTGAGTCCATAGGCGAAGCCGATCGCAGAAGGAGACTGCACCCCGATGGCGCCATGCAGGTAGCCGAAATGCACCGGCACGGTCAGGAACATGATGCCGTTCAGGAAGGACAGCACGCAGGTGAAGACGAGCAGGCCCGGGCGAAAACCACGGCTGTCTTCGGCGACCTGCTCGGCGGTCATGCTGGCGCGGCTTTGCGGTTCCCACAGGTAGATCGCCATCAGCGGCGCCAGCAGCAGGCTCAGCGCGAACACCGCGTAGGGCGCACGCCAGCCGTGCTCGGCGACCACGCCGCCCACCATGTTCAGCAGGAACGCCGACGATGCCGACACGGTGGTCTGCAGCGACATGAAGCGCTCGCGCTTCGCGCCGCTGTAGTAGTCGCCGATCATCGTGGTGCTGACCGTCATCAGCACGGCTTCCATGATGCCCAGGGCGAAGCGACTGGCGATGATCGCGCCCAGCGACTGCAGGTAGAGCGGCGCGGTGCCCACCAACGCGTACAGCAGCGTGGCGACCACCAGCAATCGCTTGCGGCCGAAGCGGTCGGCCAACTCGCCGGCGAACACGCTCAGGCCGGCCATCATGAGCATCGGCGCGGTCATCGTGAGCGGGACCAGGAAGTCGGCGCTGGGCACATCGGCGAAGTGCGCCTGCATGGCCGGCAGGCTCGGCCCGAGGATGGCCGTGACGAGCACCGTGAGGCCACTGGTGATCAGCAGGATGAAGGCCTGGATCGGGCGCGGCGCCGGTCGGCTCGCTGGGGTCGCGGCCGGATCGGAAGGAACGGGAGAGTCGAACATGTTTGTCTCTTTGTCTGGTTGTTTTGTATTGCGAGGCGTGCCGCTAGGGCCGGCGCCGGGCCGCCAGCGCGGCGAAGTCCGCGCTTCGCACGGACGGGGCGGCCTGCGGCCCCCTTCGGGAGGCAGTGACCCACACGAAGTGGGGAAACGTGGGGGTCATCCAGGCCGCCAGTGTGACATCGCCAGTCCGGCCACCGGCGAGCGGAAACTGGGCAGCGTGGTACCCATCAGGCTGCCCAGGTAGACCGTTTGCAGATCCGGCCCGCCAAAGGTCAGGCTGGCCATCATGGGTGCCAGCGTGCCCCGGCAGGCGCCCATCAGTTCGGGCGTCACCGTGCCGTCGGCGTAGTGCTGCTCGTAGCTGGCCAGCGCAGCCGGGTTTCCGTCGTCGAGCAGGGTCAGCAATTCGCCGTCGGGCGTGAGCGCGACCAGGCGCTCCGTGAGCACCAGGGTGATCCACAGGTTGCCGAAGGCGTCGAAGGCGAAGCCGTCCGGGAAGCCGCCGAGATCGCTCGGGCCGAAGACTTCCCGCGCGCTCACCCGTGCATCGTCGTCCACGCGCAAGCGCGATATCCGCCGTGCATTGGTTTCGACGACATACAGCCATTCTTCGCTCGCGTCGAAGCGGATCTCGTTGGTACCGACGAAGCCGTCGGCCACGATGCGGATGCCGCGCTCGTCGATCACGCCGACATAGCCGTCGGCGGTCCTGGCGTTGATCGACTTCGTCCACGGCACTTCGCGCGTGGTCACGGTGAACCAGATCCGGCCGCGCCGGTCGCACAGCACGAAGTTGGTCTTGCCCAGCGGCTGGCCGTCGACGCTGTCATAGAGCGTGCGCAACTGGCCATCGCGTGTCATCAGCTCGATCGCGTCGGTGCCGAAGTTGGCGATGACGATGTTGCCGTCGCGGTCGAAGGCGATGCCGTTGGGCAGGCTGCCGCCCAGCACGGCCGATTCGGCCGTGAGCGACCGGTCCGCGACGCCCCGCTGCCGGACCAAGGTCTGTGCGCCATCGGCGTCGATGCGCATCACGCCGCGCGCGTCGGCCGTCCAGATCGTGCCGTCGCGCTCGGCCAGGATGCATTCGGGACGCTGCAGGCCGACACCCAGGTGGCGGATCGCCGATCGGTCGACCCGCCAACCTTTGAGAGGGTTGCTGTCTTTGCTCATCTCACTTGTTTCCTTTGAGTTCAGAATCCGAAGCCGCCGCCATCCACGTTCAGGACCTGGCCGGTGATGAAGCCGGCGGCGTCGCTGGCGAGGAAGGCCAGCGCGCCGGTCAGGTCGTCGGGCAGTTCGGTGCGCGGAATGAACTGGCGCGCGCGCACACCCTCGAAGGCTTCGGCCGGAATGTTCGCGGCACTGCCGGCGTGGCGAGTGAGTCCGGGCGAGATGGCGTTCACGGTGATGCCCTGCCCGCCCAGTTCCGAGGCCAGCGCGCGCGTGAGGCCGACCACGGCCATCTTGCTGGTGGCATAGGCCGACATGCCCGGGGGCGGGCCCCAGACGGTGCTGGACGCCAGGTTGATGATGCGACCCCAGCCGCGCGCGGCCATCTGCGGCGCCAGCGCCTGTGCCAGGAACAGCGGCGCATCGACGTTGACCGTCATGATCTGGCGCCACAGCGCGGGCGTGATCTCGGCCAGCGCACGCATCGGCATGAAGGCCGCGTTGTTGACCAGCACGTCGATCCGGCCGGCCTGCGCCGGCGCCGCGGCGGCAAAGCGTTGCACGTCGGCCAGGTCCGCCAGGTCGCAGGCCAGCTCGATGGCCTCTCCGCCTTGCGCGCAGATCCTGCCCGCGATATCGGCACACGACAGCCGGTCGGTCAACACCAGCCGGTGACCGGCCTCGGCCAAGCGCAATGCAAAGGCCTGGCCCAAGCCACCGGCGGCGCCGGTCACCAAGGCCACGCGCGCGGACGTTGAATGGTTCATGTCGATGATTCCTGGTCGCGGGTCAAATGGATGCGGTCAGTGCACGCATCGCATGCACCATGACCTCGGTGTGTTCTTCCTTCGAGCCGCCGGACTGCTCGATCTCACCCATTCGCATCGAGCTACCGACCACCAGTCGCGCCCGGTCGTAACGGCGGCCCGCATAGGCAGTCAGCGCTCCCTCGAGGAAGTGGCAGCGCGCCAGCTCATCCGCCAGCACCACCGCGCCTTCGACCGCGATGCCCGCGCCGGAGGCCAGGTGCGGCGTGGTCGCATGGACCGCGTCACCGAGCAGGACGACGCGGCCGCGATGCCACGGCGCCGACAACATCAGGCCGGCCAGCGGGCGATAGACGATGCGGTGCTGCGGCAGGCTGCCGTCGAGCAGGCCGCTGCGAATCTCGCCGATGGCACCGCCGAACTCGGACAACAACTCGGCCAGCAGGCTGGGCCATCGATCAACCGGAAGAAACTCGAGGCCGTCGCGCGGGTCGAGCACGAACAGGTAGCTCTCGGTCTCGCTCACCGGATTCAGGCCCGCCTTGGTGGACCGGCCCATGTAGATGGTGGAGTTCTGCCGCGTGCGCGGCACCACGGCGCGCCAGGAGCCCTGGCCGGTGAACTTCGGGATCGGGGCACCCGGGAACACGGCTTCACGGACCTTCGAATTGACGCCATCGGCGCCGATCACCAGGTCATAGCGGCCGCGCGTGCCGTCGCTGAAGACGACGTCCACGCCGTGCTCGTCCTGCGCAATCGACTCGAACGTGAGGCCGAGGCGGACGGTCGTGCCGGCCTGGCGCGTGGCGCGGCTCAGGATGTCGGCCAGCACCGGCCGCATGATGCCGCCGGCCGGCGGCAGATCCTCTGCGCCCACCGCAGGCGCAACGGGCACGGTGGCCGTCACCGTCCCATCGGCGGCGCAGATGTCGATCGCGGACCAGTGGCCGCCGCGCGCGAGCACCTCGTCCACCACGCCCACCGTGCGCAGCGCACGCAGGGTCGGGCCGCTGACGGTGATGCCCGCGCCGTAGACCGTCCATTCCGGATTGAGCTCGACCAGATCGACGGCGACGCCGTGCTTGCGCAGTTGAATGGCGGCGCACATGCCGCCAATGCCGCCGCCGACGATCAGAACCTTGTTGACCAGTGTCATGACGCAAATTTCCTTAGGCGACGTTGCCGCCGAGTTGTTCGGCCAGCCAATCCGCGATCTGATTGCCGGCGTTGTGGGGGTTGTCCAGCGAGCTGTGTTCGACGCCGCCTTCACGGGCGGTGAAGATCATCAGATCGCGCCGCGGGCTGTTGACCAGTTGCTCGTAGGTCTGGTGCGCGTACTTGAGCGGGATCTGCCGGTCGTTCTCGCCATGGGTCACGAGGAAGGGAACCCGGATGCGATCCAGCACGCCGTTCAGATGCATGGCCTCGGCCTTGGCCAGGAAGTCGTCGATGTCCCTGGCGCCGAAGACCCATTGCACGTGCTTCCAGTAGTGCGGCACCGGGTTCTCGCCTTCGCGCTTCAGGCGCGCTCGTTGAACCTCGCGCCAGTCGTGGTTGGCGCCCCAGACGGCGCCGCAGGCGAAGCGCGGCTCGAAGGCGACGGCGCGCGGGCAGTAGTAACCGCCCAGCGAGACGCCCAGGGCGCCGATGCGCATGGCATCGACATCGGGCCGCTGGACCAGCCAGTCGACGACCCTGGAGGCCCAGACCTCGGACTCGGGCACGGCCGGCAACTCGTGCAGGCGCAAGGCCTCGCCGGTGCCGGGCTGGTCCACGAAGAGCGCCGACAGGCCGCGGCGGGCGAGCATCGTGCCCATGACGCTTTTCTGCAGCATCTCCTTGGTGCTGTCGAGACCGTTCATCACGACGACGATGGGGGCCGGGCCGCTCACGTTTTCGGCGCGCACGTACAGGGCGCTCAGGTGTGCGTCGCCGTACGGGATCTCGACGCGCTCGCAGTTCTCGCGCGCCAACTCGCGAGCCTGGGCAAACAGCACCAGCGAGCGCTGGTACATCGCCAGGCGCTGCTCGAAACCATGCGCCTGCATGCGTTCGGCAATGCCGCAATACAGTGCGGCGCGGCCGAGCTTCTCGCCTGCCGACAGCCTGTGGCCCTTGGCGAGGTCAGCCTCGGCGAGCGCGATCAACTTGTCGCCGCCGCCCTTCCAGGCCTCGTAGAAGGCCAGCGTGCCGGGGTCGTCGCCCGCGCGCGCCGCTTCGAGGAGGGGCGCGCACATCGCGTCCACCTCGCCGATGTTGCCGCCATGGGTCAGGGCGATCATCGTGGACAGGCTCCAAACGTAGTTGGAGGGAAAGTACTGGAACATGGTGAGCTCAGCCTCTAGATCGAATCGAAGGGTGTGGGCAGCGCGTCGCCGATCCACACCACGCCAAGGTTGTCGATGCGGGTCGGCACCGGGATCAGCGCCTTCCCCTCGCAGGGGCCGGCAAAGCAATGGCCGCTGCGGATATCGAAATGCGCCGAATGGGCGTAGCAGACGATGTGCCGTCCGTCGCCCGACAGGAACTGGTCCTGCCGGTACTCGAGCGGCCGGTGGTCGTGCGGGCAGTCGTTGCGCCAGACGAAGACCTCGTCGCCCTGCCGCACGGCGAACACCTGGTCGTCGTTGCCCTGTCGCAGCAGGCCGCGCGCGCCGCCATCGGGCAGGTCGGAAATGCGGCACAGCATCTTCGTCATCACTCGCCAGGCGCCCATTTCGGGCGGTGCTCGAACAGGAAGATCTGCGAGTTGTCGGCGCCCGGCGGCATGGCGCGCGGCGTCCAGCTGTCGTCGTGCAGGTCCATGTCGGCGTCGAACTCCATGGTGCCGCCGAAGGGGCTGTTGAAGTACCAGAAGTAGTTGCTGCCCATGACGTGGCGGCCCGGGCCCCAGAAGCTCTTGTAGCCCTTCTGCGCGAAGCGCCAGCCGGCATGCAGCACCTCGTGCGCCGAACCGAGGTGGAAGGTGAAATGGTTCATGCCGACCATGTGGTCGTTGAAGCTCTGGATCATGAACAAGGTGTGGTGATCCAGCGTGCCGGCCGGGCGCATGAAGGGCCCGAGGCCGATGAAGCGGTCGGTCACCCGAAAGCCGAGCCGTTGCTCGTAGAAGGCCTGAGCCTTGGCGACGTCGGGCACGAAGTAGACGACGTGCGACAGCGAACGCGGCAGCATCACTTCGTCCTTGTCGGCGGCGCAGACGTTGGGTGCGCGGCCCGGCATCTGGCCCGGCACGTTGATGCCGATGTGCGGTGCGACGATCGCGCGCCGGCGCGTGACGCGGAACGCAATCGCATAGCCGCCGTCGTCGACGGTATGGATCGTGCCTTCGGCGTCGGTCGCGAGCGCGCGGTCCTGCCCCAGGTTGTCGGCGATCGCGGCCAGGGTCGCGGCGTCGGCCACGCCGTAGATCGTCTCGCGCAGGTTGGGCGACGGCGCATTGGCCTTGGGGAGGCCGGGATCGCTGGCGTGGCGCAGCACCACGGCCGTGCCGTCCAGCGCCTCGTAGTTGCCGCCCGCGGCCGAGGCCTCGGTTTCCTTCAGGCCGTAGTCGAGCAGGTACTGCCTGCCGGCGGCCATGTCTTCGACACCGAAGACGAGTGCGTCGAGTCCGACGATGTTCATGGTTGGTTTCCTTTCAGTGGGTCAGGCGCTCAGTCGGCCATGGCCCGGGTGATGAGTTGCTGGACCGTGCCGTCGTGGGCCAGGCCGAGCGCTTCGGCCTGCGGCGTCGACAGGGGTGGATAGGCGGCGAACAGGCGTTCGATGAAGGCGTCGGGGGCGTAGCTGACCAGCGCACGCCGGTCGGCGCCGAAGCGCTCGGCGAGCGCGTCCACCACTTGCTGGATCGTCAGCCGCAGCACGGGCATCTGGTAGCTGCGGCGGGCATTGAAACGCTGCGGGTCGACACAGGCCGCATGCAGCAGGTTGTCCACGCAGGCGCCGACCGAGATCCACCAGGCCACGCCCCCGGGCGAGACCGGCACCGTGAGCGGCTGGCCGGCAGCGAGCTTCCAGAACAACTGGCTCATGAAGGCCGACATCAGGCCGGCGCCGTCGCCGGGGCGCGCCACCACGCCGGGCAGGCGCAGCGAACAGCCCTCTACCCAGCCCAGGCGCGAAGCGTCGGCCACCAGGTACTCGCCCATCAGCTTGTGCGCACCGTAGCTCAGGGCCGGGGCCGGCAGCGTGTGTTCGTCGACCTGCGGCGGCAGCTGCTCGCCATGGACGGCCACCGTGCTGGCGAACACGAAACGCGGCGCCGGCCGGCCCGCGACGGCCTGGCCGCGCAGATCTTCGAGCAGCCCGAGCGTGGCGTCGAGATTGATCGCGCGGCCCTGCGCATAGTTCTTCTCGGCCGCACCGCCGGGAATGCTGGCGAGATGGAACACGGCATCCACCGGCGTCGCATAAAGCCGCGCGCGCACGCCTGCATCGGCGATGCTGCCGCCCACCTGCCGCACGCGCGCATCGGCATGCGCCGCGTCGAAGGCGATGTCGACCAGCGACAGCCGGGTGACCGGCGTGCCGTTCAGGCCGTCCCGCAGCAGGCGCTCGACCAGCGCCCGGCCGACGAAGCCCTGGGATCCGGTGACGACGACATGGCTCACTTCCGGTCCCCCTTGCGGAACGGCAGCGTCGCCAGGAAAGCCGCCTGCTTCAGCCCCAGCATCTTCAGACCGGCGCGCGCCGAAGCCGCATCCAGGCGCGCCTCCATCGGCAGGGTGCCGAAGCTCTTGCCCTTGACGACCAGCTCGTTGCCGACGCGCGTGAGCGACTCGACGTTCATCAGCTCTTCATCGGCCGCGCCGCGCAAGACCATGCCACCGCTGGCCCGGGCCGCGGACACCGTGGCCGGCACGCCCAGGTCCTGCCGCGCGCCACCGCTCACGGCTGCGAAATCCATGCCGAGCTGCTCGAACATCCTGATCGCGGTCGCGCGACCGGCGCCGTAGACGCCGCCGCCCGGGTGCTGGAACGGGCCCGCGAGATACAGGCGCTCGACCCCGGGCACGGTGAACTGGCCCAGATCGGGTGTCGGCCGGTGCCCGGCGCTTTGATAGAAGTACGGCGCCACGCCGTGCACGTCGCCGCGCATCATGCTGTTGGGGCTGGACCGCTCCAGGTCCACCGGGCTGACGATGCTGCGGGCGATGATGTTGTCATCAGTGAGGTTGGAAACGAACTTGCGGTAGTGCGCCAGCGAGAGGTCGCCGATCTCTTCCTTGAACTCGTCCCAGTGCCTGCCGGCCCAGCGCTCGTCCTTGACGCTGTAGGGCGCGAAGGTGATGCCGTGGAACATGCCGGCGCCCGCCGGCACGCGGGTCTTGTCGCCGATGCTCTCGTCGCCGCCCGCGCACAGGCGCCGTTCGGTGATCAGGCCGCGCTTGAGGCCGTCGAAGTCGGCCAGCATCTCGTCCAGGCGGTCGGTCGCCATGAACTCGAGCATCGTCGCGTAGCCGACCTCCTCGCCGGCGTGGTACCTGACGTTCTCCTTCAGGTCGTAGTGGCTGACCATGATGGAAAACGGCGCCAGCGTGGCGCGTTCGGCGCGCGCCAACACCGGCTCGGGCACGCCCTCGACGAACTTGCGGATGACATGCGGGTGGAGCGCGCCGATGACCGCGTCGCGCGCCATGATCTGCTCGCCATCGGCAAGCTGGACGCCCGTGGCGCGGCCACCGCGGGTGAGAATCCTGGCGACCTCGGCATTGCAGCGCACCTCGCCGCCATGGCTCTCGATGCAGCGCACCAGCGATTCCGTGAGCTTGCCGCTGCCGCCGATGGGCTGCGACACGCCATAGGTGTGGATGATGCCGGGCATCAGCAGCACGCCCATGCCGGTGCCGAGCTCGCTCGGCGCCTGCAGGTTCTCGCTCACCAGGCGCAGCAGGTGGATCTTGATCCTGTCGCTCTCGTAGAGCTGGTTGACCAGGTCCAGGCAGTCGCGGTTCATGTAGTCCAGCATCAACCGGCCTTCGTCGCTGCGATCGAGCATCGCGACGAGCTCGCCCAGCGGCGGCGGCGGCGCATACAGGCCCGGCATGAACATCTGCAGGACCTGCTGGCTCGTCTTGACGAAGCCGCGATAGGTCTCGGCGTCCTTGGCCGAGACCTTGGCGAAACACTCGCAGGTCTTGTCGATGTCCTTGTAGGTGAAGAGCGCCGACTGATCCGGGAAGATCGTCGCGTGCGGCACCGGCGAGTAGTGGTACTTCAGCCCGTGCTGACCGATCAGGCCGAGCTCGTCCTGGCGCAGCATCGGGTTGCCCTGGATCATGATGTGCACGCTGCTGTGCTCGTCGTGCCAGTAGCCGGGCGTGTTGAGCTGGCGCGTCGACACGCCGCCGCCCGGGTAGGACTTGCGCTCCAGCACCAGCACCTTCTTGCCGGCCTTGGCCAGGTAAGCGGCGGCGACCAGGCCGTTGTGGCCGGCACCCATTGCGACGATGTCGTAGCTGTTGCCATTCATTGCAGACATGCGCTCCCCTCCGCTCAGGCCGTCGCTGCGAGCCGGCGTACCCGGATGTCGGCCTGTTCCTTGTGGCCCGCCAGGTGCTCCAGCGCGCACAGGCGCGAGCAGACCTCGCCGACCATCACGCTGGCCTCGTCGCTCAGCACGCGCTGGTAGGTGTGGGTCTTGATGAACTTGCCGACCCACAGCCCGCCGGTGTAGCGGCCCGCGCCCTGCGTGGGCAGCGTGTGGTTGGTGCCGATCACCTTGTCGCCGTACGAGACGTTCGTGCGGTGGCCCAGGAACAACGCGCCGTAGCGGGTCATGCGCTGCAGATACCAGTCGGGGTCGCGCGTCATCACCTGCACGTGCTCCGAGCACAGCCGCTCGGCTTCCTGCAACGCTTCCTCGTCGGTGTCGCAGAGGATCAGTTCACCCCAGTCGCGCCAGGCCACGCTGGCCACCGGGGCCGTGTCCAGTCGGCTGAGAACGTTCTCGATCGCAGCCGGCAATTCGGCCGCAATCTTCTTGCTGGTGGTGATGCAGTAGGCCGGCGATGTCGGTCCGTGCTCGGCCTGGCCCAGCAGGTCGACCGCCACCAGTTCGGCGTCGACCGTGTCGTCGCAGATCACCATGGTTTCGGTCGGCCCGGCGAACAGGTCGATGCCGACGCGGCCGAAGAGCTGCCGTTTGGCCTCGGCCACATAGGCATTGCCGGGGCCGACGATCATGTCGACGGCAGCGATGCTCTCGGTGCCGATGGCCATCGCGGCCACCGCCTGCACACCGCCCACGCAGTAGATCTCGTCGGCGCCGGCCAGGTGCATGGCGGCGACGATTTCCGGGCAGGGCTTGCCCTCGAACGGAGGCGCGCAGGCGATCACGCGCTTCACGCCGGCCACCTTGGCGGTCAGCACGCTCATGTGGGCCGAGGCGATCAGCGGGTACTTGCCGCCGGGGATGTAGCAACCGACCGAGTTCACCGGAATGTTGCGGTGGCCCAGCACCACGCCCGGCAGGGTCTCGATCTCGACGTCGTGCATCGAGCTCTTCTGGATCTGCGCGAAGCGGCGGATCTGCGCTTGCGCGAACTTGATGTCGGCCAGCGCCTGCGGCGACAGCGCGGCGATGCAGGCGTCGATGTCGGCCTGGCCCAGGCGGAAGGATGCGGGCGACCAGTTGTCGAACCGGGTGCTCCACTCGCGCACCGCCGCGTCGCCGCGGGCTTCGATGTCGGCCAGGATGCCTTCGACGGTGCTGCGCACCTGGGTGTTGATGTCGGCCTTGACCGAAGCGGCCTGGCCTTTCTTGAGGTGGTGGATCATGGGGTGCTCTGGGTTCGGATGAGAAGGGATCGTCGCGTTCAGGCCGGACGCGCCGGGCGCGCCGGACGCGATTCGAAAGGCTGCAGGAACTCGATCAGGTTGCCGGCGCAATCGCGCACGAACGCCGTGGGATTGCCGTCGACCGTGAGTTCGAATGCGATGTCGGCGCCCGCGGCGCGCAGCGCGGCCACCGCCGCCGGCACGTCGGGCACCTCGAAGCACATGTGCTTGTTGCCATGCGTCTTCAAATCCAGGTTCGGCACGCGCCGGTCTTCGGGCAGCGCGGCGGCGCCCTCGACCTCGAAGATCTCGACGCGGAAGTCACCGCGCTTGAGGAAGGCGATGCGCGCCGGAATCTTGGCGATGAACAGCTGCTCTTCGAGCTCGAAGCCAAGCATGCGCGCATACCAGGCCACGGCCGCGTCCAGATCGGGCACGCTGATGCCGAAGTGATGCGGGCGCAGCGATCCGATGGCGCCGGGATGGTTGAAAAGATCTGTCATTGCGAACGGTTCAGGGCAGTGCTGGCGCGACGGCGGGTGACGACTCGGGCGTGGTGGCGATTTGCGGGCGCAGCAGCCAGTGGGCCAGCGCCGGCAACAACACCAGCGCGCCCAGCATGTTCCACAGGAACATGAAGGCCAGCAGCAGTCCCATGTCGGCCTGGAACTTGATCGGCGAGAAGACCCAGGTGGCCACGCCCACGCCGAGCGTCAGGCCGGTCAGCAGCACCACCCGGCCGGTGAACTGCAGTGCGCGGCGGTAGGCCTCGCCCACGCTCGCGCCTTGCCGCAGCGCGCCCAGCATGACGCTGACGATGTAGAGCGCATAGTCGACGCCGATGCCGACGCCGAGTGCGATCACCGGCAGCGTGGCCACCTTGACGCCCATGCCCAGCGCCACCATCAAGGCTTCGGCCAGCACCGAGGTCAGCATCAGCGGCAGCACCGCAACCAGCACCGCGCGCCACGAGCGGAAGGTGATGAAGGCCAGTACCGCCACCGCCGCGTAGACCAGCAACAGCATGCGCGTCCAGGCTTCCTTGACCACGATGTTGGTGGCCGCCTCGATGCCGGCGCTGCCGGCCGCGAGCTGGAACTGGACGCCGTCGCCGTCGTTGTCGCGCGCGAAGGCCGCGACCGCATCGACCACGCGCGTCAGCGTGGCGGCCTTGTGGTCGCCCAGGAAGGCGTAGACGGTGAGCAGATTGCAGGTGTCGTTGTAGAGCCCGCGCGGCGCGTTGGCGGTCACCGTGTTGAGCATGCCCTGGTTCTTGATCAGGTCGAACCACCTGGGCTGGCCTTCGTTCAGTCCCGCCAGCACGAAGCGATTGAGCTGGGCCAGCGTCTGCGTGGCCTCCACGCCCTCGATCTGGCGCAATTGCCATTCCAGCGCATCGACGCGCATCAGCGTGCGATAGGCCGAGCAGTCGCCATCGGGCGTCTTCACCATCACCGCGAACACGTCGCTGCTGGCCCCGTAGCTGGCGTTGACGAAGGCCACGTCGCGGTTGTAGCGCGACAGGGGGCGCAGTTCCGGCGCGCCGGGGTCGAGATCGCCGATGGCCAGCCGCTGGCTCATCACCGCCCCCAGGCCGGCCAGCAGCACCGCCACCGCAACGGTGGGAATCGCCCAGCGCCTTTCGGTGAACCGCTGCAGCGTCCGCCACAGGGCGGTGCCGCCCTCTGCTCCGTCACCGCGCACGCTGCGCGCCGCGGCCGTGGCGCTGACGCCGGTGAATGACAGCAGGATCGGCAGCATGATCAGGTTGGTGAAGATCAGCGCCGCAACGCCGATGCTGGCTGCCACCGCCAGCTCCTGGATGACGCGGATGTCGATCGCCAGCAGGACCGCGAACCCCACCGCATCGGCCAGGAGCGCCGTCAGGCCGGCCAGGAAAAGACGCCTGAAGGTGTAGCGGGCCGCGACCCACTTGGGCACGCCACGGCCGATGTCCTGCATGATGCCGTTCATCTTCTGCGCGCCATGGCTCATGCCGATGGCGAACACCAGGAAGGGCACCAGCATCGAATAAGGGTCCAGCGCGTAGCCCAGTGCCGGCAGCGCGCCGAGCTGCCAGACCACCGCCACCAGCGAACTCGCCACCACCAGCAAGGTCGAGCGCACGCAGCGCGTGTAGGCGAAGACCATGGCCGCCGCGATCGCGATGGCCACCGCGAAGAACAGCAGGACCTTGTTCAGGCCTTCGATCAGGTCACCGACGATCTTGGCGAAGCCGGTGATGTGCAGTCGCACGCCTTCGCGCTCGTATTGACTGCGCAGGTCCTCCAGCGCGGCCGAGAAGCGCGCGTAGTCGAGCGGCTGGCCCGTGGCATCGGTGGCGAGCAGCGGCACGTAGATCACGCTGGAGCGGCCGTCCTGCGCGACCAGCTGGCCGATCTCGCCCGAGCGCTGCACGTTGGCCTCGAGCTGGCGCAGGCTCTCGGCCTTGCCGTCGTAGGTATCGGGAATGACCGGGCCGCCCTCCAGTCCTTCTTCGGTGACGCCGACCCAACGCGTATTGGGTGTCCAGAGCGACTTCATGCCGGCGCGGTCGACCCCGGGCAGCAGGAACACGGCGTCGTTCAGCCGACGCAAGGTGTCGAGGTACTTCTGCTCGTACAGGGTGCCGCCTGCATTCTCGACCGTGATGCGCACCGCATTGCCCAGTCCCTTCAGGTCGCTGCGGTGCGCCAGGTAGTTGGCGATGAAGGCGTGGTGCGCGGGGATGGTCTTTTCGTAGCTGGCGTTGAACCTCAGGTGCGAGGCCTGCCATCCGAGCAGGAGCGTGATCAATGCGCAAGCCATCAGCACCATGCCGCGGTGGTTGAACAGCAGGCGTTCGACCAGCGATCCCGATCGCGGGTCGAACCCACGCCCGGCGTCCTGCGGGCCAGCTGACAAATCGGGGGTCACGATGCCAATCCTTTCTTGCTCGGCGCGGCCAGGCCGACGCCGCGCCAACCGGCCACCAGCAGGCTTCCGCCGTCGAGCGCGAGCAGCGCGCCCACCTGCGGTGTCGGTGACTCGCCGAACGGCGCCAGGGTGCGGCCGGCATCCCGGCTGACCATCACCTGGCCGGCCTGGTCGGCCAGATACAGCGCGCCCTTGGCATCGAGCGTGGCGGCGGTCAGCGATACCGGCATCGGCACCGCAATGCGCTGCCAGCTCTCGCCCTGGTCGGCGCTGCGCCATGCGTTGCCACGCAGGCCGGCGACGACGATGGCCGCGCCGCCGCCGTCGGGCACCAGCGTGGCGGTGAAGAAACTGCCGCTGTAGGGCAGCGCGAGACGCCTGAAGCTGGCGCCGGCGTCGGCGGAGTGAAGAACCAGTCCTTGTTCGCCGGCCAGCCAGATCTCGTCCGCCTGGCGCGCGATCGCATAGAGATGGCTGGCCTTGGGGTTGGGCAGGCGGTCGAGCCAGGGTTGCCAGCTCTTGCCGCCGTCCTCGGTGGCGAGCGCCAGGTTGTAGGCACCGACCACGATGCCGCGCAGCGCGTCGATGAAGTGCAGCGCGAGCCAGGGCTTGTCGGGCCCGTCCTGGACGCCGCGCTGGGCCTCCTTCAGTGCCCTCGCCGAAGCATCGTCGCCGGCACCGTGCGCCTGGGCCGCCTGCAGCACCCGTTGCGCCGCTGTGTCGCCATCGAGCAGGCGTTCCCAGTGCTCGCCGCCGTCTTCGCTCCTGAGCACCGCGCCGTAATGCCCGACCGCGTAGCCGGTACGCGCGTCGATGAACTGCACCGCCGTGAGCGTGACGCTGACCGGCACGGCGGCCGCCTGGCGCCAACTGCGCCCCGCGTCGTCGGACAGCACGACGATGCCGCGCTCGCCGACCGCCACCAGGCGGCTGCCGGCGCGTGCCAGCCCGAGCAGGGCGGAGCGCGCCGCCAGGCGGGTCGGCAGTGCCGGCCGATCGAGCGGCTCGGCCACGGCGGCCACGGCCTTCGGCGCCGCCAGGCCAGGGAGGAGCGCGGCGCCGCCGAGCAACAGGGCGGTGCGCCGCGACAGTGCGTGCGTGGTCATGGATCGGGCCGGATATCAGCGCACGCCGTCGCCGACCAGGGCATCCGCCGTGAACCGGGTGTCGGGGTAGCGCGGCATCAGCTTGAATTGCTCGGGCGCGTCGTTGAGTGCGCTGTCGAAGTACCAGGCGCCGGAGACCAGGTCGTAGAAGCCGAACTGCTGCGGCGAGGTCGTGCCGGGCAGGTCGGGCATCACGATCGGGTTGGCGAAGCCCATCTGCCAGAGCTGGCCATTGGCATCCCAGTGATCGGCAAGCACGGCGATCCAGGTGTCCTCGTCGAGGTAGTAGCGGCGCTTGGGGGACACATGCCGCTTGCCTTGCGCGACCGTGGCCTCGATCACCCACACCCGGTGCAGCTCCCAGCGCATGTGCTCGGGATTGAGATGGTGCGCCATCAGCACCTCCGATTCCTTGGGTTGCAGCAGCTTGTTGCCGTTGTAGGGGATCAGCATTTCCTTCTTGCCGACGATCTTCCAGTCGAAGCGGTCGAGGCGCCCGTCGAACACGTCGGTCTGGTCGAAGGTCGCCACGCCGGCCGAGGCCTGGGTCGGCGTGTCGCAGCAGGCGTTGGGAACCTTGCGCACGCGGCGCTGCCCGGGGATGTAGACCCAGACCTGGGTCTTGTCCGGATCCAGGTTCTGGCGCCCGGTGATGGCCTCGCCGGCGCGGATCGGCGGGCCGGAGCTCAGGAGCCGGATCATCCAGTGCTCGCCGTTGAACTTGTCGAGCGATCCGTCCTTGAAGTAGTAGGGCATCTGAAAGTCGCCCGACAGCTCGCCGGTCATCACGTGGCTGCCGTCGGCGGTGGTCTGGATGCCCTTGACCGCCACGTGCCAGGACTCGCCGCGCCAGCGCAGCACGTGGTTCCACATGGCCTCGGCGCCGCTCTTCGGGATCGGAAACGGAATGCCGCCGTACGCGCCCTCGAGCGCATTGCCGTTGAGCTTGGCGTTGGTGGCATTCTTGTACGTGTTGTCCAGCACCCATTGCGGCGCCACCGCGGTGCGCCGCGCCGGATAGACGTCGACGCGGAAGCTGTCCGGGTACTTCTTGAGCATCGCCTTGACGCCGTCGGTGAGCTTGTCGGCGTAAGAGTCCATGTTCTTCGCATTCACCGAGTACAGCGGCTTGTCGGCGGCAAACGGGTCGCCGCGCTTGCCGCCGTTCTTGAAGCCGGGGATCGGCGTGGTGTAGCCCCCGCTCCAGGCCGGGATGCTGCCGTCCTTGTTGCCGGCCTTCTCTGCGCCCAGCGGGGTCAGTTCGGTCTTGAGCCTGGCCGCTTCGTCGCCCGAGACCGCCGCCTGGACGGATACCGCCGCGGCAGCCGACAGGATCGCGGCCGCCGCAATGCGCGCCGCGCGCTTGTGCTTCTGCTTGTGAATCATGCTGATGTCTCCTTGGCGATCAGAACGTGCGCCGTACGTTGAAAGAAATGAAGTCCCGGTCGGCATTCGATTGCAGGAACGAACGGTGGTAGTTGCCGCTGGCATCGGCGATCAGGAAGGTCCCGGCCTTGCCGAGGTAATGGGTGTAGTTGAGTGCGAAGTTCCAGACCCCGAGGTAGGTCCCGTTCAAGCCGATGCTGAGGTCGCCCGTGTCCTTCCCGAGGAAGGCGCCGACCGCAGCCGAGTTGCCCATGAGCCCCCAGCCCAAACCGACCGGCACCGAGAAATCGAGCCCCGGAAGCACCTGCCGGTACTTGGGCTCGAAGACAGTGCGCACGTTGGCCGCATCGCGCGTTGCATTGGGATTGAGCGCGGAGAGGTTCTTGGTCACGGAGAGCACCCGGTTCCAGGCCAGTTCGCCGACGAAATCGGCCTCCCTCGAAAGAAAGCTCGGGCCGAGTGCGGCGATCCACGACAGCTGCGCATGCGCGGTCTTGCCGACTGCGTAGAGGGGGTTGTCGCTGTTGTTGCCGCGGCCGGTGAGATCGACCTGGGCGTCGCTGTCGAGCGACGCGTTGTAGCGAACCGAAGCCTCGCCCGCGAGGTTGACGTTTCCGACCGTGGTGCTGAAGCTGCCGCCCACCGCCTTCACGCCTTCGTGATAGACCCACTGGTAGGTGCCCACCTGCAGGCCCAGGCCGTTGATGTTCGCCAAAGGCGCGATCGTCGTGTAGGGGTGCAGGTACAGCTGCGGGCCGTGTTCGTTCCAGCGCGCGGCATAGAGACCGTAGTCGACCTCGCCGACATGCCATTTGATCTGCGCCCCGCCCTGGCCCGAGGACTTGGCCTCCATGTCGGCCTGGCGATAGAAGCCGACATTGCCCAGCGGCGAGGACCCGACGATCAAGCGCGTCGCGCCGGTGCCGAGAAAGTCCACGTTCGAGAAGTAGCTGCCGGTGGCCGGCAGGCGATCGGGCTCCCAGCCCAGCATGTAGTAACCGCCGACAGTGACGTCCGAGTTGATCTGCAGCTGCCCCGAAATCTGAGGGGTCGGGCGCATGAATTCCTTGAACAGCGAGTTCGGCACCGACGCGGCCTTGATCACGTCGACGGCGCCCGCGGCGGCGGCCATGCCGTTGAAACCCATCATGAAGCTCTCGCCGTACAGCTGGTTGAAGCGGCCCAGCTTGACGGACAGCGGCATGCTCCCCAGATCGGTCTTGCCGAAGACGAAGGCGTCCAGGACTTCGGCATCGCCGCCGTGCAACTGGCTCGTCGCCGACGTGAACCTGTTGTAGGGCACCGAATTGGAAGTCTGCGGCGAGGTGTTGGCAGTTCCGCGGTGGTAGACGCTGTCGCCCCAGGCCGCCACGCTGACTCGGCCGCCGAAATCCTTGTAGCTGAGGTCGAATTCGCCCAGCAGGTCGAGCCGGTTCGAGATCAGCCCCCGATTGAAATTGCGATCGCCGTCGTCCATGTTGGGGAAGTACAGCGACGAGTTGGGATTGGTGCTCGGGTCGGAGATCAATGCCGGCGACGCCGACTTCAGGCGAAACGCATTGCTGTACTTGACGGTCGTGTCGAGCCGCATCTTGAGATCGGGGTTGTCGGTCTCCAGTTCGAAGGCCCAGGCCGCCGGACTGGCAGCGGCCAGCAGGGCGGCTGCGGTCAGGGCGGCGAATGCGGGGGCGGCGTCTTTGCCGTTTCGGCGGCGTGCCTCGGGCGGGCGGAAGGCGGATAGGCGTGTCACGTTGTCTCGTTCTAGGTCTGGTTGTCGTGGTGGACGGAAATCCGGGCGCGCCAGGCATGGCTGCGCCCAACCCGCCAGTTCGCGCATGCGCGCTGGACGGGGTTCGTGCTCGGGGATTTGCGGGGCGGACGCCCGCGGGCTCACCTCAGCGGTGACGGTCTCTGGCTGCGAATTTCGTCATGTCTCCTCGTTCTCTTGAATTTGCCGGCCGCAATGTTAGGAATGGCTTCGATTCCCGAAAATCAAATGATTTCGGAATCAGCTGTTGATGCCATCAAATCCTCGGCGCCGGGTGCCAGAATGAGGCCATGCGACTCGGCCACTTCGATCTCAATCTCTTCCTTGCGCTCGATGCGCTGCTGGAAACCCGCAACGTCACGCGTGCCAGCGAGCGCCTCCACATCGGCGCCTCCGCCACCAGCAGCGCGCTCGGGCGCCTGCGCGAGCAGTTCGGCGACGAGTTGCTGGTGCAGATCGGCCGGCGGATGGAGCTGACGCCGCTGGCCCAGGACCTGCGCGAGCCGGTGCGCGACATCATCCTGCGCTCGCGCGCAGCGCTGGCGGCCAAGGCCGAGTTCGACCCGGCGAGCGAGCGCCGCCGCTTCGTCTTCAATGCCTCGGACTACGCGACGACGGTGCTGCTGACGCCGCTGGCGCAGCGCCTGGAAACGGAGGCGCCGGGCATCTCGATCGACGTGGTCGGCCTCGGCGACAGCAACGTCGAGCGGCTGGAACGCGGCGACGTGGACATCGCGATCTACCCCGAGCGCAACGCCAGTGCGCAACACCCGATGGAGGCACTGCTCGAGGAAAGCTACCGCTGCGTCGTGTGGTCCGGCAATCACCTGCAGGGCGACTCGGTGAGCTTCGACGACTACATGGCCGCGCGCCACGTGGCGGCGCAGTTCGGCGACCGGCGGATCCCGAGTTTCGAAAGCTGGTTCCTGTCCACGCACGGGGTGATGAGGAACGTCGTCGTGACGGCCAGCACGTTCAACGCGCTGCCCTTGCTGGTCGTGGGCACCCAGCGCATCGCCACGATCCATACGCGCCTGGCGCTCATGTATTCGCGCCTGCTGCCGCTGCGCCTGCTGACGCCTGCCTTCGAGATCCCCAGACTGGATCTCGTGATGCAGTGGAATCCGCACAACAACCTCGACGCGGCGCACGCCTGGCTGCGCCGGCGGTTGAAGGCATTGGCCAACGAGGTTGGGGAGGGTTCACCCCTCGCAGTTCAGCCGGGAGGATGCTCCGGCAGTTCGTACCCCAACTGACGCTCGTGCCGTATCGAGAGGAACACCACCTCTCGCTCGGAGTGCGCATACAAGACGACATGGCGAGCCAGCACCAGTTCTCGCAGGCCGGGCTGACCCACTGCTTGGGCAAGTTTTCGTGCCTGCTCAGCTTGAAACTGCCCCCAACCCGACCTGGCATCAAGAAATCGAGCGGGTCGACCGCTTGCGGGTGCGAATGAGAGAAGCGCCCGCGCCTTGACCACTTCGGCCTGCAATTTCCTGAAGCGCATCGACGCGGAAGCGGCGTCCTGCTCTTCCATGAAGCTGCGCACGGCTTGCAGCGATGCAAGGAAGTTCGGAACCGCCCGAACTCTTGCGTTGACGGGAAGGCTCACGACTTCGAGGCGACGCCCAGAGCCTGGTCCAGTTCCTCATCAGATACGAACTGCCCAGCCAAGGCCTGCCGTAGGCCCCTGATTGCATCTTCAGCCAGCACCAGGTTGGCGTGCTCCGCCTCCAGCGCGTGGTAGTAGTCCAGCCGGCGCGCATCCACCAAGGCCACGTAACTCGCACCGTTCTTGGTCAGCACCTTCTCGGAGCCGCTCCCCACCACGTCTTCGGCCAACTCCGTGAGCCGAGCGCGCGCTTCGCTGATTGGAACGATGTCCGATGCTCTCAAGGCCATATTGCGGTATCCGTTAAGGTCTTCGTTAATGTCAGTCTAGCAGCCAAGCCTGTCCCCTTGCAATCACAGGGTGTCGACCCGACACGCCGCCGGCCTACATGCCCCAACGCAGCGCCGCAGTGTGCAGGGGCGCGTCCCAGAGCGAAAGCATCTCGCTGTCCATGGCACTCACGGTGATGGAACAGCCGGCCATCTCCAGCGAGGTGACGTAGGAGCCCGTCAGGTGCCGGACCGCGTGGACGCCGGCGCCCTCGAGGATGCGGTGCACCGCATGGACCATCACGTACAGCTCGTGCAGCGGCGTGCCGCCGAAGCCGTTCACCAGCAGGACCACCTCCTGCCCGCGCTTGAGCGACAGGTCCTTCAGCACATTGCCGGTCAGCTCCGCGGCGATGTCGTCCGCGCTGGCCATCTTGACGCGCCGGCGGCCCGGCTCGCCGTGGATGCCGACGCCCAGTTCCATTTCGTCCGCGGCGATCTGGAAGGTCGGCTGGCCGGCCGCAGGTACCGTGCACGAACTGAGCGCGACGCCCATGCTGGCCGTGCACCGGTTGACCGAATCGCCCAGCGCCTTCAGATCGGCCAGGCCCCTGCCGAGCTCGGCCGCCGCACCCACGATGCGCTCGACCAGGAGCGTCCCGGCGACCCCTCGCCGCCCCGTGGTGTAGGTGGAGTTCTCGACCGCGACGTCGTCGTTGATGACCACCATGTCGCTCTCGCGGTCGAGCATCTCGGCGGCCATCTCGAAGTTCATCATGTCGCCCGAGTAGTTCTTGACCACGAACAGCACGCCGGCGCCGGTGTCCACGGACTCCGCCGCCGCGAGCATCTGGTCCGGCGTGGGCGAGGTGAATATCTGCCCGGGACAGGCCGCATCGAGCATGCCGTGGCCCACGAAGCCGATGTGCAGCGGCTCGTGTCCGGAGCCGCCGCCGGAGATGAGCGCCACCTTGCCCTCTTTGAGGGTGCGCCGGCGCACGAACTGTCTTGCGTCCCCGAGGGTGACGATGTCCGCGTGCGCGGCAGCGAAGCCGTCCAGCGATTCGGCCAGGACGCTGTCGACGTGGTTGATGAGTTTTTTCATGGGGCGCTTCCGTGTGATTCCGAGTGGGGGCAACGGGGTTGACCGGGAGTCATAGCGTGTCGCAAATGGCACCGATGATCAATGCCATGGAACGCGAACCCGGGTCGACATGGCCGCGCGCGCGCTCGCCCAGGAACGACGCGCGGCCGCGTGTCGCCTCGATGTGCGCGGTGGCATTCGCGCTGTCCAGCGCGCATTGGCGGACCCGGGCTCCGAGGTCCGCGCCGCCCTGCTCCAGCACCCGGCGCACCGGGTCGAGCACATCCAGCAGCGTCTTCTGGCCGACCTCGGCCTTGCCGAGGCGGGTCAGTGCCTTGATGCCGGTGTCCAGCGCCCGGGCCAGGTCGTCGGACGAGGGCCGGGCCGGCAACTCCTTGCCCAGGGTGACCAGCAGCGTGCCGAAGACCGGACCGGACGAGCCGCCGATGCTCGACATGCAGATCATGCCCATCGACCGCAGCGCGTCGTTGAGCGAATGGCCGTCGAATTCGTCGATGCGCGCCTGGATCGCCTGCGCGCCGCGACGCATGTTGAGGCCGTGATCGCCGTCGCCGATGGCGCGGTCGAGTTCGGTGAGTTCGTCGGTGTGGTCGATCAGCGCCTGCGTGGCGGCCTGGATCAGGGCTTTGTGCATCATGGTCTCCCTTTCGGTCGGGTGATGTCGGATCAGGCTGCGACCCGCTGGCCGTGCGCATCGAACCACAGCGCATGCCGCCACTGGAGCCGCACCGCGTCTCCCGGCGCGGCGCGGGCGCCGGCCGGAAGGCTGGCGACGATCTCGTGCCCGCTGCCTTCCAGCGCCACGTGCGCCAGGCGCTGGTCGCTCAGGCTCTCGAGCCGGAGCACGCGCGCCGCCGCGCCGCCGCGCGCCGCGGCGCTGGCGCTTGCCGCCAGCTCGAGGTGCTCGGCGCGCAGGCCCGCGGTCTCGGCCTGCGGCGGCGCCGCGGCTTCGCCCAGGGCGCTGCGCGGCACGAGGTTGATGCGCGGCGATCCGAGGCGCGAGGCGACGTAGCTGCTCACCGGGTTCTCGTAGATCTGCCTGGGCGTGCCGACCTGCACCAGGCGGCCGCGCTCGAGGACGCCGACCCGGTGGGCCATGGTCATGGCCTCGGTCTGGTCATGCGTCACGTACAGCATGGTGGCGCACAGGTCCTGCTGGATGCGCTTGAGTTCCAGCCGCAGGTCGTCACGAAGCTTCGCGTCCAGCGAGGACAGGGGCTCGTCCATCAGCGTCACGGCCGGGTTGCGCACGAGGGCGCGGCCGATGGCCACGCGCTGCATCTGGCCGCCCGAGAGCCGCGTCGACGGACTCTGGAGCTTGTCCTCGATGCGCAGGAGCCGCGCTACTTCCTCGACCTTGCGCCGGATCTCCGCCTCGGGCGTCTGTCGCAGCGGCGAGCGCAATGGGAACGCGAGGTTCTCGAACACGCTCAGGTGCGGATAGAGCGAATACTGCTGGAAGACGAAGGTCACGTCGCGCCGGGCCGGCGCCAGGGTCGTGACGTCGCGCCCTGCGATGTGCACCCGCCCCTCGTCCGGGCGCTCCAGCCCGGCCACGAGGCGCAGGGTGGTGGTCTTGCCTGCGCCGCTCGGCCCGAGCAGGACGATGAATTCGCCCGACCGGACCTCCAGGTCCAGGCCCTGGACCGCCGCAACCGCAGCGAAGCGCTTGGTGACGGATGACAGCCGCAGTTCAGCCATGGTCGACTCCCGCACGGGTGCCAAGGGGAAGGTCGTCGCGCGCCGTTCGCAGCGAGC
Organism: Variovorax sp. HW608; assembly: GCF_900090195.1. Classification (NCBI taxonomy): domain Bacteria; kingdom Pseudomonadati; phylum Pseudomonadota; class Betaproteobacteria; order Burkholderiales; family Comamonadaceae; genus Variovorax; species Variovorax sp. HW608. The sequence goes on from NZ_LT607803.1 coordinate 1,290,851, forward strand.
GGCCCGAGGCGCGATCGAACAGCGAAACGGCGGCGGCGTCGAACTGCAGGCCCACGTGGTCGCCGCGGGCGGCCGCGGTGTTCACGTCGGCCTTGGCGCGCAGCGTGGTGCCGTCGGCCGTCGCCAAGGTCACGATCTGGCAGTTGCCCAGGTACTCGGTCGCCAGCACCTCGGCGCGCAACGCGGCGTCATGGGAGAAGTGGATGTGCTCGGGCCGCACGCCACACAACAGGGGCCGCGCACTCACGTCCTCGCGCAGCACGGGCACGGGCACGGAGGCGCCGCCGACGCGGATGGCCTCGGCGCCACGCGCCAGGGCGGCCTCGAACGGCAGGAAGTTCATGGCCGGCGAGCCGATGAAGTCGGCCACGAACACGCTTGCCGGCCGCTCGTACACCTCCATCGGCGGTCCGAGCTGCTCGACCACTCCGCCATTCATGACCGCGATCGTGTCGGCCATCGCCATGGCCTCGATCTGGTCATGGGTGACGTAGACCGTGGTGGCATGGATGCGCTCGTGGAGCGCCCTCAGCTCGACGCACATGAGGTGCCGGAACTCGGTGTCGAGCGCGCCCAGCGGCTCGTCCATCATGAAGGCCTTGGCGCGGCGGACGATGGCGCGGCCCAGCGCGACGCGCTGGCTGTCGCCGCCCGAGAGGCCGGCCACCGGGCGATCGAGCAGATGCTCGATCCGCAGCAGTGCAGCGACCTCCGCGACGCGACGCCTGATCTCGGCCCGCGGCACGCTCTGGCAACGCAGCGGGAAGGCGATGTTTTCCCGCACGTTCATGCGCGGGTAGAGCGCGAACAGCTGGAAAACGAAGCCGATGTCCCGGTGCGAGGCGCGGCTGAAGGTCACGTCCTCGCCGTCGAGCAGGATCTTGCCGAACGAGGGCAGCTCCAGCCCGGCGATCATGCGCAGCGTGGTCGTCTTGCCGCAACCCGACGGGCCGAGGAGGACGAAGAAGTCGCCATCGGCGACGGTGAAGGACGCCTCGCGCACGGCGGTGAAGTCGCCGAAGCGCTTCTGCAGGTTTTCCAGACGGATCTCGGCCATGGCGCTACTCCGGAAAGTGGCTGGTGACGAGAAAGCCGACGGTGCCGGCGAGGATCACCGGGAACGACCAGGTGTAGAGCTCCATGGCGATCGGCTGCATGAGCATGAAAAGGCCCAGGCCGATCACGAGGGTCGAGGCGTTCTCCCACGGCCCGCGCCGCAACAGGCGGCCCTTGCCACGGCCACTTTCGCGGCCATCGCCGCCGGCTTCTTCGGGTGTTGGCTGGCGGTTCATTTGCGTACCGCTCCGAAGGTGATCCCGCGCAGCAGGTGCTTGCGCAGCAGCACGGTGAAAACGAGGATGGGAATGACGAACAGCGTCGTCGCCGCCGCCACCGCGGGCCAGTCCTGTCCGCCCTCGCCGATGATGAACGGAATGAAGGGCGGCATGGTCTGCGCATTGCCGCTGGTCAGCAGCACCGCGAAGGCGTATTCGTTCCAGGAAAAGATGAGGCAGAACACCGCCGTCGCGGCGATGCCCGTGGTGGCCTGCGGCAGCACGGTCTTGACGAACGCCTGCAGGCGCGTATAGCCGTCGACCAGCGCGGCCTCTTCGTATTCGCGCGGGATCTCGTCGATGAAGCCCTTGAGCAGCCAGACCGCGAGCGACACGTTGACCGAGGTGTAGAGAAGGATCATGCCGAGGTAGCTGTCGAGCAGGCCCGCCTGGCGGAACATCAGGTAGATCGGGATCGCGACCGCGATCGGCGGCATGAAGCGCGTCGACAGGATGAAGAACATCAGGTCGTCCTTCAGCGGCACCTTGAAGCGCGAAAGCGCGTAGGCGGCCAGCGTGCCGACGAAGACCGCGAGGAAGGTCGAGCCGAAGCCGATGACCAGCGAGTTCATCAGGCGCCCGGGCGTCTTCGAGGGCCCGGCGATGACCATGTTCTGTTCGCGCGCGATCCGGGCGCAGTAGCCGTCGGGCGGCGGCAGCGCGGCCATGAACTCCTGCGTCTGGTGCGAGCGGATCGTGAAGAGGTTGCAGTAGCCCTCCAGCGACAGCTCGGAGAACACCTTCGGCGGATAGGCGATCGCGTCCTGCGAGGTCTTGAAGCTGGTGAGGAAGATCCACAGGAGCGGCGTGATCATCACCAGCGCGTAGACCACGACCAGGGTCCCCGCGATCCGCTTGGTCCAGGCAGAGGCCTCGACCACCGAGTGGGCAGTCATCGTGTTGCTCATCGCTGCTTCACCTTGTTGAGGGCCTTGACGTAGATGTTCGCGGCGCCGAACACCGCGAGGAACAGGATGATGGCCAGCGCCGAGGACCAGCCCGTGCGCCACTTCTCGAACGCGGCCCGCTTCAGGGTGATCGACACCGTCTCGGTCAGCGCACCGGGACCGCCGTTGGTCAGCAGGTTGACCATGTCGAACATCTTGAAGTTTTCGATGGCGCGGAACAGCACGGCCAGCATCAGGAAGGGCATGACCATGGGCAGCGTCACCGACCAGAAGGTGCGCCAGGTCGATGCGCGGTCGACCTCCGCCGCCTCGTAGATCGAATCGGGGATCGAGCGCAGGCCGGCCAGGCAGATCAGCATGACGTAGGGCGTCCACATCCAGGTGTCGACCAGCACGATGGTCCAGGGCGCGAGCCGCACGTCGCCGATCATCTGGAACGAGCTCGGCGCAATGCCCGTGAAGAAGCTGACCACGTAGTTGAAGAGGCCCGCCTGCGGCTGGAACAGGAAGGTCCAGAAGTTGCCCACCACCGCCGGCGAAAGCATCATCGGCAGCAGGATGATCGTGGTCCAGAAGCTGTGGCCGCGAAACCTGCGGTTGACCAGCAACGCCAGTCCGAAGCCCAGCAGCACCTCGAACAGGATCGACCAGAAGACGAAGTGCGCCGTGGTCTGCATGCCGGACCAGAGGTCCGCGTCGGTCAGGATGTCGATGTAGTTGTCAATCCCGACGTTGCGGACCTTCAACCATCCCATGTTCGCCTTGAAATTGGTGAACGACATCCGGATGGTCCAGATGAGCGGGAAGATGTTGACCGCCAGCAGCAGGACGATGGTGGGTGCAATGAAGAGCCATGCGATGCCGCGGTCCGACATGCCGGCCGAACGTACGGCAGGGCGATGTTCGCGGGCCGGGGCCGTGCCGGGGATGACCGGCGCGACCGCTTCGTCTGCAATTCCGATACGCGCGTTCACGGACGTCTCCTCTGCGTTGATGGCCGTCGGCCGGTTCACAGCCGGATCGCTGAAGCTGCGGGAGTGGCGCAGTGGCCTCCCCAGCCCGGAGTCGTCCGCTCAGGGCGACCCGGGCCAGGTGCCGGCCTACTTGCCGCTGTCCTTGAAGTCCTTGTCCCAGTCCTTGACCAGGCCGTCCAGCGCCTGCTGCGCGGAACCCTGGCCCGCCACCACGTAGTTGTGGATGCGCTTTTGCATGTCGAGCAACAGGGAGGCGTAGTTCGGCTCGGCCCAGAAGTCCTTGACGATGGCCATCGTCGCCAGGAAGTCAGGCGCGAACGGCGCGCTCTTCGGGAAGCTCGGCGCATCCACCACCGCCTTCAGGGCGGAGTAGCCGCCGATCTCCCACCACTTCTGCTGCACGGCCGGCTGCGCGAACCACTTGATGTACTGCAGCGCATCGTCCTGGTGCTCCGAGTAGGACACCACGGAGATGCCCTGCCCGCCGAGCTGGCTGAACTGCCCCTTGGGCCCCGCCGGGTTGACGAAGAAGCCGATCTTCTCCGGGCCCATGGCCTTGTAGAGCCCCGGGAAGAAGGCGAACCAGTTCATCTGCATGGCGACCTGTCCCGACTTGAAGGCGTCGAGCCCTTCGGACATGTAGGCATTGGTCATGCCCGGCGCCGTGCAGCAGTCGAAGATCTCCTTGTAGATCTCCAGACCCTTGACCGCGCCCGCCGAATTGACGAAGCCGTTCATCTGGTAGGCCTTCTTCGGGTTGTCGTAGTCGAAGCCGTAGCCGTACAGGACGTTGGTCACGCCCATCGTGATGCCTTCGGAGCCCCGCTCCGTGAAGACGTAGGCGCCGTAGACCTTCTTGCCGTCGATCTCGCGGCCCTGGAAGAACTTGGCCACCTGCAGGAACTCGTCCCAGTTCTTGGGCGGCGCCAGCTCGCGGCCGTACTTCGACTTGAACTCCGTGCGCAGCGCGGGCTTGGCGAACCAGTCCTTGCGATAGGTCCACCCTACCGCGTCGGCCATGGCCGGAAGGGCCCAGTAGTTCGGCGTGTTCTTGGGCCACTCGGAATAGCCCACCACCGTCGCCGGCACGAAGTCGCTCATCTTGATGCCGTTCTTGTCGAAGAAGTCGTTCAGCTTGACGTAGTGCTTGTTCTCCGCCGCGCCGCCGATCCACTGGCTGTCGCCGATGATCAGGTCGCACAGCTTGCTGTGCGAGTTCAGCTCGTTGAGGAAGCGATCGGCGTAGCTCGTCCATGGCACGAACTCGAACTTCATCTTCACCCCGGTCTTGGCGGTGAAATCCTTGGAGAGCTCGACCAGCGCATTCGCAGGATCCCAGGCGGCCCAACACAAGGTGAGCGTCTTGTCCTCGGCACGCGCGGCGCTCGTTCCGAGCGCAAGCGCTGCGAAGGCGGCGATGGTGGCGAATCCCCGGGTGAACTTGGCAATCGATGTCATAAGGCGATCTCCAAACTTGGGTTGTGGACTCATTGGCACACACGCACACATCCGACGACCGTTCAGTCCATGTTTTCGGCAGTCAAGATCTCGACTCGCGGCTGCACCACGCTCAGTGCCCCGCGCACGTTCTCGCACAGGGCGCGCAGGACGCGCGCCGCGGTCAACACGCAGTAATGGATGTCCTGATGCAGCACGTACGACAGGCCGCCGCTGCTGAGCAGCGCGCGATGCTCGTCGGTGAGGTCGTGCGCAATGGCGCCGACCCGGCCCACGAGCCCGAGCCCTGACAGCGCCTGGACCACGCCTGCACTGGCGCTGCCCACGTTGTAGATGCCGCAGACGCGATCGAGCTCGACCTCGCTCGTGAGGAAGCGCGTGAGCGCGTCCGCGGCGCCGGCGTCGTCGGCCGGCAGGTCGGGCGTGCGCACCATGCGCAGCTCGGGGAATCGCTCCTCGAGCACCTGCGCGAAGCCGATGCGGCGCTCGATCTCGCCCGAGATGCGCGTGGCCTGTGAAGACAGCAGCAGCACGTCCCGGACGCCGGCCTGCGCCATGCGTGCGAGCAGCAGCCCGGCGGTGCGCCCGGCGGCACGGTTGTCGGCGCCGATGTGGGTCTCCCGCATGGACCCCGCGACATCGGAGAAGAAGGTGACGACGTGGACGCCGCTGCGCGCGAGTTCGTTGATCGCGAGCTTGATGGGCGGCAGATCGGGCGCGAGCAGGGCGATGCCCTGGCAGTCGCGCAGCTTGGACAGTTCGTCGGCGAACGCGGCCGGATCGCTGGCGTCGATGCGCAGGGTGATTTCCGTGATGTGCTGATGGCGGAAGTCACCCGCGGACTGCGCGACCTGCCGCTCGATGAGCGCCAGGTGCGGGAACTCCGCGGCCGGCAGCACGTAGGCGAAGCGGAAGTTCTCGCCCTTGCGAGGGCGGCCGGGCTGGGGCGGGGCCCCCATTTCCCTGACCACCTGCATCACCCGCTCGACGGTCTCCGCGTTGACGCCGGGCCGGCGGTTCAGCACCCGGTCGACCGTCGCAGTGCCAACGCCTGCGATGCGGGCAATCTCGGAGATGGTGGGTACGGCAGCCATGCGGAGGTGTTCGTTGATGTGCTAAGACTAGACACATCGATAAATAAATCAATCAGTAGTAACGAGCACCGGCCGGCCGTACGTCCGAGGCCCTCACGGGCCGCCATGGCGCGCAACTTGCATCGCGCCTTGGACACATCCGCCGCATCATGACTGCCACGTTCATCAAGGCTGCAGAGGTCTGGTTGCCGAGCCCTGACGGCACGCTGCTCGAATTCGGGAGCGGCGCATTCGGCGACGCACGGCGCTTTGCGGCCATCAGCCGCGAGATGTGTTTCGGCCGCGGAGAAGGGCTGCCGGGCCGCGCCTGGGACGAGGGCAGGCCGGTTCTTCTGCCCCGGTTCGAAGGCTCGAACTTCCGCCGCAATTCGGCGGCCCACGCGGCCGGCCTGAGCTGCGCCGTCGCGCTGCCGATCTTCGTGCACGACAGCCTCACATCGGTGCTCGTGATCTTCTGCGGCCATGAGGCCGCGACGGCCGGTTGCCTCGAGCTCTGGCATCACGATGCGCGCATCACCAGCGACATGACACTCGTCGATGGCGCCTACGGCCCCGACGGAGTGGCCTTCGAAGCGGCCTCGCGCGAGACCTACCTGCCGCGCGGCGTCGGCCTGCCGGGGCTCGCATGGCAGCGCGGCGAAGCGGTATTCCTGGACAACCTGCCCGCGAGCCCGCGCCATTTCCTGCGCGCACGAGAGGCGGCCGACGCCGGCCTGCTGCGGGGCCTGGCGATCCCGGCCAGTTCCAGGCTGGAGGACAGCCACGTCGTGACCATCCTGGCGGGCGCGGCCCTGCCGCTCGCACACCGCATCGAACGCTGGGTTCCCGATTCGGCCGGCGGCCTGCTGCGGCGCGCCTTCGCCTTCAGCGAACTGCACGGGGGTTTCTCGCACACCGAGGCCTCGGTGGGGCTGTCGGCGCCGACGGGATCGATCGCCAGGGCCTGGCTCACCGGAACGCCGGCGATCAACGACTTTCCGGCGTCCGAGCCCGGCGCGCCCGCCGCGGCCGCGACCACCATCGGCGCCCGGGCCCTGCTGGCCTTGCCGGTCGTGTGGGAGGGCGAGGTGGTCGAGGTGGTGGCGCTGTACCTCTAGCACGCAAGCCGCGGGACGCAACCAAACGTCAGGCGCCCGCAGGCAGCGTGGCGGTCAACTCAATGCCTAACGCCCTCATCACGGCCAGAGTGGTCTTCAAGGTCGGATTGCCGTTCTCGCTGAACGAGCGGTAGAGCTGCTCGCGGGACAAGCCGGTTTGGCTGGCGATCTGCGCCATGCCTCTTGCCCGGGCCACCACGCCCAACGCATGCGCGATGTAGCCCACATCATTCGTGTGGAATGCTTCGGCCATGAAGGTCGCGACCGCTTCATCGGTCGTGAGATCCTCGGCGGGATCGTAGGTCGTCAGTTTTTCAGCCATTTCATTCGCTCCATTCCTCGGCCAGACGTTGGGCCGTCTTGATGTCCTTCGCTTGCGAACCCTTGTCGCCGCCGCACAGCAGGACGATGATCGTGTTCCCGCGGCGTTGAAAGTAGACGCGGTAACCGGGCCCATGGTGGATGCGCAACTCGCTGACGCCATGCCCTACCGGCTCTGCGTCTCCAGCATGTCCGAACGCAAGTCGGTCGATTCGGGAAGCAATCAAGGCGCGTGCTCTTGTGTCCTTCAGCCGTCTTCGCCATCTCAGAAAAGTCTCGGTCTGCTTGATCTCGATCATCGGAGGCAATTGTCGTTTCTAAACTACACACTTTGCAAGACTCCACGGTGAATGCGCAGAGTTCAGCCGGCGTCGCCATTCGCGCTGCGAGCCAGGATCCGCCGCTGGGCCAAGGCACTACGAGATGCCGGCCGCGACATCCCGGTTGCCCTGGGCATTGTTCGGCCACGAAGGAGAGTGACCCGCGCGAGGGCGCCGCCAACCGAAGGAAGAACACCATGAACATCAACACCGCCGCAATTGACGACGCCGTCCTGGCGTTGCTCCACTTGACTTTGCGCGACTACAACCGCGCTTGGAAGGGCTTCGACTGGGACGTTCTCAACCGGTTGCATGCACGGGGGCTTATCGGCGATCCGGTCAACAAGGCGAAATCCGTGGCACTCACCGAGGATGGCTTGCGCGAATCCGAACGCCTCTTCAAGCAGTTCTTCCTCGTGTCCGACAAATGAAATACGCGAGTCTTCACGGCGGTGATCCGCGAACCGCTTCACTTACAGTCAAGGCTGGGCAGCAGGTTGATCGCACGCGTTGCTGCCGGCACGAGCGGAATTGCAGTCAGCGGATTGACAGCCACCTTCGGACGAGACCATGAACTCGCAGCAACTTGACATCTTCGATGACAGCCGCGACACGGTGTTGTGCAACGACGTCGCGGTCGCCCTCGAGCGGCGCGACCCCGTCGGCGCCAGAGCGGCCTGGGCCACATTCGCCGAAGAATTCCCGGACCACGAATCCCTGACGCCGCTTTCCGTGCTCGTCGAGGCGCTCGACCAGCGCGCGGCTGCACCGTTTGAGGATCACGAGTCGCTGCGCGATGCGCGTCTTGCTTTGTGCGATGTGATCGAACCGGCAGCACTGCGCATATTCGGGGCGCGCGCGGGTTCGACGTGGCTCGTCTCGTCGTGGCGCGAGTTGGCGCAGCGGGCCACGCCGCTTCCATTTCGCCCAGACCGCAGTGATGACCACGCGGCTGCGCTGTGGCTGCGCGCCGGCGACTGGGCTGCAGCCAACGAGGCCGTGGCGCGTATCGAATCATGGCGCCGAATCCCGGCCCCGCTGGCATGGATGGCGGAGGCGCGCTACCGCATGCACGATCTCGACGATGCGTGGGGCCTGCTTGCCGAACTCGCCTGGCTGTCATGCGAGCGGTTCGACCAGTTGACCAGGCGGCTCGCCGACCCCTTGCTGGAAAGACTGCGCAGGCATTTCGATTCGACGTTCGAGGGTCATGGCGACCTGCGAGACCTGGCCTGGTTTCCCGCCTGGGTCCTCACGGAAAAGCCCGCCTTGTCGCGCCAGTTGAGCCAGGCGCAGCGCGCCCTCCATACAGAGCCCGAGCAGGCGATGAGACTTCTGCTGGAGCTGCTCGGCCTGGAACGGCAGGGCCGGCACCATGACGTGGTCGCGCGACGCAAGGCGCTGCGCGATACCCATCCGTCGCTGTATGCGGCCTATATGAAGTCACGGTGAGCGCGTGCGCGCTCAGTCGGTGTCCTGCGCAGGTCGCCCAGTCTCAGACCCCAGAGCGCGAAGCAAGGACCTCGTCGAGCGCCGCCGCGACGCCGGCGGACTCGATCCGGCGCAGCCAATGGACCACGCGCGGCGCCCAGCGCTCGTCGTCCGCGCAGCCGGCGGGCCAGATGGAGGCCACCGACAGCAGCGCGCGAACAGTGCCCTCGGCATCGCCCGCATGCTGGCGGGCCAGCGCCTGGAGCGCGTCGGCCTGCGGGTCCGACATGCCGTAGGCGCGCCCGGCTTCGTCTTCGCCGCGCAGGTAGCGCATCCAGGCGGCGCACGCCAGCGCCAGCGGCTCCACCTCGCGTCCCGCGGCCAGCGCAGCGCGCAGCGCCGGGCCCCAGCGCAGGGGAATCTTCAGGGAGCTGTCGCTCGCGATCTGGTGCACGCGGTGATGCAGGTGCGGATTGGCGAAGCGCGCGAGCAGCGCGTCGCGGTACGCGGGCAGGCCGGGCCGGGTCAGGCTCGGCATGGCCACATGCGTCATGAATGCGTGCACGAAGCGCCGCACCCCGGGCAAGGCCATGCCATCGGCCACCGTGGCCCAGCCCTGCACCGCGCCGACCATGGCCAGCGCGGTATGGCTGCCGTTGAGCATGCGCAGCTTGGCGTCCTCGAAGGGCTTGACGTCCTCCACCACGGTCACGCCGGCCTGCGCCAGCAATTCGGCGTCCGACGGCTCGGCCATGCGCCGCTCGATCACCCATTCCCAGAAGGCCTCCGTGCTGAGCGCGCCGCGGTCCTCCACCCCCAGCGCCGACGCGGCAGCGTCGTACTGCGCCTGGGTGGCGGCGGGAACGATGCGGTCGACCATGCTGTTCGGGAATGCGCATAGCGCCTCGATCCAGGCGGCCAGCGCGGGGTCTCGCGCCGCGGCATCCGACAGGCACAGCGCCTGCAGCTTGCGGCCGTTGTCCGAGAGGTTGTCGCACGAAGCCACGGTGACGCCGGGCAGGCCTGCCTCTTTGCGCCGCGCGAGGCCATCCACGATCAATGCGGCAAGGTCCGGCGTGTAGCCCTTCTCGGTCACCGTCAAGGTGATCCAGCGCGCCGCCGGCGCCGCGATGGCGTCGACGACCTGCTGCCGCTCGCGCGCGGCGACGCAGGTGCGCAGCAGGGCGCCCGGTATCTCCCAGCGCACCGAGCCGGCATCCGCGATCTGCACTGAATAGAGCCCGTGCTGCGCACTCAGGTCGTCCGCGAGCTGCGTGCTGCGCATGGCCACGCCGACCACGCCCCAGCGCGGATCGCCGCCCGCAATCAGGCGCTCGTAGACCAGCGCCTGATGCGCGCGGTGAAAGGCGCCCAGCCCCAGATGCACCACCCCGGGCCGGGCGCCGCTGCGCGCCTGATCTGGTAAGACCACCTTGGCGCCCGAATCGAGTGCGGACGCAGGCAGAGTGCTGAGGAGACGGGATGCAAGACGGGGCAGGGACATGGTGGGAGACGCGCGCGGTAATGGAAAAGTAGGGGGAGATGCGGATTAGATCGCCGGACCGACCAATCCCTATTCTGGTAAACCACTATGGGCCTAACGGCACACCAATCGAATAATTGGTCCAACCACTTTTCGATCATGAACCTCAAGCTCATTCCCGGCAACGCCCAGGCCGAAGGCCCTTCCAAGGTCGGGGAGCGCTCGTACCTGCGCCTGGCGGCGGCAATCATGGAGCTCATCCGCCACGGCGAGATCAAGCCCGGCGAACGCCTTCCCGCCGAGCGCGTGCTGGCCGAGCGCTTCGACGTCAGCCGCACCGCGGTGCGCGAGGCCACGATCTCGCTCGAGATCCAGGGCGTGGTCGAAGTGCGCGGCGGCTCCGGCGTGTACGTCACGCAGACGCTGGCCCGGAGCCCGGTCGTCTCCCCCTTCATGTCGGCCTCCGAGCCGGGCCCCTTCGAGCTGCTGCGGGCACGCTGCCTGATCGAATCGGAGATCGCCGGCCAGGCCGCGCAAGTGCGCAAGGACTCGGACCTCGACCGCATCTTCTCGGCCCTCACCGAGATGCACGAGCAGATGGACAACAAGGAGGCCAATGCCGAGGCCGACCGCCTGTTCCATGTGCGCATCGCCGAAGCCACCGGCAACAGCGTGCTGATGCAGATGGTCACCGCGCTCTGGGCCCAGGCGCGCGGCCCGATCTGGACCAAGATCGAGCACCACTTCCATACGCCGGAGCTGCGCCTGGCCTCGCATGCGGACCACCAGCGCATCTTCAACGCCCTGCTCGCGCGCGACGCGGAGGGTTCGCGTGCCGCCATGCGCGCGCACATCGAGCGCGTGATCGGCGAATTTGCCCAGGCCTGGCGCTGAACGCGCCGGCCACCAGAGCCATCATTCCAACAGGAGACAAGCCCGTGCCATCCACTGCCCTGCCCCAGCGCGCCGCCATGCGCCGCGCTCTTGCCTGCGCCACCCTGGCACTCGCAGGCCTTGCACCCCTTCTTGCCACGGCGCAGACACCACCGGCGCAAGGCGTGAGCCCGCGCATCGACGCGATCCGCAAGTCGGGCGAGTTGCGCGTGGGCGTGCTGCAGAACGCCCCGTGGCTGCTGGAGAACACCAGCGGCAGCGGCGAGCCCTGGAGCGGCCCGGTCTGGCTGCTGGCGAACGAATACGCGCGCCTGCTCGGCGTGAAGCTGCGCACGGTGCCGGTGTCGCACGAGACCAAGGTGCCCGTGCTGGCGGCCAACCAGGTCGACATGACGATCAGCCCGCTCGGCGAAACGCCGGAGCGGCTCAAGGTGGTGGACTTCGTCCTCTATTCGAGCACCAGCGTCTGCATGTTCGGGCGCGCCGACAACCCGCGCTTTTCCAAGGCGGCGTCGGTCGACGACCTGAACAATCCCGACGTGACCATCGCCTACTTCACCGGCGGCGCCGAGGAGAACTGGGTCAAGGAGCGCTTTCCGAAGGCGCGCCTGCGCGCGGTGGCCAGTTCGGGCGCCACCGCCCCGGTCGAGGAAGTCATGGCCCGCCGCGCCGACGCCGCCCCGATCAACCGCGTGCCATGGGTCGGCCTGCAGCGCAAGGTCAAGGGCCTCGCGGTCCTGCCGCAAGCCGACAACTGCCAGCACAGCACCGAGAAGGCGTCGCCGGTCGGCCTGGCGGTCGACAAGAACCAGGGGCCGTACCTCGACTGGCTGCGCGCGGTCGCGAAGACCATGCAGCCCAAGCTCGACGCCGAAGAGGCGCGCGTGATCCAGGCGCAGCAGCCCTGACGGGCCTGCTCCCCTCCAACACAAGCCAGGCAACGCCGCCGCGGCGGCGCCAAGGCATGACTCGCCCTCCACTTTTTCCACAAGAGAGACACCCGTGAAGACACTCGCCAACACCACCCTGCGCGCCATCCTCTCGGCCGCTCTTGCGTTCGCCGCCACCGCGGCCATCGCGCAGACGCCCCCAGCCCCAGGCGCCAGTGCGCGCGTCGATGCCATTCGCAAGGCCGGCGTGCTGCGCGTGGGCGTGGTCAACAACCCGCCCTGGCTGTCGCAGAACACGACCGGTGAGGGCGAGCCGTGGTCGGGCCCCTCGTGGACGCTGGGCAAGGAGTTCGCCAAGCTCTTGGGCGTGAAGGTCGAGCCGGTGCTCGTCAGCCACGAAACCAAGGTGCCGGCGCTGGTGGCCAACCAGATGGACATCATGATCGGCCCGCTGAACGAGACGGCCGAGCGCGCCAAGATCATCGACTTCGTGACCTTCTCCAACACCGGCGTGTGCATGTTCGGCCGCGCCAACAACCCGAAGTTCACGGCCGTCAAGTCGCTCGAGGACTTCAACAAGCCGGACATGACGCTCGCCTACTTCTCCGGCGCCGGCGAGGAGCCGCTGATGAAGCAGACCTTCCCCAATGCCAAGCTGCGCGGCGTGACCAACTCCGGGTCGGTGGCGCCGATCGAGGAGGTCATGGCGGGCCGCTCCGATGCCGCACCCCTCAACCGCATGCTCTGGCCCAACATCAGCAAGAAGGTCAAGGGCCTGGCGGTATTCCCTTCCGAGAACGACTGCCAGGACAGCAGGATCTTCCAGCTCGACACCGGCATGGGCGTGGCCAAGGACCAGAAGGTCTACCTGGACTGGCTGCGCGCCGTCGCGCAGCGCATGCAGCCCGCGCTGGCGCAGGAAGAGCGCGAAGCCACCAAGAACCTCAAGTAGTCCTCCTCATGCTCAACTGTGCCATCCACGCTGCGCGCGACCTGCGCGTGGACGATCTCGCGCCCGAAGCGATCTCGCCGACGCAGGTCCGCGTGGCGGTCAAGGCCGTCGGCATCTGCGGCTCCGACCTGCACTATTTCCAGCACGGCCGCGTCGGCGACTTCGTGATCCGCGCACCGCTCACGCCGGGCCACGAGGCCTCCGGCCAGGTGCTGGAAGTGGGCGCGCAGGTGACGCACGTCAAGCCCGGCGACCGCGTGGCGCTGGACCCCGCGCGCACCTGCGGCAGCTGCCGCTTCTGCCGCATGGGCGCTTCCAACCACTGCGAGAACGTGCACTTCTTCGGCAGCGCGAGCCGCTGGCCGCACATGCAGGGCGCGATGCGCGAGCAGGTCGTGGTCGAGGGCTTCCAATGCGTGCCGGTGCCTGCCGACCTGCCCTTCGAGATCGCCGCTTTCGGCGAGCCGCTGGCGGTGGCGCTGCACGCGGTGCATGCCGCAGGCTCGCTGCTGGGCAAGACCGTGATGGTGGTGGGCGCAGGACCGATCGGTGCGCTCACTCTGATGGCCGCCAGGCTGGCCGGCGCCAGCCGGCTGATCGCGGTGGACATCGTGGACCACACGCTCGCCGCATGCGCGCAGGTGGGCGCGACCGAGACCGTCAACATCGCGACCGACCCGCAAGGCCTGGACGCGCTCGCCGCGGGCAGGGGCCAGGTCGACGTGAGCTTCGAGGCGGCCGGCCACTACAGCGCGCTCGCCAACTGCATCCGCGTCACGCGCCCTCGCGGCACGGTGGTGCAGATCGGCACGCTCAGTGGCAGCAGCGAGGGATGCCCCTTCAACCAGATCATGGTCAAGAGCCTGTCCTACGTGGGCACCTTCCGCTTCGTGGACGAGTACGCCTGGTCGGTGGACTACCTCGCGCGCGGCGTGGTGGATGTCTCTCCCCTGCTCACCGCAGCCGTGCCGGTGGCGAGGGTGCACGAGGCCTTCGAACTCGCGGCCGACCGCCATCGCGCGATGAAGGTCATGGTGACCTTCTAAGAGGACGACATGGACTTCGACTTCTCCCCGATCGCCGAGAACTGGCGCTTCTTCGTGAGCGGCCTGGGCGTGACGGTCGCGCTGAGCATCGTCAGCGCGATCACCAGCATGCTGGCCGGACTCTTCATCGCGCTGCTTCGCCTGTACGGGCCGCAGTGGCTGCGCCCGCTGCTGGTGTTCTACATCGACACCATGCGCGCCATCCCGGTGCTGGTGGTGCTGGTGTGGATGTACTTCGCCTTCCCCATCCTGGTGGGCGTCACGCTGCCGCCCTTCTGGGCCGCGCTGGTGGCGTTGACCTTGCACATCGCCGCCTATGCGGCCGAGGTGATGCGCGCGGGCATCGAGTCGGTGCGGCCGGGCCAGACGCGCGCCGCGCTGGCGCTGGGCATGTCGCGCGCCCAGCTGCTGCGCAAAGTGGTGCTGCCGCAGGCCACCATCCGGATGCTGCCGGCCTTCGGCTCCATCCTCACGATGGCGATCAAGGACACCGCCATCGCGACCGTGATCGCGGTGCCCGAGCTGATGCACAGCGCCGAAACCATCGCCGGCCAGAGCTACCGGCCGGTGGAGGTCTACACCGCCGTCATGGCCGCCTTCTTCTGCATCCTGTTCCCCGTGACCCGCGGCGTCGACCGGCTGTACCAGCGCGTGGCCCACCTGGGCCGTTCCTGAAATGACACCCACCCCCGATAGCGCCTACGGCGCCCCCCTCAAGGGGGCGATACCAGTGGCCCGGCAAAGCCGGTTCCACGGTATCCCTGGACTTGGGCTGCGCCGGTTTCGTGCGCTGCGGGTGGCGCGCAGCGCCATGGATAACTGAGAGGAGGGGACGAAATGCAATTCGACTGGTCCGTCGTCTGGACACACCGCGACGCACTTCTGAATGGCGCCGCGCTGACCGTGGCACTCACGGTCGTCACCATGCTGCTGGCCGTGCCGGGCGGCATCGTGCTGGCGCTCATGCGCCTGTCGACCAACCCGGTGCTGAGCCGTCTGTCGCTGGCCTTCGTGGAGTTCTTCCGCAACCTGCCGCTGATCCTGGTCATCTACTGGGTGTTCTACGTCATGCCCATGGCGGCCGACGTGCAGTTCTCGCCGCTCACCACCGCTCTCGTGGCGCTGGTGTGCAACGTGTCGGCCTACAACGCCGAGACCTTCCGCGCCGGCATCAACTCGATCCGCAAGGGCCAGATGGAAGCGGCCCTCGCCATGGGCATGTCGCGCCGGCAGGCGATGTTCAAGGTGGTGATCCCGCAGGCGGCGCGCCGCATCCTGCCGGTGATCGCGAGCACCTGGATCTCGCTGTTCAAGGACACGTCGCTGGTCTCGGTGATCGCGGTCGGCGAACTGGCCTACAGCGCCATGCAGGTCCGCGCGCAGACCTTCCGCGTGCTGGAAATGCTCACCGCGATGGCCGCCATCTACTGGCTGATGGGCTACCCGCAAGCCAAGCTGGTGGACTGGATCCACCGCCGTTATGGAGTCAAGGAATGAACCAATCCGTTGCCGTCGCCGCCGCCGAAGTGGCCCGCAAGAACGCCGACCAGCCGCCGGTGCTGGTGTACGAGAAGGTGCGCAAGCTCTACGGCGAATTCGTCGCCCTTCAAGGCGTGTCGCTGCAGGTGCACAAGGGCGAGGTCATGTGCCTCATCGGCCCCTCGGGCTCGGGTAAGTCCACGCTCCTGCGCTGCACCAATGCGCTCGAGACGATCGACGGCGGCCGCGTCCTGGTCGACGGCGTGCCGCTGCCCACGCGCGAATCCGAGGTGCGGCAGGTGCGCCGCCGCATGGGGATGGTGTTCCAGAGCTTCGAGCTGTTCCCGCACAAGTCGGCGCTCGACAACGTGGCGATGGGTCCGATCACCGTGCTCGGCATGCCCGAGGACGAGGCGCGCCGGCGCGCCCAGGCGCTGCTGGAGAAGGTGGGCCTCGGAAGCAAGGCCGGCAACTACCCGGCCAATCTCTCGGGCGGGCAGCAGCAGCGCGTGGCCATCGCGCGCGCACTGGCGATGGAGCCCGAAGTGATGCTGTTCGACGAGCCCACCTCCGCGCTCGATCCCGAGACCGTCGGCGAAGTGCTCAGCGTGATGCAGAAGCTCGCGCAGGAAGGCATGACCATGATCGTCGTCACGCACGAGATGGGCTTCGCGCGCCGCGTGGCCGACTGGGTGGTGGTGTTCGAGTCGGGCGCCATCATCGAAGAGGGACCGCCCTCGCAGATCTTCGAAAACCCCACGGTCGAGCGCACCCGCGACTTCCTGGGCCATCTCGGCTGGAACGGCTGAACACATCCTCCCCCCACACGGAATCTCCATGAAGATCACCAACGCCCGCGTCATCGTCTGCAGCCCCGGCCGCAACTTCGTGACCCTCAAGATCGAGACCGACGAAGGCCTGACCGGCATCGGCGATGCCACGCTGAACGGCCGCGAGCTCTCGGTCGCGTCCTATCTCACCGACCATGTCATTCCCTGCCTGGTCGGACGCGACGCCCACCAGATCGAGGACATCTGGCAGTTTCTCTACAAGGGCGCCTACTGGCGGCGCGGTCCGGTCACGATGAGCGCCATTGCCGCGGTCGACACCGCGCTGTGGGACATCAAGGCCAAGGCCGCGGGCCTGCCGCTCTACCAGCTGCTGGGCGGCAAGAGTCGCACCGGCGTGATGGTCTACGGGCATGCCAACGGCAGCGACATCGAGCACACCGTGGACGAAGTGCTGCGCTACGCCGACGCCGGCTACAAGGCGATCCGCGCGCAAAGCGGCGTGCCGGGCCTCGAGAAGGTCTATGGCGTGGGCAAGGGCACGCTGTTCTACG
The DNA here is from genome assembly GCF_900090195.1 of Variovorax sp. HW608. Lineage (NCBI taxonomy): Bacteria > Pseudomonadati > Pseudomonadota > Betaproteobacteria > Burkholderiales > Comamonadaceae > Variovorax > Variovorax sp. HW608. The sequence goes on from NZ_LT607803.1 coordinate 1,307,874, forward strand.
AGCCTGCCGATGCGGACCTGCCTTCCGAGCACGACTGGTCGACCGAGAAATACCTGCGGCACACGCCCAAGCTCTTCGAGCGCATCCGCGAGAAGCTGGGCTTCGAGCACCACCTGCTGCACGACGTGCATCACCGGCTGACGCCGATCGAGGCCGGGCGCCTCGGCAAGGACCTGGAGCCCTTCCGCCTCTTCTGGATGGAGGACGCGACGCCGGCCGAGAACCAGGACTCTTTTCGCCTGATCCGGCAGCACACCACGACACCGCTGGCGGTCGGCGAGATCTTCAACAGCATCTGGGACTGCAAGGGCCTGATCGAGAACCAGCTCATCGACTACATCCGCACGACGGTGGTCCATGCAGGCGGCATCACGCAATTGCGCCGGATCGCGGACCTGGCCTCGCTCTACCAGGTTCGAACCGGCTGCCACGGCGCGACCGACCTGTCCCCGGCGTGCATGGGGGCCGCCCTGCACTTCGACCTCTGGGTGCCGAACTTCGGCATCCAGGAGTACATGCGCCACACCGACGAGACCGACGCGGTGTTCCCGCATGCCTACACCTTCCAGGACGGCATGCTGTACCCGGGCGACGTGCCCGGCCACGGCGTGGACATCGACGAAGCCCTGGCGGCCAAGTACCCCTACAAGCGCGCCTACCTGCCGGTCAACCGCCTGCAGCACGACGGCACGCTGTGGAATTGGTGAGCTAGCTCACTCTGGCCGGATGTCGGCGGCCTTGGCGACGCCCTTCCAGCGCTCGATCTCGGTCGAGATGAAGCGGGCGAACTCGTCGGGCTTCATCGGCGCGGGCTCCGCGCCCTCCTTGATGAAGAAGGCCAGCATCTCGCTCGACTGGATGTGCTTGTTGATCTCGGCGTTGAGCTTGTCGACCACCGCCTGCGGCGTTCCGGCGGGCGCGAGCACGCCCCACCACAGGTCGAGCGCGCTGCCCTTGTAGCCTGACTCCTCCAGCGACGCGAGTTCCGGCGCGACCGGCGAGCGCGCCGCGGTCGTGACCGCGAGCGCCCGCGCCTTGCCGCCGCGCACCTGCGCGAGGATCGACGGCGCGCTCGCCACCAGCACGTCGATCTGCCCGCCGAGCAGGTCGGTGGTCGCCGGGCCCATGCCCTTGTAGGGCACATGGGTCATCCTGATGCCGGCCGCGCCGGCGAAGAGCTCGGTCGCGAAGTGGTTGATGCTGCCCGCGCCCGAGGTGCCGTAGTTCAGCTTGCCGGGATGGGCCTTGGCCCCGGCCACCAGCTCCTGGATGGTCTTGTAGGGCGAGTCCTTATTGACCGTCACGAGCAGCGGCCCCTTGGCCAGCATCGCGACCGGCTTGAAGTCCTTGACCGCGTCGTAGTTGAGGTTGGTGCGAATCGCCGCGCCGGTGGTGAAGGTGGACGACAGCACCACCAGCGTGTAGCCGTCCGCGGGCGCGCGCGCGACCGTCGCGTTCGCGATCACGCCGCCACCCGCGGGCTTGTTGTCGATCACGACCGGCTGGCCCAGCGAGTCCGAGAGGCGCTTGCCGATCGCACGCGCGAACACGTCGTTGGAGCCGCCCGCCACGCTGCCCACCACGATCGTGATCGGCTTGCTCGGGTAGGCGTCGCCCTGCGCGAAGGCAGGCGCTTGCAGCGCGAGCACGGCGAAGGCGGCGACGGCAGCGGTCGCGGCGGCCCGGCGCCGAAGAGTGGGCAATGGACGGGGCATGTTTGTCTCCGAGAGGGTTCTGGCGCCGATCCTAAGAACACCGACAGGCCTCTTCGACGATCTTTTGTTATTCGATTCCCAAGTTTTTCTTGTGCTCGGAACCGCCCGCCGGAGGCACACTGGGGTCCCCAGGAGAGCACCATGCGACTGCCCAGCGACGCCCGCGGCGTCTACCCCATCGCCCCGACACCGTTCCTCGACGACGGCCGCATCGACACCGCATCGATCGACCGCCTGACGGACTTCTACCTGCAGTGCGGCGCCACCGGCATCACCGTGCTCGGCCAGCTCGGCGAGGCGCCCAAGCTCGAGCACCAGGAAAGCATCGCGGTCGCGCGCCAGATGATCCTGCGCGCCAGCGGGCTGCCGGTGGTGGTCGGCGTCTCGGCGCCGGGCTTCGCGGCCATGCGCGCGCTGACGCACGAAGTGATGGCGCACGGCGCGGCCGGCGTCATGATCGCGCCGCCCAACACCCTGCGCACCGACGACCAGATCGTCGGCTATTACCGGCAGGCGGTCGAGGCCATCGGCGCCGACGTTCCTTTCGTGCTGCAGGACTACCCGCTGACCTTCTCGGTCCAGATGACGCCCGGCGTGATCCGCCGCATCGCGAGCGAGCTGCCCTCGTGCGCGATGCTCAAGCACGAGGACTGGCCCGGGCTCGAGAAGATCTCGGCGCTGCGCGCCTTCGAGCGCGAAGGAACGATGCGCCACCTGCCGATCCTGTGCGGCAACAACGGCCTCTTCCTCGACTACGAGATGGAGCGCGGCGCCGACGGCGCGAACACCGGCTACGCCTTCCCCGACATGCTGTGCGACGTGGTGCGGCTGTCGGCGGCCGGCCAGCGCGAGGAGGCGCACGACCTCTTCGACGCCCACCTGCCGCTGCTGCGCTACGAGCAGCAGCCCGGTGTCGGGCTGGCCGTGCGCAAGTACGTGCTGCAGCGCCGCGGGCTGCTGTCCTCGGCGGCGCAGCGCAAGCCCGCGGCAATCCTCACGCCGGCCGCGCGCGCCGAGGTCGACCATCTGCTGGGCCGGCTCGCGCGCCACGATCCGCGGGCCAGGCTGTCATGAGAAGCAAGCTCTTCGTGCCGGGATCGCGCCCCGAGCTGTTTGCGAAAGCAGCCGCGAGCGAGGCCGACGGCATCTGCCTGGACCTGGAGGACGCCGTGGTCGAGGCGCGCAAGGCCGAGGCGCGCGCCGCGGTGCGCGCCTTCCTGCAGCAAGGCGGCAGCGCGGGCGGCAAGACATGGATCGTGCGCGTGAACGGCCTCGAGACACCGCACTTCGCGCTCGATGTCGCGGCCGTCGCACGACCGGGCCTTCACGTGATCAACCTGCCCAAGCCGGAAACCCCCGATGCGGTGCGCGCCGCCGCCGAGGCGCTGGCGCGCGCCGAGCGCGACAACGGCGTCGAGGCGCCGATCGCCCTCCTGCTCAACATCGAGACGCCGAAGGCGCTGCGCAACGCGGCCGCGCTCGCGGCCGCGCATCCGCGCGTGGTCGGCCTGCAACTCGGGCTCGGCGACCTGTTCGAGCCGCTTGGCATCGACCGCCGCGAAAGCGCCGCGGTGCAGCAGGCGCTGTTCGCGCTGCGCATGGCGGCCGGCGAAGCAGGCGTGTACGCCTACGACAGCGCCTTCGCGAACGTGCGCGATGCCCAAGGCTTCCGCGAGGAAGCCGCGCTCTCGCGGCGCATGGGCTTTCTCGGCAAGAGCTGCATCCATCCGAGCCAGGTCGCACTCGCGAACGAAGCGTTCCGGCCGACCGACGCCGAGATCGCGCATGCGCTCGAGGTGGTGGTGGCGGCCGACGCGGCGACGGCCGGCGGCGTCGGTGCCTACATGGTCGGCGGACGCATGATCGATGCGCCGTTCGAGGCGCGCGCGCGAGCCATCGTCGCGAGCGCGCGGCGGCTGGGGCTGGTGTCATGAACGAGCGGACGACTCGCAACGGTGCCGCGGCCGGCCCGCTCGCGGGGCTGCGCGTGCTCGACCTCAGCGCCTACATCGCCGGGCCCTACGGCTGCTCGCTGCTCGCGGACCAGGGGGCCGAGGTCATCAAGATCGAGCCGCCCGCGGGCGACAACCTGCGCAAGTACCCCTCGACGCTCGAAGCCGAGAGCCGCGCCTTCCTCGGCGTGAACCGCAGCAAGCTCGGCGTGGTGCTCGACCTCAAGCGGCCCGCGGACCTCGAGGCGCTGCGCGCGCTCGTGCGCGGGGCCGACGTGCTGGTGCACAACTTCCGGCCGAGCGTGCCGGCCCGTCTCGGCATCGGCTACGAATCGCTGAAGGCGATCAACCCGCGGCTCATCTACTGCACCGTCACGGGCTATGGCGAATCCGGCCCGCTCAAGGACAAGGCCGGGTACGACCAGGTGCTGCAGACCATGACCGGCATGTGCACGATGCAGGCGCAGCCGGGCCAGCCGCCGCAGATCCTCTACGGCTCCGTGGTCGACTACTACGCCGCGGCGCTGGTGGCGGCCGGCGTGGCCTCGGCGCTCTACGAGCGCGAGAAGAGCGGCCTCGGCCAGCAGGTCGGCGTGTCGCTGATGCGCTCCGCACTCGCGATGCAATCGGCGCGCATGGTGTGGGCCGAGGGCGAGCCGCGCGAGGTCGGCCGCGACATGCGCTCGGGCGGCATCACGGGCATCCATCCGACGCGCGAGGGCCATCTCTACATCTCGGCCAACACGCCGCACTTCTGGCGTGCGCTGTGCGAGAAGACCGGCCTGCAGGCGCTGCTCTCGGAGCGCTACGACAGCGTGCGCAAGCGCGCGCTGCACGACGAGGAGATCGTGCCGCTGCTGCATGCCGCGCTGGCCGCGCACAGCGCGCTCGAATGGGAGCGCATCTTCGGCGAGGAAGTGCCGTGCGCCGCGGCGCGCGCGGTCGAGGACATGTTCGACTTTCCGCAGACGAAGGCCGAGGACATGATCGCGACCATCGCGCATCCGACGCTCGGCACTTACCGCGGCTTCACGCGCGCGGTCACCTTCGGCCGCACGCCGGGCCCCGAGCCTTTCGCGGCGCCCACGCTCGGCCAGCACAACGCGAGGCTGGGCCTCGCGGCGTCCGTGCACGGCGCCGACGACACCGAGGGCGCGCCCTGATGGACACCATCGATGGCGCCGTGGCGCCACAGCCTTCGATCCCTCACACCCGCGGTACGGCGAAGCCAGACATCGCGCTGCCCCCAAGGGCCTGCGACTGCCACATCCACATCTACGACAGGCGCTTTGCGTCCATCGGCGACCCGGGGCGCGTGCTCGCGCAAGCGACGGCGAGCGACTACCGCCGCCTGCAGGCGCGGCTCGGCACGCGCCGCACCGTGGTCGTGACCCCCACGGTCTACGGCACCGACAACGCCGTGACGCTCGATGCGATCCGGCAACTCGGCAGGGCGGATGCGCGCGGCGTCGCGGTGCTCCACCCGGAGGTCGACGACGCCACCTTGCGCCTGCTCGACGAAGGCGGCGTGCGCGGCATCCGCTTCACGCTCTTCGACCCGGCGACGGCAGTGACGCGCTTCGACATGGTGGCGCCGCTCGCGCGGCGCATCGAGCCGCTCGGCTGGCATGTGCAATTGCATTGGCGCGCGGACCAGATCGCCGCGCATGCCGAGCTGCTCGACCGGCTCCCGTGCCCGATCGTGTTCGACCACCTCGCGCGGATGCCCCATCCCGAGGGCGCGGCGCACCCGGCCTTCGACGTGGTGCGCCGCCTGCTCGATCGCGGCCGCACCTGGGTCAAGTTGTCGGCCCCCTATCTCGACGACGTGGCCGGCGCCGAGGACAGCCGCGCGCGCGTGGCCGCGGCGCTGTGTGCGCACGCACCCGAGCGCCTCGTCTGGGGCAGCGACTGGCCGCACCCGACAGAGAAGACCGAAAAGCCCGACGACGCCGCGCTGCTCGACCGCATCCTCGGCTGGCTCGGCGACGCCTCGCTGCGGCAGCGCGTGCTGGTCGACAACCCGCAGGCGCTCTACGGCTTCTGATGGCGCCGTCGCACCGCGATCTCGAACGCCTCGAGCACGGCCTGCACGCGCCGGCTCTCGGCATCGGCAGGCCGGCAGACCATCGCGATGTGGCGCACCGGCGCCTCCTTGCCGAGGGCGATCTGCTGCAGCGGATAGGCCTGCAGCACCTCCTGCCGCAGCGCCGGCACGACCGAGACGCCGAGCCCGGCCGACACCATCGCGGCGACCGCGTCGGTGCCCGGCAGGTCGAAGGTGCAGCGCGTGCGCGGCGCGATGCGGTTGACGTACTGGGCCGCGATGTGGCCGCCGGTGGTCACGCGGTCCAGCCGGATCCAGTTGTGCCGCCGCAGCATCTCGACCGGCGAGCCGCGTCGCGCATGGGGCGGCGCGATCATCACGAAGGTCTCGGCCGCCAGGGGGAACCAGTGGAGCCGGCTCGACCCGCCGGACTTCGGCCGCACCAGCACGGCGGTGTCGAGGCGCCCGGCCTTGACGTCGCCCAGCAACGCCGCGGAAAGGCCGCGCGTGATCTCGAACTCCAGCGCGGGCGCGCGCTCGCGCAGCACCTGCATCGCGACCGGCAGCAGGCTCACCTGGGCCGATTCGATGGTGCCCAGGCGAATGCGCCCGGAGACCACCGCGTCCTCGCGCTGGCGCAGCGCCTTGAGCGCATCGAGCGTCTGCTGCATGGTGCCCGCGACCTCGGCCGCGAAGGCCGTGGGCCGCACCTGGCGCGCCGAGCGGTCGAACAGGGGCTGGCCGAAGTAGGCCTCGAGCTGCTGCATCTGCAGGCTCACGGCGCTGGCCGTGAGGTTCACCTCCTTCGCCGCCGCCGCGAAGGAGCCGTGCCGCAGCACCGCGATCAGGGTCTGGAGAAACTGGAGCTTCATGCGTCGTTCTTGGCCTCGCGGGCGAGCCTCCCATTCTGCAGAAGTTCCTGTTGGCAACGAAATCGAGTCAGAGTAGGAATGTCAGTCACCCAACACCCCCTCCACAGATCCGTACGTGCGGAGCTACCGCATACGGCTCCTGCCTTGGGTCATGACGATCAGACGCTGGTGCGGGTAGGGGTGGCAGATGTTCGGGACAGGCAGCCAGTGCGCCATCAAGCGATACATGCGTCGCCAAGGCAGGTCGTGGCTCTGGCTGCGGCGGCACAGCGTGCGATGCCACAGCCCGACGACCTGATGGCGGAATGTCCTCAGCCGCGCGCCGTTGCACGGCACGCCGAAGTAGCGCGCATGCCCAGTCACCACCGCCCGCAGGTACTGGCCCTGCTCCGGGATGGGTTGGTGCATGCGCCTTCTGAGTTCGAGCTTGATCACCTGCAGCTTGGCTCGCAGGCGTTTGGCACTGGTGAGTCGCAGGACCATGAACTTGCCCTTTCGGGTCGTCCCGCAGCAATGCGTGAACCCCAGGAAGTCGAAGGTCTGCGGCTTGCCTTGTCCCTTGCGGCGTCGGTTCTCGTGGGCGAAGCGCCCGAACTCGATCAGCCGCGTCTTCTCGGGATGCAGCTTCAACCCGAACTGGCCCAGCCGCTCGGCCACCGCGCGCTGGAAGCGCTCGGCGTCATCACGGAACTGGAACCCCGCAACCCAATCGTCGGCGTAGCGCACGACGATCACGTCACCCCGGGCATGGCGCCCCCTCCACTGCTTCACCCACAGGTCCAACGCATAGTGCAGGTAGATGTTGGCCAGCAGCGGACTGATGCTCCCGCCCTGAACCGTCCCCAACTCACCTTGCGTGAGCCTGCCGTCCTCCAGCACGCCCGCGTGCAGCCATTTCTTGATCAGCCGCACCACGCGCGTGTCAGCCACGCGATGTTCGATGAACTTCACCAGCCAGTCCCTTTCGATCGTGTCGAAGAACTTGGCGATGTCCGCATCGAGTATCCAGTTCACCTTCCTTGCGCCCACACCCACCGCCACGGCATCCAGCGCGTTGTGCGCGCTGCGCCCGGGCCTGAAGCCGTAGCTGAACCCGAGGAAGTCCTGCTCGTAGATGGCGTTCAACACTTCGACCGTGGCACGCTGGACGAGCTTGTCCTCCAGCGCCGGCACGCCCAGCGGGCGCTTGCTGCCGTCGGCCTTGTCGATGTACACCCTCTTCACAGGCTGGGGCCGGTAGCCCCCTCGGGCCAGCCGCTCGGACAACTCCAGGAGATTGCCCTCCAGGTCCTGTCCGTACGTCTGCCAGGTCTGGCCGTCCACCCCGGCGGCCGCGTCGCGCTTGAGCGCGAGGTAAGCCGCCCGCAGGCGTTCGACCGCGTAGATGTGATGCAGCAGTCCCGTGAACCTCGCATCACGACGGCCCTTTGCCGTCTGTCGTATGCCATCGAGCGCGGTTCCCATGTCATAGACCCGCACCGATCTGCGGGACATGCGCGCCGCGATGGCATTTCCCTTGGCCTGCCGCCTTCCCTCCACCACCTCCGCCGCCGCAGGAGCTTCCCCCGCAGCCTTGTTCGGCAGCTTCTTCGGTACTACGCAGCAGTCCGACTTCCCGCGCCTGTGGCTCATCGTCGTACGCCCTTGGGCTTCACGATGCGCTCTGCAGCCAGCGCTTCCCAGCGCTGCGCAGAAGGACGCGGGATCTCCCGGTTCCCGAACAAAGTGCTTGCGTGCGTGCTCGGGGTCTTTGACCGCGCGGGGTCCGCCTCTGCCTCGCCAATGCGGCAGCGACGGTGTGACCTTCGGCATTCTCCTACTGCCTCGGCACCCCGGACCACCCGCAGCTGTCGCCACGGGGCATGTATTACGCGGCTCGATACCCGGCCCGCTCGTCCCCCTATCAACGCTTCGCCCACACCCTCGCGGATGTGCACGCATGACTCGGGGCCGCCGTAGCTGGCTAAGCCTTCAACGTATGAAACTTTCATTCACAACACTTTGCCGGTTTTGACCGGCGCACAGGAGACAAACATGATCCGGAGCGATTTTTCGCCCTCGCGCCGCCGGCTCTTGCTCGGCGGCGCGGCACTCGCCGCGCTGCCTGCCGCGGCCCAGACGACGCCCTATCCGTCGAAGCCGATCCGCATCGTCGTTCCGTACGCGGCGGGCGGCGGCGCCGATGCCAATGCACGGCTGCTCGCGCAACCGATGTCGGCGCTCCTGGGCCAGCCGATCGTGGTCGAGAACCGGCCCGGCGCGAGCGGCGTCATTGCGGCCACGGCGGTGCTGCAGGCGCCGGCCGACGGCTACACGGTGCTCTTCGACGCCTTTCCCTATGCGGTCAACGCGGTGCTGCGCAAGCTCCCCTTCGATCCGCTCAAGGACCTGGTGCCGGTGTCGCAGGCGATCAACATGCCCAACATCCTGGTCGTGCCGAGCTCGGCGCCCTACAAGACCTTCAAGGAGTTCATCGACTACGCGCGCGCCAATCCGGGCAAGCTGAGCTATGCGTCCTACGGCGCCGGCGGCTCGGCGCACCTCGCGGCCGAGATGCTCAAGCGCGACGCCGGCATCGAGTGGCTGCACGTGCCGTACAAGGGTGGCGCGCCGGCCATCACCGACCTGCTCGCAGGCCAGGTCTCGGCCTACTTCGCGAACCCGGTATCGGGCCTGAGCTACGTGCAGTCGGGCCGACTCCGTGCGCTCGCGACCACGGGGGCGCGGCGCATGGAGGCGCTGCCGCAGGTGCCGACCGTGATGGAGAGCGGCTTCAGGAATTTCGAGGTCGTCGAATGGAACGGTTTCTTCGTGCCTGCCGGGACGCCGCCGGCCGTGATCGAGCGCCTGTCGGCCGCGGTGCGCGAAACCACGCATCAGCCCGAGATTCGCCAGCGGCTGCTGTCGATGGGCATCGAGCCGGTCGGCAACACGCCGAGGGAATTCGGCGCCTTCCTGCAGTCGCAGATCGCGCGCTGGGCCGCGCTGGTCCAGAGCAACGGCATCACGGTCGATTGAAGAGAAGACGCGCGGCCGCGTCTTGCGCGCCACACCACGCCCCCGTGATAACCCGCGAAACGGCCGATTGGCGAACCAGCGCGTTCGAATATCGAGCATATTCGGAGCCCCACCGGCGCGTCGTCTTGAGTTTCTCCGATACAAAGCGGGCCGGCTCGTCGTCATAGCTAGAAGATCGCTGAGGAGACAGACTCATGGACGGATTCCATTTCATGCGCGCGATCACTGCCGCAGTGATCGCGGCCACGGGAGCGCTGGCACAGGCCCAGGACATCAAGATCGCGAACATCGTCGAACTCTCGGGCGCAGGGGCGACCTCGGGCACGATGTTCAAGAACGGCGTGGAAATGGCCATCAAGGAGATCAACGCCTCCGGTGGCATCCTCGGCAAGAGGATCAGCTACACCACGGAAGACACGCAGTCCAACCCGGGCGTCGCCAAGGGTCTGACGCAGAAGGCCGTCGACAACGAGGTGTTCGCGATCTACGGCCCGGTGTTCTCGGGCTCGATCCTCGTGTCCATGGCCGAGAGCAGGCGTGGCGAGACGCCCAACTTCACCGGCGGCGAAGCGGCAGCGATCACCCAGCAGGGCAATCCCTATGTGTTCCGCACCTCGTTCGGCCAGAGCGTCGCCTTCCCGAAGATCGCGCGCTACATCAATGCCAAGTCGAAGAAGCTCGCAGTCATCTATGTGAACAACGACTTCGGCAAGGGCGGACAGACGGCCCTCAAGCAACTGCTTGCGAACTCGCCGACGCAGATCGTGGCCGAGATCTCCACCGATTCGGGCCAGGTCGACTTCTCCGCCGCCGTGATCCAGGCCAAGCAATCGGGTGCCGATGCGCTGTTCGCCTATACCAACGAGGAAGAGTCCGCCCGGCTGCTGCGCGAATTGCGCAAGCAGGGATGGAACAAGCCCATGATCGGTGAAACGGTGCTGACCAGCGCGAAGGTGGTCGAGCTGGCCGGAGAAGCCGCCAATGGCGCCGTGGCGCATGTCGGGCTGACGGTGGATGCGCCGCAACTGCAGGACTTCGGCAAGCGCTTCCAGGCCCAGTACAACACCGTGTCCGATCACAACGGGGTGAAGGGCTACACCGGCGTCTACCTGCTCAAGGCCGGGATCGAGAAGGCCGGAAAGCTCGATCGCAAGGCGGTCGCCGCAGCGCTGCACAACAGCTGCTTCAGCGCCAAGCAGTACCCGGGCATCCTGATGGACGTCTGCTTCGACGACAAGGGCGACCTCGACCGCGAAAGCTTCATGACCGAGATCCGCGGCGGCAAGACGGTCGTCGTCGAGACGCTCCCGCCGCTGAACGCGAAGAAGTAACCGGCCCGCGTGGGGCCAATTGACCTGGAGTTCCGATTGTCTGATGCACGTTTCATCCTGGCCGGCGTCATGGGCTGGCCGGTGGCACACACCCGCTCGCCTGCCATCCACAACCACTGGATCGCCCACTACGGTCTCAAGGGCGCCTATGTGCAGTTGCCCGTGAAGCCGGAGCAGCTCGAAGCCGCGTTGCGCGGGCTGCCGGCGCTCGGATTCGCGGGCTGCAACGTCACCGTGCCGCACAAGGTCAACTCCATGAAGCTCATGGATGAACTCGATCCGGTCGCGCGGCGCATGGCGGCCATCAACACCATCGTCGTGATGCCCGACGGACGGCTCAAGGGCTTCAACAACGACGGCGCCGGCTACATCCAGAGCCTGCGCGACGCCCAGCCCGACTGGCGCGGCGACGCGGGCCCGGCGCTGGTGCTCGGCGCAGGCGGAGCGGCGCGGGCCATCGCGGTGGCGCTGCTCGATCAGGGGGTGCCCGAACTGCGGATCACCAATCGCACGCAGGAGCGCGCCGAAGCGCTCGCGAACGAGTTCGGCGAGCGCGTCAAGGTGGTGCCCTGGTCCGAGCGCAACGCGGCGATGGCGGGCGTCAGCCTGCTGGTGAACACCACGACGCAAGGCATGCACGGGCAGCCGCCGCTCGATGTGTCGCTCGATGAACTGCCCCGCCATGCGCTGGTTTCCGACGCCATCTACATCCCGCTCGAGACGCCGTTGCTGGCGCAGGCCAAGGCGCGCGGTCACGTCGCCGTGAACGGGCTCGGCATGCTCTTGAACCAGGCGCGGCCGGCGTTCCACGCGTGGTTCGGCGTGCTGCCCGAAATCACCCCCGAACTTCGCGCGGCCGTCCAGGCGACGTTCTAGCGACACCCCCGGAGGAACGGCTGCATGCCGCAGGCATGCGGCCTGGGAAATGCCGATGGCGTTGACGTCGACAATACTTCCATTATGATGGAACTATGGAAGAACAAGATGTCGTCCGCTCGCTCGCCGCACTCGCGCAAGGCGCTCGCCTGCAGGTGTTCCGCGCCCTGGTCATCACGGGTCCGCGGGGCATGACCCCTGGCGTGATGGCCGAAGGCTCCGGCATCCCGGCCAACACCTTGTCCTTCCACCTCAAGGAGCTGCTGAACGCGGGCCTCGTCACGCAGGAACGCCAAGGCCGCAACCTCATCTACCGCGCCTCGTTCGAGCACATGAACGCGCTCTTGGGCTATCTCACCGAGAACTGCTGCCAGGGCGAGGCCTGCTGCCTCGATGCCTCCCAAGGTAGCTGCTGCTGAGATTCACCATGGCTGACTCCAGACCGATCAATGTCCTGTTCCTGTGCACCCACAACTCGGCGCGCAGCATCCTGGCCGAAGCCATGCTGAACCAGCTGGGCCAAGGACGATTCGAGGCGTTCTCCGCCGGCAGCAGCCCGCGCAAGAACCAGGAGCCCAATCCGCTGGCGCTCGAGGTGCTGCGCAATGCCGGCGTCTCGACGCAAGGGCTTCGCAGCAAGAGCTGGGACGAGTTCGCGGGGCCCGACGCGCCGCACATGGACCTGGTCATCACGGTCTGCGACAACGCCGCCGGCGAGGTCTGCCCGTACTGGCCCGGCCACCCTGCCACCGCGCATTGGGGATACGCGGACCCGTCGGAGGCAGCGGGAACCGCCGAGCAGAAACTGGAGGCCTTCCGGCAGACGCTTCACGCGATCCGGCGCAGACTGGAGCTCCTGGTCAACCTGCCGCTGGCCGGCGTGGATCAGCTCCTCTTGCAGACGCAGGCGCGCGAACTGGCCGGCAAGCCATGACCGTTTGGCGGAAAGCGCTGGCCGAGTTGCTGGGCACGGCCGGCCTCCTGTGTGCGGTCGTCGGCTCGGGCATCATGGCGGAGCGCCTGGCCGGCGGCAACGTCGCCATGGCCTTGCTGGCCAATACGCTGGCCACCGTGTTTGCGCTCTACGTCCTCATCGAAGTCTTTGCGCCCCTGAGCGGCGCGCACTTCAATCCCGCCGTCAGCGCCGTGATGGCGCTGCGCCGCGAACTGCCGCTATCCGACCTGGCCATCTACATCGGAGCGCAACTGCTTGGAGCCATGCTGGGCGCCTGGCTGGCCAACGCCATGTTCGACCTCAACATCTTCCAGTGGAGCAGCAAGCTTCGGGCTGGCCAAGGCCAATGGCTGGCGGAGGTCGTTGCTACGGCAGGCCTGGTGCTCGTCATCCTGCGCTCGCCCGCGGGCAAGGCGCCGGCTCTGGTGGCCTGCTACATCGGCGCGGCGTACTGGTTCACGGCCAGCACATCCTTCGCCAATCCCGCGGCAGTGTTCGGCCGCATGTTCAGCGATAGCTTCGCCGGCATTTCGCCATCGAGCGCCCTGGGTTTCACGGCTGCCGAGCTGCTCGGCGCCGGACTCGGCGCGGCGGTCCACAGGTTCATTCGCTGAAGGCAGCCGGTCGCGAACGGCGGCGGCTCGTCAGCCGGTTTTCCGGCTGGCAGGCAGCGGCACCATCACCGCCTGGCCGGGCACCGTGCATCCCGTATCGCAGCAGCGGCCGGGCTGCCGGTTCCTCGTGATGGCACGCTGCTCGTCGTGCAGCACGCCGCGCTCGAGCAGCCGTTCGACGAGTTCCACCTTCGTGCCCACGGGGTAGTTGCGCCAGATTTCCTGCTTCATGGCCGCCGGCGAGCCGCCGCCATGCAGGCTGATGACCGAGTACCAGCCGCCCTGGTAGGACGCCGTCAGGTCTTCGATGAAGCGCGCCGTCTGGATGCGCTTGTCGTAGGGAATGTCGGGGTTCGCCTGCAGCACCTCGGAGAGCCTGGCAGCCGTCGCGGGGTTGTGGTCCTCGTCCGGTCCCGGGAGGGCAACGATCAAGCCGCCCGACACCTCGTGCGCAATGCGGTGCATGTCGTAGATCTGGGTCGCGAGCAGCAGCTTGCCGATGTTGCTGTACACCGGCTCGGGCATGAAGGAGCCGCTGTATTCGTCCCGGGTGGCGTACACGCTCGCCGCGACGCCGCAGGCATAGAAGCCTTCGGTGATCTTGATGAGCTCGACCATCGGGTCACGCAGATTGCTCCTGGTGGCGGGGTCGAGGCCGTTCGCCTCGCACATCAGCGCACCGGCCCCGATGAGAAGGTCCCCGAAGCCGGCGCGGGCCGCGATGCAGCTGTGGCGATGGTGGGTGGCGTAGCTGTACGTCAGGACGTGGCTGTGCTCCCACTCACCGGCGTAGAACACGCGCTCCCACGGCACGAAGACGCGGTCGAAGATGACCACGGCGGTCGATTGCCCGTACTTGCGCGAGAACAGCGCATCGCCGTGCTCCAGCTTTTCGCCGGGGCGGCCGGCGGGACGCGCCACGATGGTGATGCCCGGCTCATCGACCCGCACCGCACAGCAGACCGCGAACGCCTCGTCCTCCCGGCCCATGTTGCGGCTCGGCATGACCAGGAATTCATGCATGTACGGGCCGCCGGTGACGATGGCCTTGGTGCCGCTGATGTGGATACCCTGGCCGCTTCGTTCAACCACATGGACGTAGCTGTCGGGGTTGGCCTGCTGATGCGGCTTTCGGCTCCGGTCGCCCTTGGCGTCCGTCATGGCGACGCCGAGCGAGAGGTCCTGGTCCTGCACGTGCGCCAGGTAGGCGTCGAACCGGGCACGGTGTTCGGTGCTGCCCTTGGCATTGTCGATGCGGGCAACCGCCTGAGCGATCCCATTGAGCGCATCGTGCGCGAGGTAGCGCTGCGCGCAGCCGGTCTCCTGACACAGGACGCGCACCGCTTCCAGCTTGTTCAGCAGGTCGCCGGCCGACGCGTTGATGTGGAGCATGCGGCTGACCACCCGGTTGCGCGAAGCCTGCGTCGCCAGCGCGATGGCTTCGAGCTCGGGTCGCAGCGCGTAGTCGTAGGTGAACGCGAGCGCATTGACGCCGGGCCTGAAGGCGGGCTCGTCCACCACGCTGGCCACTTCGCGGCCATCGACGAAGACCCTCGGCGTGTACCGGCGCAGCGACGCTCGGTAGTCATCGCCGGACATGAGTTTCACACGGCTGGGGGCGTGCTCGAGCGGGGTATTCATCGCGGGTCTCCTGTTGAACGGCGTATCGTCAGTTTAAACACTGTTCAATTCATTGGTCAACGTATACTCGACGCATGGCTACGACCGCCCGATCCCCTCGCCCGCCCGCCGCCAAGAAGGCCAGGGCCGCCGCCGACCCCCGCCAGCTGCGCCATCAGGCGCTTGCAGACGTCCGGCGTGAACTCGTGCTCGATGCCGCCAGGTCGGCTTTCATCGAGCTTGGGATGGAGAAGACGAGCATTCGGGAAATCGCCCAACGCGCCGGCTACACGCCGGGCGCCATCTACAGCTACTTCGCCAGCAAGGAGGAGGTCTACGGCGCGCTGCTCGGAGAATCGCTCGAACGGCTCAACGAGCGCGTGCAGGAGGCCGTGACCCACAGCAGTGAAGGGGCAGACCGCCTGCGCGCGGCGGCAGGCGCGTTCTTCGACTTCTATCGATCCAACCCGCGCGACCTGGACCTCGGCTTCTACCTGTTCCAGGGAATGAAGCCGAGAGGCCTCACGCCGGAACTCAACCACGAGCTCAACGCCCGGCTGCTTGATTCGCTGCAGCCTGTTCAGGCGGAACTGGAGCGACTCGGGATGCGGTCCGCGGCAGCGCTCGAGGAGGTGACCGCATTGTTCGCACACACGGTCGGGATCCTGGTGCTCAGCCATACCGGTCGCATCCGCCTGTTCAAGCAGGCGTCGCTCGACCTGTTCAACACTTACCTGGAGCAGCTGCTCGGGCGCGCCGGGTCGTCGCCGAGGAGATGATCCGGCCCGCCGCCGTCAACGGGCCGCGGACCTGCGAGCGACTGCCCGGGCGACCAAGACTGACGAACGGCTGATCGACATTAATGCCCCGGATAACCCCGCACGCCCATCGCACGCCGGCATTGGGCATCATGCCCACTGAATTGGGGGGTAGTAGCGTGATGGTTGAGTGGGCTGAGCAATTTGCAGCCGAGATGTTGCGTCTCGGGCAAGGGCGGCCGGTGTACACGGACATGCTGGACTGGGCCTTCGAGCTCTGGCCGGTCTGGAAGCATTGCGATCCTGAGGCGATCGCACGGGTCGAGTTCCGAAATATGGCCCAGGACGAATAGGGGCAGGCGGCTGTCAATCGACCAGACGCGGGATATAGCTGCTCAAGGCTTTTGCCGCTTGCTGGAGCAGCTCGAACTCCGAATCCGCCACGGGATGGCTTCTCATATCGAAGTGGCTCATGGTCCCCCACAACGCGCCCTCGTCGTTCAGGACAGGGACGCTGTGGTACGAGACGACGACGCCTCGATAGGGATGGCCTGCGAGCCGCTCATCGCTGGCGGAATCATTGGTGCGAAAGACCTGGTCCCTGCGTACGAACTGGCAGAAGCTCTGCTTGAACGGCACGGCAATCAGGAACTCGGGACGCATCTGCCTGCGCTTGTCATGGAGGAGCACGTTGCGAAGCAGGTCCCCTTCGAATCGATAGATGGCCGTGTAGCGATGCGGCACGCCGCTGTTCAGGTATTGCAGGGCCGCCTCCGGCCCCTCGCTCGCGAGCAATGCCGAGAACGTTTCGAGATTTCTTTCAGACACGCTGCATGCTCCTCCTTCTGGTCTGTTCGGTGGCCGCAAGGGGCGCGGCTCTGATGGGACGCAAGAATACGCTGCAGTGAATGTATTGTCCCCCTGCGCGCGGGAGGGGGAGGACTTGGGAGGGCGGTCTGCTCGGTCGGCTGCGCCGCGATCAGAACACGTGACGAATCCCCAGGTCGTAACCGTAGCCGGTGTCGGCGCGATAGCCGGCGCTCTGGTTCAGGAGGTCGGTGACGCTCGGGTTCAGATAGCCGACGTTCCCGTTGGGCGGCAGGGCGGGCGGAATGGCGGCGCCGTTCTTGTTCTTCGTGTATCCAAAAGTGGCGTAGAGCAATGTGCGCTTGGAGAGGTTGTGCACATAGCCCAGCGCCAGCTTGTCGGCCTTGGGATCCGGCACGCTCACTCCCGGGCTGGCCTGGGCGACGTTCTTGAGGTCCGCCTGAAGGTGCGAGTACGAAGCGCGAATCAGGCCCGGACCGACGGGCACGGTCAGGCCGAGCAGGTAGCCGGTGATCGTGATGTCGCCAGAAGGCGCGAACGGGGACTGGATCTTGCGGTCGTTCTGCAGTTCGACGTGCGAATACTCACCGAACAGCTTCGCCGGCCCGAAGTCGTACGAACCGGCGATGTTTCCCGTGTTGAGGTATTTCGTGATCCCGGCGAAATAGTCGTCGCCGACGACACTCGAACCGTACGCCGCAGCGACATCCAGCGGACCGTTCGCGTAACCGAGGCGGGCTCCCGCGTAGCGCCCGGTGCGCGCGGTGTTCGGGGTCGGCGGGGTCAAGGTTCCGGGGTCGTACTTGGTGTTTTCGCCAAAGGCGTACATCACATGGCCGTAGAAGCCGCCCAGATCCGGGGGCAGGAAGTAGCTGACGCTGTTGCTGGCACGGACGTAGTTCGGGTTGACGACCAGGTTGCCGATCGTCCCCGCGCTGCCGGCGCCGCCGAGCAGCATGCTGATGGCGACGGCACCCACCCCGACGGTCTGGAAGGGGTCGAAGACATTGTCATTCCAGAAAGTCGGGGTGTAGTCGCGCCCCAGCCGCACTTCACCGAACGCGCCCGACAAGCTCACCGTCGAACGACGGTTGAAGGCCACGCCAATGGGGGTGAGGCTGGCTCCCGTGTCGTTGGCGATGCCCGCTTCGAGCCAGAAACTGGCGGCGAGGCCTCCGCCGAGGTCTTCCGTTCCGCGAAACCCGACGCGGCTGCCCGTGTAGTTGCCGCTCGAGAGCACCCACTGGCTCTGTCTCACGTCCGGATGCGGCACCGGCAGCGCGGGGTTGGCCGGGTTGAAGGCGTTCACATACTTGCTGTTCGTCTGGTAGTAACTCACCGCCGCATCGAGGACACCGAACAGCGTGACGGACGACTGGGCCGAAGCCGAGCCGGCGGCAACCAGGGCTGCGATGCAAGCAAGGGTCTTCTTTTTCATGGGCATGTCTCCACGCCGCAGGGTAAACCAGTTTGCCGGCTAGGTCATTCGGGTCACCGCCACCATCACCGAATAGGCCTTGAACACTGCCGTGGCGGGCTGGCCAACGGCGAGGCCGAGCGCGTCGACCGCGTCGTTGGTCACGCTGGCCGTGAGCGTGGTTCCGCCGGGCACGGTCAATCCGACGAGCGACGACACCGCCCCTTTTTCCACGCGCGAGATCGTGCCCGCGAACTGGTTGCGTGCGGACAGCGCGTAGCCGGCGAAGTCGGTCACCAGCACGATGGCCGAGGACTTGATGAGCGCGATGGCCTCCTTGCCCGGCTCGGCCTTCAGGCGCGTGGCCGCGGCGGTGGTCATGGTGGCCACGATCTCCTGGCCGCCGGCGACGGCGATCGTCACCTGCGTGGTGACGGGTCCGCTTTCCACGCCGGCAATGGTGCCGGCGAACTGGTTGCGAGCAGTGGTCTTCATTGCGATTCTCCTGAGAAGTCCGGCCAGCGCCGGCTGTTGGTTGAGCCAGTCCTCCTGCGCCCGCAGGAATTCGCCGTGCCTCGACTGGAGGCGGCGCCAGGCGGCCAGCAGTTCGTGCGCCGCGGGCGTCAGTCGGCTGCCGCCCCCTCCCCGGCCCCCGGCAGCGCTTTCCATCAGCGGCTCGCGTGCCAGGTTGGTGGCGGTGTCGATCAGCAGCCAGGCGCCCTTGTAGCTGTAGCCCGCGGCGCGCGCCGCGCGGTTGATCGACCCGGTGCCGCCGATGGCTTCGAGCAGCGCGAAGAAGCGCGCATCCAGCCTGCCCGCCAGCTTCAGCTCGCCGGACAAGAGGGTCACGTCAGCCATAGGAGAAGGCCTCCAGCATGGCGCGCACGCCCAGTTGCGTGGGACTGGGCGCCGCGGTCTCCGCCTCCGGGAGCAGCACACGCCGGACCACCTCGCGTTCGACACCCCGGCGGACGTCCACCTCGCGCACCACGCGACCCTGCTCGACGACGAACGCGACGTCCGCCAGCGCCAGCACGTCATCGATGTCGTGCGTGATCATGACCACCGGCAGCTTCCAGCGCGCGCGGACCTCGGCCAGCTCGCGGCGCAAGTCCCGTCGCAGCTCTGGATTGAGCGCGGCGAAAGGCTCGTCGAGCAACAGCACCGAAGGCTCGCAGACCAAGGCGCGTGCGAGCGCCACGCGCTGCTGCTGGCCGCCTGACAATGCGCCGGGACGGCTGCGCGCCAACGGCCCGAGGCCGAAGCTGTGCAGCAGTTCGTCAACACGCTTTGCATCGCGCGGCGACATGCGCCGCCGGCACCAGCTCGTGAGCCCGAAAGCCACGTTGTCGCGCACGTCCAGGTGCGGGAACAGCGCATAGTGCTGGAACAGGTAGCCCACGCCTCGCGCCGGGACCGGCACATCGATGCCACGGCTTGCGTCGAAGAGCGTCCGTCCCGCGATGCGCACATGGCCGGCGGCGGGCCGCATCAGGCCCGCGATCGCTTGCAGCGTGATCGACTTCCCTGCTCCCGAAGGGCCATAGAGCGCCACCACCGGAACGTCGGCCGCGAGTTGCATGTCCAGGTCGAAGCGGCGCGTTCCGTCGCTGAGCGAGAGTTGCAGATCCAGATCGATCATCGACGTGTCCACGCACCGGTCAAGGCTGGGCGAAGCCGTGCCTGGCCAGCACCTGCTGCGCCTGGGGGCCGAGCAGGAAGGCGATGAAGTCGGCGGCCAGCGCCTTGTTCCTGCTCTCGCTGACCACCACCGCCGGGTAGCTGACCGGCGTGTGGCCCTGCGCGGTGAGAACGATCCGGACCTTGTCGCCGCCGATGGCCGCATCGGTGCGGTAGACGAAGCCGGCCTCGGCCTCGCCGCGCGCCACGTAGTCGAGCACCTGGCGCACGCTGTCGGCATACACGAACCTGGGTTCCAGCGTCGCCCACAATCCGGCCGCTTCGAGCGTCTCCCGCGTGTAGCGCCCCACCGGCACCGTGGCCGTCTTGCCGACGGCAATGTGCCTCACGGCCGGGGCAGCCAGATCCTTGAGCGAGCTGATCTCGATCGTGCTTTGCGCCGGCACCACCAGCACCACCGAATTGAACGCGAAGTCGCGCTTGGTGGCCGGATCGAAGAGCTTCTGTTCCACGCCGCGCGCGACCGTGGCCTGATCGGCGCTGACGAACACGTCGACCGGCGCGCCCTGGGCGATCTGCTTCAGCAGCACGCCCGAAGCGGCAAAGTTGAAGACCAGCTTGACGCCCGGCTTCGCCGATTCGAAGGCCGGCGCCAGATCCTGGAACGCCTGGGTCAGGCTGGCCGCGGCCGAGACGGTCAGCGGCTGTGCGCCCGCGAGCGCCGGCAGCGCCGCGAACAGGAGAACAAAGAGGATGCGGCGAAAGCGGGACATGCGGGACATGCGGGACACGGGATGCTCCTTGAAGATCAGCGCAGCGACAGATAACGGTTGGAGGCGACCAGAACCGCGACCGAGATGAGCGCGGTCACCAGGACGAGCAGCAGCGCGGTGTCGTCCTGGCCCGCCTGCACGGCGTCGTAGATCGCCATCGACAGCGTCTGTGTCTTGTGGGCCATGGAGCCGGCCACCATCAGCGAGGCGCCGAACTCGCCCATGGCCCGGGCAAAGGCCAGCAAGGTGCCCGCGAGGATGCCGGGCCAGGCCAACGGCAGCGTCACACGCACGAAGACCGACCACGGCGACTGCCGGAGCGTGCGTGCCGCGGCTTCCAGCGAACGGTCGACACCCGCGAAGGCAGCGCTGGCCGACTTGAGCACCAGCGGCAATGCAACCACGGCGGACGCCACCACGGCGCCATGCCAGTTGAAGATGATCGTGTAGTCGAAATACCGGTACAGCCAGCCGCCCAGCGCGCTGCGCCGGCCCGCCAGCAACAGGATCCCGTAGCCGATCACCGTCGGCGGCAGCACCAGCGGCAGCACCAGGATCGCCTCCACCACCGCGCTGCCCGGGAAGCGCCGGCGCGCGAACACCCAGCCCATGGCCAGCCCTGCCGCCAGTGCGAGCAGGGTCGCCACGGCGGCCACCTGCAGGGAGAGCGCCAGGGGCGACCAGTCGGCCTGATGTAGCAAATCCGACAAGGGTTCCGACATGGGTTGCGACATTTGTTCCGACATTCCTGACGTAGTGACCTACATAGCGCCTTGTGCGCAACATGCGTGCCCGCTCCGGAGCCCCGGATCCCGCCTGCGGCGCGGTCGGTCAGCCCGCGTGGGCCGCGACCTCGCGCATGAACAGCGCCAGGGCCTCGCGCGCCGGGCCCGGCTCGTGGACGGCCGGCTTGAGCAGCAGCCGATGCGGCCCGAGCCGATTGCGCAAGCGCTGCAGCTGCGCCGCGCAATGGGCGGGATCGCCGATCACGGCATTGGCCAGGATCGTCTCTTCGCTGGCGCCGGGCTCGAACATGGGCGGCATGCCCCCCGGCCCGAAATGCACCCCCATCCGGCCCGGGTACTCGCGCACGCCCGCCACGCCGTGCGCGACGGCCCGGGCGTGGTCCGGCTCGCAGTGGAAGAAGCGCGCGATGGCGAACGGAAAGTTGCCGCGCGCCGCGCGCTCGTCGCCCACCACCGCCGCCACCGTCCCCAGATCGGCCGAGGGCGTGGCCATCAGGCCGTGGCCCTGCGCGGCCGCCAGGCGCCGCGCGTCGGGACTCAGGCTCGCGAGCCAGACCGGCACCGGCTGCTGCAGCGGCCGTGGATGGATCGACAGGCCCGCGTGGCGGTAGTGACGGCCGTCGAAGTCGACGACCGGCTCGCTCCACAGTCGCCGGATCAACGCCAGTGCCTCCAGCATGCGCTGGCGTGCCAGATCACCGGAGTCCAGGCCCGCATGGCGCAGCTGAACCGGAAAGGGCCCGCCGCGGGCGACGCCGAATTCGATGCGGCCGCCACTGAGCAGGTCGAGCGTGGCCACATCCTCGGCCACCCGGACCGGATCGTTGAGCGCCAGCAGCGAAGCCCCGGTGCCCAGCCGTATGCGGGAGGTCCGTGCGGCCACGTAACCCAGCAGCACGGTGAGCGCACTGCCGATCGCGAAGGGGTTGTAGTGATGTTCGGCCACCCACACGTCGTCGAAGCCCAGCGACTCGGCCGCCACGGCTGTCTCAACCGCGTGTTCGAGCGCGACGCACGCGTCGCCTGTGGGGTCCTCGACGTTGAGGAAGACGCCGTAGCGCTGAAGGGGATCCGGCATGGCTTGGTTTCCTTTGCGTCGGGACAGGCCTCAGTGGCCATGGCGTGGGCATGCGCGCGGCCCCCCGGGTAGCGAGCGCTGCGGCGCCGGGCCGTGCATCGGCCGCTGCGTCAAGACCCCGGACACGAAGCTGCCGATGCTGGCGGTGCGCAGTGCGCGCCACGGCACGCCGTAGCGCGCACAGAGGCGCCGCAAGGCGGCCAGCGAGTCGCTGTCGATGAGGTTTAGCGGGCAGAACACCCAGTCGGCCTCCGGCAGCAGGGCCTCGAATCCCACCCGTCGGCCCTCGCCATGGCGCGGCCTCTCATCGTCGTCGACGAGGCCGGCATGCAGGATGAACCGGCCGCCGGCGGCCTGCACCAGGGTGCGCAGCACGGCGTTGCTGCCCGGATGGCCGCCGACGTAGACGATGCGCTTGTTGCGCAATGCCGCCAGCCACCCGGCGTCCGCGCGCCCTGCCCCGCCGATCAGCTCCGGCAGAGCCTCCTCCAGCGATCGAAGCTCCTCGTGCAGCGCGGCGATGTGGGCCTCGGCGCGATCGAGCCGTGCCGCGGCGTCCGCGGACGCGACCGCCTTCATGCCTGCGCCCCTTCCGCTGCCGCCCGTCCGCTCGCGGGTCTGGCCGGAAACCAGCTGCGCACGGTGTCGTAGTCGTAGCGGGTCAGCCCGGCATGCCTGGCCTGCGGCGCGAGCAGATGGACCGACAGGGGCTCGGCCCAGTTCCAGAAGTCGGCGCGCAACGCCGGCGGAAAGCCCGCATCGTCGAAGGCATGCCAGAGTTGCACCAGCCAGATCTCGCGCCCCTCTTCGTCGAGCAGCAGCGGCAAGCCCGCGCCGGCCTGCAGGCGGCTGTGGCGCTCGCTGTAGCAGAGCGGTCCGCCGCAGGCCTCGACCACGAAGTCGGCGACGCGCTGGCTCACGCAATCGAAGCAACGGCCTGCGCGCGCGAACAGGCTCGTGCGGCGCAGCCGCTCCATGTGCAGTTGCATCAATCGCCGCAGACCCTCCTCGTTGCACAGGGCCAGCAGGCGGTGTGCCGGTTGCAGCAATTGCGGCAGGCATGCCGGCGGCAGGAGCGCGTCGCGCCCGCTCGCCGCATCGGCCAGCGGCCAGTGCAAGGTGAAATAGCAGGCCCGGTTGCACGGCACCCATCGGGCGCGCGCCTGCGAATGACCGGTTGAACGTGTCGTCGAGTGCATGGGCATGTCGGGTTTGTCGTGTGCCTTGTTCGTTATGTCGTCGTGTACATCACGATGAACGGCACACTGCAATTGCCATACCCGGCGCCATGCCACTCAGGCCTGTGCTGCGGCGGGGACGGCCTCCTCGGGCCCGAAGCAGACGCCGTAGTCCGTGCAGACGCCGCAGCTCGGCGCCTTGCAGATGAACAGCGCCTCGCGTTCGCACAGCTGCTTGTAGAAGAACTTCTTCCACTTCATGTCGTGCGTGTTGCGGGCCGCGAGCGCGGGGAACCAGCGGCCGATCAACGCAGTGAGCTCGCGCCGCGAAGGCAGGCACAGGTCCTGCCAAAGATGGTTGTCGCCCAGGCTCGCGCAGGCCAGCGCACAAGCCACGGCCTCGCATTCTTCCGCGCTGCCGGCCCCGGCGTCGGCATGGTCGCGCAGCAGTGCGCGCAGGTCCTCGATCTCGTCGCTGCGCGGCTCCTGGCGTTCGGCACCCTGCAGTGCCGCCCAGTCCAGGCCCAGCGCCGCATCGGCGTGCGGAAACCACCGCGCCAGCAGCCGGCGCGTCGCCTCGGCATCGAGCCCCGGCATGGGCAGCGTCCGCAGGCCGTGGCGCTCGAAGGCCGCGCCCAGCACACCGGCCAGCGCCATCGCCGCGGGATCGCGCGGCCGGGCGGCGAAACGGATCAGGCGCGTGCGGATATCCACGGCCGGCTCGCTCTCACAGCTCGGCGGCCGCGTGGGTGTAGCACTTCTTCGGGCAGATCTTCGCGCAGGCGGTGCAGCCGATGCACAGCTCCTTGTGCGCGATGGTCATGACCTTCTTCTCATACTCGTCATCCTCGTCGTCTTCGCCTTCGAGGCGGATGTGCTCGCCGTCCTCGCCCAGGCCCACGAGTTCGAGCACGCCGCGCGGACAGACGCGAAAGCAGCGGCCGCAACCGATGCACTTCTGCTCGTCGAGCGCGGCGACGAAGGTCGGCGTCCATGAAGCGCCGCTGGGCAGGGTCACGCTGAAGGTGCCGGTCATCGCGGGCCCTCGTCAGGTCGTCGCTGCCGCGGCCTTGCGCGCTTCCATCAGCGCCGCATGGGCGTCGTGGCAGCGCTGCGCCACCGAGAGGATCTGCTCCCAGTGGGTCGGCAGCTCCTCCGACAGGTCGTGCAGGTCCATCTTGGCCTGGGTGGCCTGGGCGTTCAGCTTCTTCAGCCGGGCCTTGAGTTCGTCGGCATCGGTGCTCATGCTCTATCCCTTCCGTTCATGCGCCGTACTGGGCGACGGCCGGGTAGTCGCGGATCATCCCGATCGCCTCGCCCAGGAACTTGCCGCCGGCCTCGGCCAGCTTGGCCAGCGAGGGAAAGCCGAAGCGGTGCACGTCGCGCAGCTGCTTGTTGACCACCACCAGCCGGCCGGCGATCAGCACCATGCGGCCGAAGCCCTCGTGGCTCATCTTCATCATGGGCGAGACCATCTGGCCGGTGGCGCGCTCGATCGCGACGGCGATGGCGTTGTAGAAGATCTCCAGCCGCCACAGCGTCTCGGGATCGGGGTCGCCCATGATCGGGATGGCGCGGCGCTCCTCCGGCGTCAGGATGTAGGGCTTGAGCAGCTGCAGGTCGCTCTTGCCGTCCCAGGCCCCGTGGGTGTCCTGCGCGCGCAGTTGCTTGATCAGTTGCTGCACGAACGGCGTGGCCAGGAAGGCCTCGTCGCCGGCTTCGGCCGCGGGGGCCTCGATGATTGCTTCTTCAGCCATGGGAAACCTCTTCGTCCTCGTCTTCGAAATCGAAGGCGCGCTCGCCGTCCTTGGCCAGCGCCTTGCGCAGCCAGGGCGGCGGCGAGCCCTTGAGCACCTCCTGCAGCTTGTCGAGGATCGCGGCGATCGGCTCGGGCTGCGGCACCTTGATGGGATGGATCTTCAGCGCCACCACCCGCGCGGCCCCCGAGCCGCCGATGGCGGCGACGTAGAGGATGGCGCAGTCCTTGATGGCGTCGAGCTTGGGCGCGAGCTTGTCCTCGTCCCCGTCTTCCTCCAGCTTGCCGCCGAAGTCGAAGCTCTCGACGAATCGATGGCCGAGGGGCGTGACCTCGTAGGTCACGATGCTCTTGGCCCAGCCGAAGTGCGCATCGACGTGCGTCTTGTCCTGGGTAGCGAATGCGATTTTCATGGGGGCTCCTGGTGGGTGACTCGGTTCAGGCGCTGGCCGCCGCCACCGTGGCGACGCCCTCGCCCGCCGGCACGCGGGCGGCATCGGCCGCGGCGGCGCGCCGCGCCTCGGGCGCGAGCGGCCAGTCGCCGGCGTGGTGATGCGGGATCTGCTCGATCATCAGGTTGGCGATCTCGAAGATCAGGTTCATCGTGCCGCGGTAGCCGACGTATCGGCGGTGCGCATTGCCCACGCGATCGAAGACCGGGAAGCCGACGCGAAAGAGCGGCTTGCAAAGGCGCTCGGCCATCTGGCGCCCGTGCGAATGCGTCACCAGCAGGTCGCAATCGCCGGCGGCGTTCTCCATGTCTTCCAGGTCGCCGATCACCACCTGCTCGGCGGGCAGCAGCGCATGCGAAGGCGACTGCGTGGTGCTGACGCATACGCGCAGTTCGGCGCCCATCTCGTGCAGCAGGCTGCCCACGGCCAGCAGCAGGTCGGGCTCGGCGCCGATCGCCACCTTGATGCCGCCGGTGTAGAAGTGGCCGTCGAGCATCGCGTCGAGCAGTTGGCTGCGCTCGCGCCGGTACCTGGCCGGCACCGGCCGGCCGGCGATTTGCGACAGGCGCTGCAGCAGGCGGTCATTGGCTTCGAGGCCGGTCAGGCGCTCGAACACTTCGAGGGGCGTGCCGGCGATGGACTGCAGGGCCAGCGCCGCCTCGCGCGTCTGTTCGCCGACGCCGATCGTGAAGGCCGAGGCGCCAGCCGCGCGGATCTGCTCGAGCGTCGTCCCGCCCAGCGTGGTGCCGCGCCAGTCGGGCGCGATGTGGCCGTCGAGCGAGCCGGAGAGGTCCGGCAGCACGATGGCCTCGAGCCCGAAGGCCTCGATGATCTCGCGCAGCTCGTCGATGTCGCCCGGCGAGAGATGGCTGCCGGGCAGCAGCGTGACCTGCCCTGCCCGCACGGGCAAGGGCTTGACCAGCGCCTTCACGATGCCGGTGACGGCATGCTTGTAGCCATCCTCGAAGGCGCCCACGTAGTCCGGTGTCGAGACGTAGATGATCTCGGTGTCGTCCAGTTCCGGCTTGCGCTTGCGCACCGTGGCGATGTAGCCGTCGACGTCGTCGCCCTTGGTCTCGGTCAGGCCGGTGGAGCAGATCGCGATGAGCTTCGGCGCCGCGCGCTTGCGGATGTTGAGCAGCGCGGCCTCGATGTTCTCGTAGCCGCCGAGGATGGTCGTGACCTCGTTCATCGCCGTGGTCTGCAGCGGGATCGCCTCCTTGAAGTGGCGCACCAGCAGCACCAGGCCGAAGGAGGTGCAGCCCTGCGAGCCGTGCATCACGGGCATGCAGGCATCCAGCCCCATGAACGCGAAGCTCGCGCCCAGCGGCTGGCTCATCTTGAGCGGATTGACCGCGCAAGCTTTTTTCGATTCGACGACGCTGGCCATGGCGTGGGTCCGATGTCCGATGTGCCGCGGCCGCTTCAGGCCGCAAGCTCGTCGGCTTCGAGGCCGGGGGCCTTGCGCGGGGCGGGCTGCACCGCGCCCAGCGTCTCGCCGTCGTCGCCCCAGGGCGCCGGGATGCGTACCTGCTGCCACACCGGATTGAAGAGGGCGCGGTCGATCTCCTGCACCAGCTCCACCATCCCCTCGTAGCCGCCGTAGGGATGGTGGCGCTCCTGGTTGATGTCGAGCCAGGGCATGCGGGCCTTCAGCGCCACGAACTGCGAACGTCCGCCCGACAGCATGATGTCGGCCTTGGCGTCGCGCAGCATGTTGTACATCTCGCGCGGCGTCATGTCGTCGATCATGTGGGCGTCGTCGCCCATGATCTCCTTGATCTTTTCCTTGTCTTCGCGGGTGCTCTTCTTGATGCTGGTGCCGACGATCTCCAGCCCCGCCTCCTGCAGCGCCGCCACCACCGACCACGACTTCACGCCGCCCGTGATGAGCAGCACCCGCTTGCCGGCGAGGCGCTGCCTGTAATGCGCGATGCGCTTCCAGGCGCGCGCTTCCTCGACCTCGATGAGCCTCTCGGTGCGATCCAGCAGCTCCGCCGGCGCGCCCTGCTGCACCAGCAGCTTCGAGATCTGCCGCAGCGTGTCGCTCATGTCGCCGATGCCGTAGAAGGAACCCTCGAAGTACGGTATGCCCCAGCGCTGCTGCATCTTGGTCGCGATGTTGATCATCGACTTCGAGCAGACCATCATGTTGACTTTGGCACGGTGTGCGCTCGCGATCTCGTCGTAGCGGCCGTCGCCCGAGATGCACGAGAGCACGCGGATGCCCAGCGCGTCGAGCAAGGGCTTGGTCTGCCACAGCTCGCCCGAGAGGTTGTACTCGCCGATGATGTTGATGTCGCAGGGCGTGGTGTAGGCCGGCTCGCGCGTGCCGATCACGTAGTCGAGGATCGATTCGCCGCCCAGCTTGTTGCCCAGGTTCTTCGGCCCCGCGAAGCCGGGCGAGTTGACCGGGATCACCGGCTTGCCGAACTTCTCCGACGCGCGCTTGCACACCGCCTCGATGTCGTCGCCGATCAGCGCGGTCACGCAGGTCTGGTAGACGAACACGGCCGGCGGGTCGTACTTCTCGATGATCTCGCGCACGCTCTTGAAGAGGCGCTTCTCGCCGCCGTAGATGACGTCGAGCTCGTTGATGTCGGTCGTGAAGCCGGTGCGGTAGAGCGTGGAGCCCGACGACGCCGCATGCCGGTTGTCCCACGAGTTCCCTTCGCAGGCGATCGGCCCGTGCACGAGGTGCGCCACGTCGACGATCGGTTGCAGCGCGATCTTGGCGCCGTCGAAGGCACAGCCGCCGGCTGCCGCGCCGGGCGAGAGCTGCTTGGTGCAGCCCTTCTTGCGCTCCTTCTCGCTCTTGCCCTGGTTCTTGTCGCATCCGGGTTCGTCGAACACTTCGGCGATCTTGGCTTTGAGGGAGACGGACATCGGAGGCTCCTTGCACGTGTGGAAGCCTTGCATTGCAGATTCGATGCCAGCGACAAAGCCCACATTCAGCCCGCGTCCGGGGGCGTTTTTGCAGCCTTTGGATGGATCGGAAGCACGGGACTGGCGCGTTTGGAGGGATTGCGACACTACACGTGCTCGCCGCCTCCGGGTCGCAA
The DNA here is from genome assembly GCF_900090195.1 of Variovorax sp. HW608. Lineage (NCBI taxonomy): Bacteria > Pseudomonadati > Pseudomonadota > Betaproteobacteria > Burkholderiales > Comamonadaceae > Variovorax > Variovorax sp. HW608. The sequence goes on from NZ_LT607803.1 coordinate 1,336,563, forward strand.
GGCCCGGGCCACGGCCTCCGCCCTCGCATGCGGATTGGCCGGCACCGGCGCGTCGGGCACCGATGCATAGGCCGCCAGCGCGCGGCGCAGGCGCGGGGCTTTCGCGTAGTCGGCCTCGCTGTGCCCCGCGTAGGCCGAGTAGTCGCAGACGCACACTTCGAGCAGCTGCTCGAAGCGCTCGGGCTGCTGCAATGCCTGCACGCGCGCCAGCAGCTCGGCGATCGGGCCCGCGCGCAGGTCGCTCGCGCGGTGCACGCGGTCGCACTCGGCGATCGCCAGGGCCGCCAGCTCGAGCGCTTCGGCCGGCATCGCGATGCGCGCGCCCAGCGCGGAAAGCCGTGCCCGGCCCCGTGCCTCGTGACCCACATGGCTCGGCCAGCAGTGGCGCGGCGTGTCGGCCATGCCGATCTTGTGCGCGAGCGCCGCGAATCGCACCGCCAGCCGCGCGCCGCGCCGTGCCGCCTGGGCCAGCACGCGCAGCTGGTGCTCTCCCACGTCGACCGGCTCCGGCTGGTCGCTCGCATGCGGCACGCCGAAGAGGGCCTCGAGCTCGGGCAGGAAACGCCGCAGGCCGGCGCAGTCGCGCAGCGCGCGGAAGAAGCCCTCCGGGTAGGGCGACATCAGCGCCCGCCGCAACACCTCGCCCGCCTGCTGCGGTGTCAGGCGCTCGATCAGGTCCATCTGCACGGCGCTCACCATCAGCGCCTGGTCGGCCGCGTCCAGCACGGCGCCCCGGCTCTGCGCCGCACCCAGGGCGAGACGGAACAACTGCTGTCCCATGGGCATCATGATGGCGGCGGATTCAGTAGGCGATCTCGAACCACACCGGCTCGACGCGGCGCAGTTGCTCGATCAGGTGCTCGCATTGCATGCGGGGCAGCATGGTGTTCGTGCCTCAGTTGTCGTCCGCGAGCACTTCCAGCTCCACCAGCTGCTCGTAGAGCGCGCGCCGCGCCCACCAGCGTGCCTCGCCGGCCAGGCGCGGGTCGGCGCCTTCGAAGGCGGCCACGGCGTCGCTGTCGTTCCAATAGATGCAGGTGCTGCCGCAGCGCGCCGCCAGCGCGGCCGCGAGCGCATCGCGCAGGCCGACCGCTTCAGTGCGCAGCACACCGCGCCCCAGCAGGTGGTCGGCCCGGTAGAGCCGCGTGTCCCAGCCATGCGCATCGCCCAGGCCGCAAATGGCCGGGAAGGCGCGGCGCGCGGCTTCGTCGGGCATGGTGTGGCCGGCCGCTTCGAGCAGCTCGCGCGCCGTCAGCTCGTCGTGGATCTCCCAGGCCTCGAACGGATCCGATGCCGCCACCTTGCGTGCAAGATCCGCGTCGTCGTAGGCGAACCAGGCGCGCGGCGGGTCCTGTTCGGGCAGTTCCACCACATGGATCACGGCAGGCTCCGCTTGCGTTGCATGGCCTTGCGTCGGCGGCGCGCTATTCCACGCCTTCCGCGGCCGCCTTGGCCCAGGTGGCATGCCGCAGGCGTTGCGTGATGCCCGCAGGACTGGCGTCGAACTCGCGTTGGGCGCTGGCCATCGCCCCTTGGGCGATGGCTGCCTCCGCGTGCGTCAGCGGCAGCCGGCCTGCCACATGCGTGGCGCCGGGCACCGCGCGCACGATGGCCTGGCGGTTCGGGTGTTCGAGGATCGGCACCAGGTGGTCGGCCTCGCGCGCTCCGGCGAGGCACACCCAGCCATCGATCACCTCGACCCGCCGGCCGTCCTGCGTGAGCTTGACCAGGACTGCGTCGGGCATGGTCGACGGCTCCGTCTCAGCGGATGATGTCGTAGCTGTAGTCGGTCTTCGCCGGCACGATGGTGTTCGCATCGAGCGTTTCGAAGAACTCGTCCAGCAGCATGACCAGCGTGCGCAGCGCACCCTCGTAGCCCCAGGTCGGGTAACGGTGGTAGTGGTGGCGGTCGAAGATCGGGAAGGTCATGCGCACCAGCGGCGTCCTGGTGTCGCGCTCCAGGTACTTGCCGTAGGTGTTGCCGATGAGGAAATCCACCGGCTCCGTGAACAGCAGCGAGCGCATGTGCCAGAGGTCGCGCTTGGGATAGGCCTTGCAGCCGGCGCCATAGGGCGAGGCGTCGAACAGCGCCCGCACCTTGCTCGCCCAGTCCTCGTTGCCGTTGGTCGCCAGCACATGGGCCGGTTCGGCGCCCAGTTCCAGCAGGAACTGGGTGGTGCCCAGCATCTGGTCGGGATCGCCGTAGAGCGCGAAGCGCTTGCCGTGCAGGTGCGCCTGGCTGTCGGCCATGGCGTCCACCAGCTGGCCGCGCTCCTTCTCCAGTTGCGCGGGCACCGGCTTGCCGGTCAGGCGCGAGATGGCCATCACGAACTCGTCCGTGCCTTTCACGCCCATCGGGGCGTTGAGCACCACGACCTCCTGGCCGTGCTCGGCGATGAACTTGCTGGTCTTCTCGCAGCAGTATTCCTGGAAGACGATGGTGGCCTTCGCGTTGAGCGCCGCTTCCACCTCTTCCTTGGTCGTGCCGCCCTCGTACATGCGGAACTCGCCGTCGGTGGGCGTGTTCCAGGTCTCCGACGGGTCGCAGATCACGTTCACCTTGACGCCGAACAGATCGAAGATGCGGCGGATCTCCTTCATGTTGCCGACCACGAAGCCGTCGAAGCCGCCGATGAAGTTGATGCTCTCGTCCGGCACGCGGACGAGCGGCGCGGTGGTGCCGGCCTTGCCGTCCCAGAAATGCTTGAGGATGCCCAGGAGCGCGTTGTCGTAGCCCGTGACGTGGCTGCCAACGAAGGCCGGCGTGTGCGCGAAGGGCACGTCGTACGCCTCGGGCACGCTGCCCTTCTGCTTGCTGTTCTTGATGAAGGCATCGAGGTCGTCGCCGATCACCTCCGCCATGCAGGTCGTGGAGACCGCGATCATCTCGGGCTTGTAGAGGTTGTAGGCGTTCGCCAGGCCGTCGATCATGTTGTTCAGGCCGCCGAACACCGCCGCATCCTCGGTCATCGAGGAACTGACGCAGGAGGTCGGCTCCTTGAAGTGGCGCGAGAAATGCGAGCGGTAGTAGGCCACGCAGCCCTGGCTGCCGTGCACGAAGCTCAGGGTCTTGTGAAAGCCGTTGGCCACGTAGACCGCACCCAGGGGCTGGCAGGCCTTGGCGGGATTCACGGTCAGCGAATCGCGCTTGAAGTTCTTTTCCTTGTAGTCCTCGGTCTTGGTCCACTCGACGATCTGCTTGACCGTCTCGTCGGGATGGTTGAACTCGAATTGTTCCTTCTTCGTGCGGAAGATCTCCTGGTACTCCGGCTCGCGGAACAGCAGTTCGTGGTCGAGGATCTTGTCGGCTGATTGAGGCATGTCAGGCTCCTTGGATGGTTTCGTGTGCGAGGGTTGTCGCGGACTTCAGGCCGCCTTCTTCCAGGGCGCCTTGGCCAGGCTCCAGACCGGGCTGGAAATCGCCATGTCCATGTCGCGCGCGAAGATGGCGAAGCCGTCGTAGCCGTGGTAGGGGCCGGAGTAGTCCCAGCTGTGCATCTGGCGGAAAGGCACGCCCATCTTCTGGAACACGTACTTCTCCTTGATGCCCGAGCCCACCAGGTCGGGCTGGACCTGCTCGACGAACTTCTCGAACTCGTAGCCGGTCACGTCGTCGTAGATCAGCGTGCCGTCCTTCACGTAGTGGGTGGTGCGCTGGTAGTCGTCGTTGTGGCCGAACTCGTAGCCGGTGCCGACCACGTCCATGCCCAGGTCCTCGTAGGCGCCGATCACGTGGCGCGGCCTGAGGCCGCCGACGAAGAGCATCACCTTCTTGCCCGCCAGGCGCGGCTTGAACTTGGCGATCACCGCGTCCATCAGCGGACGGTACTTGGCGATCACCTTCTCGGCATTGGCCTTGATGGTGTCGTCGAAGTGGCTGGCGATCTCGCGCAGGCTCTTCTCGATCATGGTCGGGCCGAAGAAGTTGTACTCGACCCACGGGATGCCGTACTTCTCTTCCATGTGCCGGCTGATGTAGTTCATCGAGCGGTAGCAGTGCAGCACGTTGAGCTTGGCCTTGGGCGTGTTCTCCAGCTCGGCGATGGAGCCGTCGCCCGACCACTGCGCGATCACGCGCAGGCCGATCTCTTCCAGCAGGATGCGGCTGGACCAGGCGTCGCCGCCGATGTTGTAGTCGCCGATGATCGCCACGTCGTAGGGCGTGGATTCGAACTCGGGCCGCTTGTTCGGGTCGACCTTGTCGAACACCCAGTCGCGGATCGCGTCGTTGGCCAGGTGGTGGCCCAGCGACTGGCTCACGCCGCGGAAGCCCTCGCAGCGCACCGGCACGATGGTGTGGCCTTCGTACTCCTTCGACTTCTTCTTGCTCACGGCTTCGATGTCGTCGCCGATCAGGCCGATCGGGCACTCGGATTGGATCGAGATGCCCTTGTTCAGCGGAAAGAGTTCCTGGATCTCGTCGATGATCTTGTCCAGCTTCTTGTCGCCGCCGAAGACGATGTCCTTCTCCTGGAAGTCGGAGGTGAACTGCATCGTCACGAAGGTGTCGATGCCGGTGGTGCCGATGTAGTAGTTGCGGCGTGCGGCCCACGAATACTGGCCGCAGCCCACCGGGCCGTGGCTGATGTGGATCATGTCCTTGATCGGGCCCCAGACCACGCCCTTGCTGCCGGCATAGGCGCAGCCGCGGATGGTCATGACGCCGGGCAGCGACTTGATGTTGGACTTGACGCCGCAGTCGGGCTTGCCTTCCTCGAACGTGCCCAGGTGCTTGGCGCGCCGCTTGGCCATCTTCTCGGGATAGGCCTTCAGCACTTCATCGATCAGGGCCTTGTTCGCGGCCTTGCGCTCTTCAACGGTGGCGGTCATGGGGGGACTCCAGAATGTGTGGGTTGCGTCGGGCCGGCGCGGCCGCTTCGCCTGCATGAGGCGAAGCGCCGGCGCCGGCGCGGGGTCGATCAGGCGGCGAGTTCGGCGGCGGCCTTGCCGACCTGGGTCTCGTCGATCTGCTTCATGATCCCGTGCTCCATCAGCAGGTCTTCGAGCTGGTCCATCGTGATCGGGGTCGGGATCGTGCCGTTGCCCGCGTTGTTGTGGATCTTGGTGGCGAGCTGGCGGTATTCGTTGGCCTGCTTCGATTCCGGCGCGTACTCGATCACCGTCATGCGGCGCAGCTCGGCGTGCTGCACGATGTTGTCGCGCGGCACGAAGTGGATGAGCCTGGTGCCCAGCATCTTGGCCAGCGAATCGGCCAGTTCGAGTTCCTTGTCGGTCTGGCGCTCGTTGCACACCAGGCCGCCGAGACGCACGCCGCCGGAGTTGGCGTACTTCAGAATGCCCTTGGAGATGTTGTTGGCCGCGTACATGGCCATCATCTCGCCGGACATCACGATGTAGATCTCCTGCGCCTTGTTCTCGCGGATCGGCATGGCGAAGCCGCCGCACACCACGTCGCCCAGCACGTCGTAGGAGACATAGTCCACGCCGTCATAGGCGCCGTTCTCTTCCAGGAAGTTGATCGAGGTGATCACGCCGCGGCCGGCGCAGCCCACGCCCGGCTCCGGACCGCCGGACTCCACGCAGCGGATGTCCTTGTAGCCGATCTTCATCACGTCCTCGAGCTCGAGGTCCTCCACCGAGCCGGCTTCGGCCGCGAGCGAGAGGATGGTGTCCTGGGCTTTCGCGTGAAGGATCAGTCGCGTCGAATCGGCCTTGGGGTCGCAGCCGACGATCAGGATCTTCTGGCCGAGCTCGGTGAGCGCCGCCAGCGTGTTCTGCGAGGTGGTCGACTTGCCGATGCCGCCTTTGCCGTAGAAGGCGATTTGCCGAAGTTTGGACATTGCATTACTCCAATCAGAAAGGGTTGAAAACAAGGTTGCGTAGCCGCGCCCATGTCAGCCTGTCGTGGTGCCTGTAGGTCTTCTTCTTGGGGGTCACGCATCGGCCGGACCTGTGTCCGCGCAGCCCTTCTCTGCAGCTTCCATGCCATGCACTCCGGCCCGTGTCGCGAGGCCTGTGGAGGGCCCTCATTTCAGAGGGAAAGCGGCATCGCCGGCACCTCGCCCGCAGGTCTTCGCGCACTTTGTCCGCTTCACGACAAACGCTGCACGGCACGTCGCGAAACGCTCGCCGCGAAGTGCTTCGCCGCCGGTTTGTGTTGGTTTTGAAGCGCCATTCGAAGTCTTCGGCGCGCGCGCCGGCCTGTTCCCGGCTGGTACGGCGATTGCAAGAGCATGGCGCATGAACGCCGCCGCCCCCACGTCATCGCCGCCACTGCTGTCACGGCCGCCGCACTACCAGATGCTGGGCGGCGATGCCGGCGTGGCGCGGCTGGTGGAAGCCTTCTACCGCCACATGGACACCCGGCCCGATGCGCGCGGCATTCGCACCATGCACGAGCCGGACCTGTCGTCGACGCGGGCCGTGCTCGTGCTCTACCTGCGCGAATGGCTCGGCGGCCCCAGGGACTACTCGGCAGAGCGCGGCCATCCGCGATTGCGCATGCGGCATGCCGGCTTTGCCATCGGCGAGGCCGAGCGCGATGCCTGGCTGGCCTGCATGCGCGCGGCGCTGATCGAGGTCGGCGCCGACGCAGCACTGCAGGCCGAACTGATGACGGCCTTCTTCAAGACCGCCGACTGGATGCGCAACACCGTCACGCGCGGCGATGCCGCGGCGCCTTCCGTTCCTCACTCCATCACCACCAAGGACTCCCCATGACCGCCACGCTGACCCAGCGCGAGATCGAAGAGACCGCGTTCGCCCGGCTCGAACACGAGGGCCGGCTGCTGAACGCCGTGCTCAAGGCACCCACCAACAAGTTCGGCCGCGTGGGATTTCGCGGCGAACTCGCGCTGCGCTTCTCGCCCAAGCTGGCCGACGAGGCCCGCCCGCCCGAGCTCAGCTGCGACCAGGTCATGGCCATCGCGACCGTCGGCGAAAAGCACCTGCCCTTCTTCGCCGGCTACCTGCTGAGCTTCGAACACCTGAAGGACGTGGCCGAAGTGCTGGGCGACACGCTCAGTGCGGGCGGCAAGTACTTCCTGTTCTGCAACAACATCGACCTGAGCAGGAAGTACCAGGTGCCCTGCAAGGGCGCCATGTTCTACGTGCTGCCGATCGACGAGTCCACGGTCTACAACGAGCTGCTCGACCTGCTGTACCTGGAGAAGAACGAACTCAAGAAGAAGGACACGGCGGGCAAGCTCGACGCCGTGGCCGACGCCGCGATCAAGTTCGACGTCACCTTCGACACCATCACCTACAGCGAAGGGCTGGCGCTGATGGGGCCGGTGCGCAATCCGAACGAGAACCGCCCGGTCTGAGGCCGGCGCGGCTGCGAGTCCGCCATGAGCGCCCGCCTGTCCGTGCCGTCCACGGAGCTCGCCCTGCACGGGCCGTCGAAGGCGCGCGCCGAGGCGGCCAACACCGCCACGCGAATCCCCACGCACGTGGAGCTCGGCGCCTGGCTGCTGCAGCAGGACTTTCCCGGCATCGCGGCGCGCAGCCTGAACGGGGAGACGCCGCTGATGCGCGCCGCCTGGCACGGCGAAGATGCCGTGGTCGAGGCCCTGCTGGCCGACGGCGCCGAGCCGGAGGCGGTGAACGACGAAGGCAACAACGCCCTGTGGTTCGCCTGCCTGCATGGCGCACCGGCGACCATCCTGCGGCTGGCCGATGCCGGTGTCTTGCTCGACCATGCCAACGACGACGGCATCACCTGCCTCATGCAGGCAGCGGCCAGCGGGCGGGTGGAAGTGCTGGAACTGCTGATGGCCTTGGGTGCCACACCTGGCCTCAGCGCGCCGGACGGTCGCAGCGCCTTCGACATGGCCGCCGACCGCGGGCGGGATCTGCTGCGCGCGGCGCGGCGCCTCGGGCACGGATAGGTGCACGCGATGACCGGCCAGCGCACCTTTCGCCGCATCACCGTTGCCGAGCTCGGCCGCTGGCAGGCCCGGCACCCCGATGCCCTGGTGCTCGATGCGCGCGATGCCGCCAGCCACGCGCGCGACGGCTGGCCCGGCGCACTGCGGCTGTCCAGCGACAACCAGGACAGCCTGCTGCTGCGCACCGAGCGCCGCCGCCCGGTGCTGATCTACTGCTACCACGGCCGCGCCAGCCAGACCTGGGCGCAGATGTTCGCGGACTTCGGCTTCACGGAGGTGTGCGACCTCATCGGCGGCCATGCTGCGTGGCTGGCTCGCGAAGGCTTCGACGATCCCAAGTCGAGCGACCTGCATGGCAACACCCCGCCAGCCTCTTGAACCGTCCCCGGAGATTCGTCATGCCCCTCTTCGACTACCGCTGCCCCGCCTGCGGCTTTCGCTTCGAGGCACTGGTCCGCGCCGCCGGGCCCGCGCCCGACTGTCCACACTGCGGCGCCGCGCCCGAGCGCCAGATCAGCGCGCCGGTCGCGCCCGGCCGCAGCCAGGCCATCATCGCTTCGGCACGCCGGCAGGCGGCGCGAGAAGGCCATCTGAGCAACTACTCGAAGGCCGAGCAGGGCCGGCTGCTGCGCTGACGCGTGACACAACGGTCGCCGCGTGAGCAGGCCGCCCGAGCCCGGCGCTCACGAGCGCATCAGGAACAGGCCGGGCTGGCTCTGCCGGTAGACCCGCAGCCACAACAGCGTGGCCGGCACCAGCGACTCGCAGGCGAACCACAGCGCCTCGTCCAGGGCCTCGCCGGAGCGGCGGCGCAGGCGATCGCGCATCGCGTCCCAGCCGGCCCAGTCCAGCTCGGGCATGTCCCGCCGGACCTCCGGCGCGATCCGGGCCAGGCTGTCGGCCAGCGACTTCAGTTGCCGCAGGACCTCGGGACGCGTGAGGCGCGAGCGCATCAGCTCTTCCTGCGCCAGCCCTTCGATCAGGATCGTGACGGCGGTGCCGGCGTGCTCGACGATGGACAGCAGCGCGCTGGTGGCAATGTTCGACGTGGCTTGCATCGGCGATCTCAGGCAGGTTCTTGGGGCGCCGCGGCCGCGAGCAGCCGGGCATTGAGTTCGAGCGCGAATTCGCGCCAGGCCGCCGCGAGGTCGAGCGTGACGGCGCGCAGCATCGCCGCGTCGGGCCGGTGCTCGTGCGGGAAGTTCGAGAGCGCGCACGACGTGCCGTTGAAGTGCAGCGCGGCCTCCATCAGTTCCTTGTTCCAGCCTGCGAAGGGTGCCAGCAGGCGCTCGGTGAACGCATGCCGTCCGCCGCGCTCGAGCGCGCCGGCGCCGGCGGCGAGCATCGGCAGCAGGCCATCCAGCCGGGCCAGGGCCTCGCTGTAGGTCTGGTCCGCGCTGGCCAGGAGCGCGCGCTGGGTGAGCTGCTCGGACTGCTGGCCCGACAGGCGTCGTGTCAGGTGCTGCCGGTAGCGTTCGGGCGCGAGCGCGCGCAGCGTCCGCACGGTGGCGCCGAAGGCCGCCAGCGCGTCGTCGGCAGACCCCGGTGCCATGGCCGAGGCGGGCGGCGCGTGTCGCGCGGCCGGCCCGCCGATCGTGTGCGCGATGCGGTCGGCCGTTTCGAGCGCGCCTTCCATGTGGCCGGCGCCATGCGCGGCGGTCTCGCTGCCGCCGAAGAAGAGGCGGCCGGCCCACTGCGGCTGGCGCAGCAGCGGGTCCGGCTGCGGCGGCGCCGGCGGACCGTCGCGGTCGGCCTCGGCGCAGGTCCAGACCTCTTCGGCCCAGTCCATGAAGTGCTGGTGTCCGTGCTGCGCCTGCGGGCCATAGAGCTGGGCGAGCTGGCTGTCGATCAGCATCGGCAGGCCGCGCTGGAAGTTCCGGCGCTGCGCCGCATCCAGTGCGAGGAAGCCGCCGAGCGCTGCGCCGCCATCGGCGCCCTCGCTGGCGTCATAGACCTGGCCCAGCACGGCCTGCAGGTGCTGCACGAAGGCATTGCCCGAATGGCCGGCATCACGCCAGAAGGAATGCGTGAAGGTGGTGACGGCCTTGGCCTGGGCCGCCATCCAGGTGGGCGTTGCTTCCAGTGCGTCCGACACGCCCGCAGGCAGCGCTGGATCGAAGCGGATCCGCGCCTGCACCAGGCGCGGCGGCAGCGCCAGCACCACGCGGCGGGCGCGCAGCAGGCGGCCCCCGTCCTGCAAGAGCTCGATGAAGGCGCCGCGGTCTCGCACGGCGCGCACCGCCTGCCCCAGCCGAAGGCAGCCCGGCGGCAGCGTGGCCGCGAGCGCGTCGGCGAGTCGCGCCGCGCCGCCGGCGATGCGCCCTGCACCGGCGTGCACACCGCCGGGCCCGTCGTCGCGCCGTTCGGGCTCCCGGTTGGGGTCGGTGAGCCACAGCGAATCACCGGGATCGTGCTGGGCGACGCTGGGCAGCCCCAGTTCATCCAGCAGCGCCGCGATGCGCGGTTCGGTGTCGGGCCAGAACCACGCAGGACCGAGATCCAGCGGCTGGCCGGTCGCTTCGCAGCGCCGCGTCAGCACGCGGCCGCCGATGCGCTCGCGTGCTTCGAAGAGCGCGATGCGCATGCCGCGCGCGTGCAGCGTGCGCGCCAGTGCCAGGCCGCACAGTCCGGCACCGACGATGGCCACGTCGGCCATCAGGGCCTCGACCAACGCCATGGCCCGTCTCCGCTCAGACGAAGGTCAGGAGCTCGACCGTCACCGGCTGGTCGCCCAGCACGGCGCGGCATGCCAGGCGCGACTTGGAGCCGACGCCGACGATGGCATCGAGCCGCTCGTTCTCCTCGCGCTGCACTTTCGACAGGCTCTTGCGGCCTTCGAGCACGAACAGGTGGCAGGCGTCGGTGCACTTCGGGCCGCCGTCGCACTCGTGGTGCAGCACGCCGGCGCGGCGCAGCGCCGCGAGCAGCGTGGTGCCGGTCTCGGCGTCGTAGGTCTTGCCCTCGGGCAGCACGGTCAGGGCAACGGTCGTGGTGGTGGTGGCTTCGCTCATGGTCGCGTCTCGTTGAAGGTCGGGGTGGTTGGGAAGGCAAAGGGAGGTGGGCTCAGGCCGCCAGCGCGGACGGCTGCAGTTCGAGCAGTGCGTCCGCGAAGGCCGGCAGGGTCATGTCGATGCGGCGGATGCCCTGCTCGTCGAGGAAGCGCGCCTCCATGCGGGTGGGCTCATCGGGCAGCACGGCCCAGTGGCGATCGGAGGAACGCTTCATGATCTGGCGCGCGAAGCTGCGCGTGAGCTGGTCGTCGAAGCGGCAGCCCAGGAACAGGAAGCTGCGTCCGCCGCGGTGCGCCTGCACGGCCTGCGGGATCGGCGTCTGGATGTCGATCTCGGTCAGCACCTCGACATAGTCGCTGTCGGAGACGAGGTAGTTGCCCGCGGGCCAGCGGCTGCCGATGGGCTTGTAGAGGATGCGCCCCGCATCCGCCGGCAGCTCGGCCAGCGCTTCGCCGTCGTCGGCATAGACGCCGGTCCATTGGCCGAAGTGCTCGGACTGCGACAGGCCCTGGATCTGCACCCAGTCGCCCTGCGGGCGCGCCTGCGCCAGCGCTTTCCGGAAGGTGTCGTCGTACCAGGTGTCGACCCACAGGCCGGCGCCGCCGGCGGCCAGCGCGAGATGCAGCGCCGACGGCGCGGGCGACTCGGCGAAGGCCTCGTTCATGAGGTTCACGACCGACTTGCGGTGCTTGAAGTTCTCGATGAACTGCGCCGCCTGCGTGAGGCGCTTGCGGATCTTGTGCGGCACGCTGACCTTGGCGGTCATGAGTGAGGCCAGCGTCAGCGCGTCGGCGGGCGGCCTGGCGCCCTCGCACAGCGCGAGCATGCCGGGCCCGAGGTAGGGAACGATGCCGCCGGCTTCGAGCTGGCGGGCGATGTCGCGGAGGTCGGCTGTCATTCGGTGTCCTTCGGGCTTCAGAGGTAGATGGCGGCGCCGGCGCCGACGTTGGTCGCCGTGTCCTTGAGCGTCTTGACGATGTACTTGACCTGGTCGGCGTCGAGCTGCGCATGCAGCGGCAGCGCGAGCGCGCGGTCGCCGATGCGATCGGTGTCGGGCAGCACCCCGCGCTTGCGGCCGATGGCGTCGCTCGTGTTCATGTAGAAGAACTGCTGGTGCAGCGGGTGGCTGTAGGCCGCGGTCTCGACGCCGCAGGCATGCATGTCCTCGATCATCTGGGTGCGCGCGCTGGCGGTGAAGCGCTTGCCCAGGTGCACGACGTAGAGCATCCAGTGCACCTCGTCCACGTCCTCGGCCAGGTAGGGCGGCTTGATGCCCTCGAAGCTCTGCATCTGCTCGTGGTACCAGGCTTCCACCTGCTTGCGCCGGGCCAGGCGCTCGTCCAGGCCCGCCAGCTGCGCGAGACCCAGCGCCGCCGTGAGTTCGCTCATGCCGGCCTGCAGGGGCACGCGCGAGCCCACCGACACCGAGCCGCGGTCGGCGATGCGGCGCTGGCGCAGATAGCGCAGCTCATGCACCAGCGCGTCGTCGTCGGTCACCAGCATGCCGCCTTCGCCGGTGCACAGGGCCGCGGGCTGGGAGAAATCGAACACCGACACGTCGCCGAAACTGCCGACGCTGCGGCCCTGGTAGCGCGAGCCCAGGGCCTCGGTGCTGTCCTCGATGAGCCGGATGCCGTGCGCGTCCGCCAGCGCGCGCAGCGGGCCCCAGGCGGCCGGATGGCCGTTGGTGTTGCCGGCCAGCAGCGCGCGCGTCTTCGGCCCGATCCTCGGTGCGGCCTTCTCGGCCGACAGGCAGCCGCTCCAGTAGTCGATGTCGGCGAAGACCGGCGTGGCGCCGGCCAGGGTGACGGCCTGCGCGATCTGGTGCCAGGTGTGCGCGGCGCAGACCACCTCGTCGCCCGGACCGATGCCCCACGCGCGCAAGGCGATCCACAGGCCCAGCGTTCCGCTGGCCACGCCCACCGCGTGCCGGCGGCCGGCCCAGCCGGCGAAGGCTCGCTCGAAGGATTCGAGCATCGGGCCGTCGCCCCATCGCGCGGCCTGCAGCACGGCGTTGACGAGTTCGATCTCGCGCTCGCCGCATTCGGGTTCGCACAGCGCGATGGCTTCGATGTCCATGGTCGCCTCGCCTATTGCTGCGTGAGGATGAGCGCGGTCGCTTCCCCGGGCTCCGAGGTCACGTGCCAGCAGTGGCCGTTGCTCGTGGCCAGGTAGACGCGGCGCGCGCCCAGCGTCAGCGCCGGTTCTTCATCGCGCATGTCCAGCGCGTCGACCACCACGGTGCGCACCTCGGGATGGCGGGCGCGCCAGAGGGTCACCGCATCGCGCAGCGTGGCTGCGCTGCCGACCACGTCGCTGAGCGTGCCCAGGTGTTCGCTCGTGAGTGCCATGGCGTCGTTGCGTGTTCAGTCCGCGTCGCCGGCAATCCGGCGCGCCTCGACCGTGATCGGCAGGGCCGTGCCCTCGGGCATGGCGGGCAGATCGAGCTGCCAGCCGTTGGCCAGCGTCACCAGGCCGCCCCACATGCCGGGCTGGACCATGGAGACGATGGGTTCCTCCAGGTCCTTCTTGGGTACGTAGGCGCTCAGCGCGCCCTTGCTGTCTTTGCGGATCATCACTTTCATGTCGGCTCCAGGGGACTTGTGAGAAAGAGCGGTGCCAAGAGCGGCGGCAAGGCTGCCAGCAGGTGTTCGATGTCGGCCGCCTGCGTGCCGCGGCCGAGCGACAGGCGCACCGCCGCCAGCGCCTCCTCGGGCGGCACGCCCATGGCGGAGAGCACATGCGAAGGCTCGCTGCCGCCGGAGGAGCACGCCGCGCCGGAAGATGCGGCCACGTCCAGGCGCTCGAGCCTCTGCAGCACGACCTCGGCCGGCAATTGGCCGAAGCGCAGGTAGCTGGTGCCCGGCAGGCGCGGCACGCGCTGCCCCCAGACATGCAGCCCGGGCAACGCCCGGGCCAGGCCCGCTTCGAGCGCATCGCGCAGGCCGGACAGGCGCACCGATTCGGCGGCGATGTCGCCCAGCTCTTCGAGCGCCGCCGCCAGGCCCGCGATGCCGGCCAGGTTCTCGGTGCCGCCGCGCCGGCCGCGCTCCTGGCTGCCCAGCACCTGCGGTGCCAGCGCAACGCCCTGGCGCAGCAGCAGGGCACCGACACCCTTGGGACCGTGCAGCTTGTGCGCCGACAGGGACACGGCGTCGGCGCCCGAATCGGCGAAGCAGAAGGGCTGCTTGCCGATGAACTGGGTCGCGTCCACATGCAGGCGCGCGCCGGCGGCATGCGCGAGCGCCGCGACCCCGGCCACCGGCATGAGCACGCCCGTCTCGTTGTTGGCGGCCATGAGCGAGACCAGGGCCACGTCGGGACCGATCCGCTGTGCGGCGGCGTCGATGTCGAGCGTGCCGTCGGCGCACACCGGCAGGAATTCCACCGGCGTGCCGGCCGAGGCCAGCGCACGGGCGAGCTTCAGGTGGCCCGCGTGCTCGACGCTGCTGAACAGCACCCGCGCACGCCCGGCCGGCGCCGCACCCAGCAGGCCGCGCACCGCGAGGTGATTGGCCTCGGTGGCACCGCTGGTGAAGACGACCTCGGCGGTCTTGCAACCGAGCGCCTTGGCCACGCTGGCACGCGCCGCTGCCAGCACGCGCCGGGCGTCCTGTCCCGGTCCGTGCTGCGACGAGGCGTTGGCCCACACGCTGGTGAGGACCGGCAGCATGGCCGCGACCACCGCGGCCGAGGGCGGCGTGGTGGCGTTGTGGTCGAGGTAGATCATGAGAGGTTCAGCTCAGGGCCAGAACACGCGATCGGCATCGACGCACAGCAGGTCGAGCAGCTCGTCGAGCGGCGCGCCCTCGTGCCGCAGCACCCAGGCGGCGCGCGCGTGATCGCGCGCATGCAGACGCCAGCCATGCGGCCGCGTCGCGCCGGTCCCGCTGCCGGGCGACGAGCAAGGCTGCAGCAGCGCGATGTCGATCACGCCGCCGGCCGGGTCCACGTTGCGCGAGCAGCACGGGCTTTCGATGCGGAAGGCCTCGCCTTCGCGCAGCACCCTCGGCTGCACGTAGCGATAGCGCACGCGCTGGCGCAGCGCGCGCTCCAGCCGCACGCGCGTGACATCGAGCAGCTGCCCGGCTGCCGGCGGCAAGGCCGATGCGCGCAGCGGATCGGTGGCCGGGGTCACGGCGCTTCCTCCAGCGTCTCCGGCAACAGGCCGGCCGGCGCGGGCGCGATCTCTTCCTCGAAGCATCCGACGACCGCACTGCCGAAATCCACCAGGTACACCGGTTCGTTCTGCTCGGTCGCGTGGCCCACGTTGACGATCTCGCCGAGCGCGCCGCGGGCCGCAAGCACCGCGTCGATCGCGCGATCCGGATAGCTGCCGTCGTTGATCAGGTCGTCCAGCGCGATCACGCGCAGCCCCCACCCATAGGCGGCGCTGCGCGGCTCCGCGAAGTGCTTGTTCATGCGCCCTCTCCGTGGGCCTGGGCCTGGCCCTTGCCGAGCTGGCTCAGCGCGGCGGCCTTCTCGCCCAGGCGTTCCAGCACGTCCTCGGGCAGGTTGTCCAGGGTGCAGAGTTCCTTCGCGCGCATGCCCACGCGGTGGCCCGTCGCGACGAAGTCGACGGCGTAGATGTAGAACTGCTGCAGGAAGGTGTTGATGTTCGTGACGTAGCCGATCTCGCCCTTGTTCACCAGCACCTCGCCGATGTCCTTGCCGTTGTAGGTTCCGTCGTTGCGGATCACCGAACGGGCGATGACCCGCTCGCCATAGTGGAAGCGCGGCGGAAAGGCGACCTCGATCACGTCGTCGTCGCGGTTGATGTCAGCCATGGGCGGCTCCTTCGGGGGACTGCTCAGCGCCGCATGCGACCGACAGCGCCGGCAGCCGCCGTTCGTCCGCGGCGCGGCGCACTTCGGGGTCTTCGTCGTGGCGCAGTTGCGCCAGCACGGCGGTGTCGCCGCGCCGGGCCACTTCCCAGCGCACGCGCCAGTCGCTGTCATGGACCATGCGCGCGAGCAGCGGCGCGGGCAGCCGTTCGGCCACGATGCGGCGCACTTCGGGCTCGGCATCCTCGACCATGCCCAGCAGCGCCGGCATCTCCAGGCGCTGCGCGACGCGCATGCGCACCGCGCGGTCGCTGTCGCCCGCCATGGTCGGCAGCACTGCCAGCGGCAGGCGGCGCGCGACCAGCTCGCGCACGCCGTAGTCGGGATCGCCGCGCATCGCCGCGAGCGCCGCAGCTTCCACGCGCTGCGCCACGCGGATGCGGACCTCGCGGTGAGGATCGCCGGCCAGCCGTGCGAGCTGGGCCAGCGGCAGGCGCAGCGCGACCTGCAGGCGCACCGTCTCGTCGGGATCGCGAACCAGCGCCGCGAGGCGGAACACGCTGGCGTGGCGCGCGGCGATGGCGCGGACCTCGAAATAGGGATGGCCCAGCTGCGCATCGCCGAGCTCGGGATGCCAGCGGAAGAAGCGGTCGATGCGGCGCGCATAGGCATCCTGCAGGCACGCATGGCCCGGCTCGCAGCCCGCCTCGCCCGGCTGGTCGCGCAGCGAGCTGTATTCGCAGGCGCCGCAATCCACCGCCCCGCCCTGCCAGTGCAGCGGCGGGATGTCGCCGGCCGGCGCCCGGACGGCGTGGCTGGCGGTGGCGGAGGTGGCCATGGCTGTCATGTGCACGCCCATCAGCGGACCGCAGCGCTCCGGCCTCAGGAGGCCAGCAGGGCCGCAGGCCGGCCGCGCCCGATGGCGCCGATCTCGATCTTCGCCACCCCGGGTGGCGCCTTCGCCGATTCGCCGCTGCTGCTGCAGGCACAGGCCGCCTGGTTGGGGTTGATGAACTGCAGGCCCGACTGGGTCGGCGTGTCCACGAAGTCCATGGTCACGCCGTCGAGCAAGAGGCGGCTTTCGGCGGGCAGGAAGATGCGCAGCCCGTTGATGTCCAGCGTCTCCTCGCCCGGCTGCGGCCCGGCCTCGGCACTGAACGCCGAGTTGTAGCCCGAGCAGCCGCCCGCGCTCACGACCAGGCGCAGGCCGGCGCCGGCGGGAAGTCCGGAAAAGCACAGGATGCGGCGGATGAACTTGTCGGCGGCCGGCGTGATGGTGAGGGCGGGAAGCATGATGGGCGGTCTCCTGGGGTGGGTGGTGAAGTTCAGGCCTTGACGATGCAGCCGTCGACCGGGCACACGGCCACGCATTGCGGCTCGTCGAAGTGGCCTTCGCATTCGGTGCACTTGGCGGGATCGATGATGAAGACGCCGCCCTTCTCGCGGATGGCAACGTTCGGGCACTCGGGCTCGCAGGCGGAGCAGCCGGTGCAGGTGGAGGCGATGATCTTGAGGGACATGGTGGCTCTCCTTGTCGGATGGCGTGGGGGTTTGCGGGGGCGATGGAAGACTCAGGCAGCCGCGGCCGCCTCGGCGCTGCCCGTGAAGGCGCCTTGCCGGATCTGCGCGTCGCCGCGGTCCTGGTGCACCACGGCGCCGCTGGCGATGCGGCCGCGGTAGTCGTTGAACCAGGCGAGCGCGGCCTTCTCGATGAATTCGCCGACGTACTGGTCGACCGGCTCGATGCCGGCCTGCGCGAGTTCATCCTTCGGGCAGGCGCCGATCTTGGCGACCAGCACCGCGTGGCAATCGTTGATGGCGCGCACGACGGACGGCAGCTGCTCGTCGTCGCCGTAGCCGCCCTGGCAGTAGAGGTCGACGCGGCGGTGGCCGACGAACAGCGCCTCGGCCGCGCCGACTTCGAAGATCTGGAACTCGGTGACGTGGCCGAAGTGCTCGTTGACCCGGCCGCCGCCCTTGGTGGCCACGGCCACCAGCACCTTCAGGTCTTCGGCGACGTCGAGGGTCCGGGCCGCGGCCAGCGCTTCCTGCTTGGCGGCATGCTGGGCCTGGCGTTCGTTCTCGACGCGGCTCTGGTATTCGCGGCGGCGGTCGAGGTCGTAGACCACCTCCATCTGCTCGATCTTGTCGAGCGTGAATTCCTCGCTTCGGTCTTCGCCGAGCAGGCCGACCGCGTCGGCGCGGCACTGGCGGCAGTGGCGCATGAGGTTGGCGCCGCCCATGCACGCATCCTGGACCGCCTTGAGCTCCTGTGCCGAGGGGCCGCGCTGGCCGTTCAGCCCGAAGTAGGTGCCATGCTCGGCCTCGCTGATGAGCGGCATGATGTTGTGCAGGAAGGCGCCGCGCTTCTTCACCTCGCGGTTGACCTCGATCAGGTGCTCGTCGTTGATGCCGGGGATCAACACCGAGTTGATCTTCGTGAGCACGCCGCGCGCGGTGAGCATCTCCAGGCCCTTCATCTGCTGCTCGTGCAGGATGCGGGCGGCCTCGTAGCCGGTGACGCGCTTGTGCTCCCAGAAGATCCAGGGATAGATCTTCTCGCCCACCGCGGGGTCCACCATGTTGATGGTGATGGTGACGTGGTCGATGTTGTACTGGCAGATCTCGTCCACCAGGTCCGGCAGCGCCAGGCCGTTGGTCGACAGGCACAGCTTGATGTCGGGGGCCTGCTCCTGCAGCATGCGGAAGGTGTCGAAGGTCTTCTTCGGATTGGCGAGCGAATCGCCGGGGCCGGCGATGCCCAGCACCGTCATCTGCGGAATCTCGCTGGCCACGGCCACCACCTTCTTCACCGCCTGCTCGGGCGTGAGCTTCTGGCTCACGACGCCGGGGCGCGACTCGTTGCTGCAGTCGTATTTGCGGTTGCAGTAGTTGCACTGGATGTTGCACGCGGGCGCGACCGCCACGTGCATGCGCGCGTAGTGGTGATGGGCCTCTTCCGAATAGCAGGGATGGTTCTTCACCTTGTCCCAGATCTCCTGCGGCATGTCGTCGGGACCGCCCGACGAACCGCAACTGGCCTTGCCCTCGCCGCCGTGCGTGCCGCAGCCGCCTCCGGCTTCGGGAATGTCGAGCTTGGCGCCCAGGGGCTTGATCTGGCCGATGCCCACATAGGTCATGGCTGGCATCGAACTGGCGTGCGTACTGGCTTGCATGTGGACCTTTCCTCGCGGCCGGGAGCGGCCGCACCGAGGTCTCAAAGCCAATTCCATGCCATCGCGAAAGTCCTTGAAAATCAATGGCTTGAACGATTTGTCGGGTGTTGGACAGCGCACAGAACGGACAAAGCGAAGCGCCGCTGTCAGGCTTGCGACAAAGCGCACAGCGGCGCCGCGCGCCGCCCTCAGAACTTGCGCACTTCGATGCCGTACTTGCGCAGCGCGTAACCCATCTGCCGCGGCGAGATCTTGAGCAGGCGCGCGGCCTTGGCCTGCACCCAGCCGCAGCGCTCCATGGCCCAGACCAGGCGGTCGTGCTCGCCTTCCGGCTTGCCGTCCGAGGCGTCGTGCTCGGGCGCTTCGCCGGCGGCGCCCACCGCGGCCGGCGCGGCATCCGGCGGCCAGGGCTCGGCCTGCGCAGTCGCCGGTTCCTCGGCCGGCGCGCGCGGCGGAGCGCCCGGCACTTCGGTGATCGGGATGGAGGCCAGCCGGCCGGGCCGCACGGCGTCCTCGCGGTCGATGTGATGCAGCACCTGCGTCAGGCAGCGGTTGCCCTGGCACGGAAAAGCCAGGTCGCTGATGACCTCGTCCTGCGCCATGGTCGCGGTGCGCTCGACGCAGTTCTCGAGCTCGCGCACGTTGCCGGGCCAGTAGCAGCTGCTGAGCACGCGCAGCGCGGCCGGGTTGAAGCGCCGCGTGCTTCCGTTCTCGCGGTTGAAGCGGTCCAGGAAATGCTGCGCCATGGCCGGGATGTCCTCGCGCCGTTCGCGCAGCGGCGGCAGCTGGATGCTGACGACATTGATGCGGTAGTACAGGTCGGCGCGGAACTCGCCGGCCTGCACCATGCGTTCGAGGTTGCGGTTGGTGGCGAGGATCAGCCGCACATCGACCTTGACGGGCGTGCTGCCTCCCACGCGCTCGAACTGGCGCTCCTGCAGCACGCGCAGCAGCTTGGCCTGGAACGAGGCCGAGATGTCGCCGATCTCGTCGAGGAACAGCGTGCCGCCGTGGGCCAGCTCGAAGCGGCCCTTGCGCTGGCTCTGGGCGCCGGTGAAGGAGCCCTTCTCGTGCCCGAACAGCTCGCTCTCCAGCAGCGATTCGGTCAGCGCCGCGCAGTTCACGCAGACGAAGGCCTCGCCCTTGCGCGGCGACAGGCCGTGGATGGCGCGCGCGATGACTTCCTTGCCGGTGCCGCTCTCGCCGCGCAACAGCACGGTGGTGCGTGAAGGCGCGACCTGATGGACCTGCATGAACACCTCCTGCATCGGCGCCGAGACGCCGACCACGTGTTCGATCTGGTGGCTGGTCTTCAGCGCCTTGTGCATGCGGCGCACTTCGTCCTGCATGGCCGCATGGCCTGCGCTGACGCTGCGCTGCAGCAGCAGGGCCTGGCCCATCAGCGTGGCCGCCATCTTCAGCACCCGCAGGTCGTCGGCGAACACCCGGCTCTCGCCGGGATTGAGGCAGTCCACCGCCAGCACCCCGACCGTGCGCCGGTCGGCGCGGATGGGCGTGGCGAGCATCGCCACCGCCGTGCCCGGCGTCTGGTCGGCGCCGCCGGTGCGGTTGAGGAAGAGCGGCTCGGTGTGCACGTCGGGCACCAGCGCCTGCACGCTGCTCGCGAACACCCGCCCCACCACCCCTTCGCCGGGCATGAAAGCGAGCCGCAGCTGTTCGTCGGGCGACAGTCCCACCGCGCACAGGCCGAGCAGGCGGCTGTTGGAGGCATCGGCCAGCACCACGAACGCGCGCCGCCAGTCGAAAGCGTGCAGCAGGTAGTTCAGGGCCTCGCGGAACGTCTTCGCGACATCGAGGGATGTCGCCAGCGTCTTGCCGACTTCATAGACCGCATCCAGCTCGCGTCGTGCCTGTGTCGCTTGTGTATTCACCATGAGGACCCCGCATCTCGTGCGATATCGCCCGGTGCGTCGTCGACATCCGAATCCCTGCACGACGCAACAGACCCTGCGTTTTCGCCGCAAGAAACGTACCCATGGACACCCCGTTACATTGCCGGCGCGCAGGAGTGCGAAACCGGCGCATGGGCCGGATGCCGGTCGCCGCCATGGCCTCGCGGGGACATTCGCGACAAACCTGACACGAGCGCCGTCGCAGAGCCCGCGCAGGGCCGCACAAACGCAACAAACGACGCATGGAATGCCGCTCTCGAGGCCCGCAATGGCGTGGCACCGAAGTTGCAAAAGCAGTGCACCCGCCGCCGGCATCGTTGCCACGGCCACTGTTCATTGCCAGGAGCCTGCCATGCCGGACGCCGTTCGCGACAAAGCCACCTCCCGCCCCGTGTATCTGGACTATGCGGCGACCACGCCGGTGGACCGGCGCGTGGCGACACGCATGATTCCGTATCTCACCGATGTCTACGGCAATCCGGCCAGTCGCTCGCACGCCTACGGATGGGCCGCCGAAGAAGCGGTGGAACTGGCGCGCGAACAGGTCTGCGCGCTGATCAATGCCGATCCGCGCGAGATCGTCTGGACCTCGGGCGCGACCGAATCGAACAACCTCGCGATCAAGGGCGCGGCGCACTTCCATCGCGCCAAGGGACGCCACCTGGTCACGGTGGCGACCGAGCACAAGGCCGTGCTCGACAGCATGCGCGAACTCGAGCGCGAGGGCTTCGAGGTGACCGTGATCCCGGTGCTGCCCAGCGGCCTGGTCGATCACGACGTGTTCAAGGCCGCGCTGCGTCCCGACACGGTGCTGGCCTCCGTGATGTTCGTCAACAACGAGACCGGCGTGGTCCAGGACATCGCCGCGCTCGGCGCCCTGTGCCGCGCGGCGGGCGTCCTGTTCCATGTCGACGCCGCGCAGGCCGCAGGCAAGGTGGACATCGACGTGGAGCAACTGCCGGTGGACCTGATGTCGCTGTCGGCGCACAAGATCTACGGCCCCAAGGGCATCGGTGCGCTCTACGTGCGGCGCAGGCCGCGCATCCGCATCGACGCCCAGATGCACGGCGGCGGCCACGAGCGCGGCATGCGCTCCGGCACGCTCGCCACGCACCAGATCGTCGGCATGGGCGAGGCCTTCTGGCTGGCGCGCGAGAACATGGCCAAGGACAACGCGCGCATCCTGGCGCTGCGCGAGCGCCTGTGGGCCGGCCTCACGAAGATAGAAGCCGTGGAGCTCAACGGCGACGCGCAGCGCCGCGCACCCGGCTACCTCAACGCGAGCTTCAACTACGTCGAGGGCGAATCGCTGCTGATGGGCATCAAGAACGTCGCGGTGTCCTCCGGCTCGGCCTGCACCTCGGCCAGCCTGGAACCCAGCTACGTGTTGCGCGCCATGGGCCGCAGCGATGAACTCGCCCACAGCTCGGTGCGCTTCTCGATCGGCCGCTTCACCACCGAGGCCGACATCGACTTCACGATCGCGCAGGTCACCGAGGTGGTGGCCCGCCTGCGCGCCATGAGCCCGCTGTGGGACATGGTGCAGGCCGGCGTCGACCTCTCGTCCATCCAGTGGGCGGAGCACTGAGTTCACTTCTTCCTCCATTCCCCGAGAAACGGAGCCGCTTCCATGGCATACAGCACCCAGGTCATCGACCACTACGAGAACCCGCGCAATGTCGGCGCCTTCGATGCCTCCGACGACAACGTCGGCACGGGCATGGTCGGCGCGCCGGCCTGCGGCGACGTGATGCGCCTGCAGATCCGCGTCAATGCGGAGGGCGTGATCGAGGACGCGAAATTCAAGACCTACGGCTGCGGCTCGGCGATCGCGTCGAGCTCTCTCGTGACCGAATGGGTCCGGGGCCGCACGCTGGACGAGGCGCTCTCCATCAAGAACGCGCAGATCGCCGAGGAGCTCGCCCTTCCGCCGGTGAAGATCCACTGCTCCATCCTGGCCGAGGACGCGATCAAGGCGGCCGTGGCCGACTTCCGCTCACGGCACGCCACACAGGCGGCAGCCCCTGCCGACAAGACCGGCGACACGCTCGGCGAGCAGCCGGTCTGCGCGTCGGACGCCCGTTGACGCGCAGCACGCCCTTCCCCTCATCCGCTCGCAAGAAAGAAGGTCATCCGATGCAAGCAACCGAGACAACTCCGGCCGCGGCCGCCGCGCCGGGCGTCATGCCCGCCCTGCTGGAGTTCACATCCCGCGCCGCCGCCAAGGTGGCCTCCCTGATCGAGGAAGAAGGCAACCCGGCGCTGAAGCTGCGGCTGTACGTCACCGGCGGCGGCTGCTCGGGCTTCCAGTACGGCTTCGCCTTCGACGACCAGGTCGCCGAGGACGACTCCACGGTCGTGACCGAAGGCGTGGCGCTGGTGGTCGATGCGATGAGCCAGCAATACCTGCTGGGTGCGCGCGTCGACTTCGAGGACGGGCTCGAAGGCTCGCGCTTCGTGATCCACAACCCCAATGCGCAGAGCACCTGCGGCTGCGGCAGTTCCTTCTCCGTCTGAAAGGCCGCGCCATGTCCGTGTCACTGACACCCGCCGCCGCACGCCACGTGGAGAAGTCCCTCGCCAAACGCGGCAGCGGCCTGGGCCTGCGCCTGGCGGTCAAGACCAGCGGCTGCTCCGGCTTCGCCTATGCGCTGGAATTCGTCGACGCGATGAACGACGACGACCAGTGCTTCGAGACCCACGGCGTGAAGATCGTGGTCGACCCGCGCAGCCTCGGCATGCTCGACGGCACCCAACTCGACTTCGTGCGCGAAGGCCTCAACGAGGGCTTCAAGTTCAACAACCCGAACGCCCGCGCCGAATGCGGCTGCGGCGAAAGCTTCGCGGTCTGAGTCAGGCCGCGGCGTCCAAGGAGGTCCACCCATGGCATTGATGCAGATCGCCGAGCCCGGCCAGAGCGCGGCACCGCACCAGCACCGGCTGGCGGCCGGCATCGACCTGGGCACCACCAATTCACTCGTCGCCACGGTGCAGAGCGCCGTGGCACGCGCACTGCCCGATGAGGGCGGTGCGCCGCTGCTGCCTTCGGTCGTGCGCTATCAGGCCGACGGCGGCTCGACGGTGGGCCACGCGGCGCAGGCGCTGCAGGCCGAGGACCCGCACAACACCATCGTCTCGGTCAAGCGCTTCATGGGCCGGCGCCTGGCCGACCTGCGCGAAGCCGGGGCCCTGCCCTACCGCTTCGTCGACAAGCCCGGCATGGTGAGCCTGGACACCGTCGCCGGCGAACGCTCGCCGGTGCAGGTGTCGGCCGAGATCCTCGCGGCGCTGCGCACGCGGGCCGAAGCCACGCTCGGCGGCCCGCTGTCGGGCGTGGTGATCACCGTGCCGGCCTATTTCGACGACGCGCAGCGCCAGGCCACCAAGGATGCGGCGCGGCTCGCGGGGCTCACGGTGCTGCGCCTGCTCAACGAACCCACGGCCGCCGCCATCGCCTACGGGCTGGACAAGGCGGCCGAAGGCATCTTTGCGGTCTACGACCTCGGAGGCGGCACCTTCGACATCTCGATCCTCCAGCTCAGCAAGGGGGTGTTCGAGGTGCTGGCCACGGGCGGCGATTCGGCACTCGGCGGCGACGACTTCGACCGCGCCATCGCCGAATGGTTCTGCGAACGGCATGCGCTCGGCGGCCTGTCGGCGCTGGATGCGGGCGCGCAGCGGCGCCTGCTCACGGCGGCCAGGGCCGCCAAGGAAGCGCTGTCGCAGGACGAGGCGACCACGCTGCAATTGACACGCGACGCGACGACACCGGCGGCGCTGGGCGCGACCCTCACGCGCGCGCAGTTCGCCTCGCTCGGCGCCGCGCTGATCGCACGCACGATCGCGGCCACCCGCCGCGCGCTGCGCGATGCCCGGCTCACGCCGGCCGACATCACAGGCGCCGTGCTGGTGGGCGGCTCCACGCGCATGCCGCTCGCGCGCGACGCGGTGCGCGAGTTCTTCGGTCGCGAGCCGCTGTCGGACATCGACCCCGACCAGGTGGTCGCGCTCGGCGCCGCCATGCAGGCCAACATCCTGGCCGGCAATGGCGGCACTGACGGTGAAGACGGCTGGCTGTTGCTGGACGTCTGCCCCCTGTCCCTGGGCCTCGAGACCATGGGCGGGCTGGTCGAGAAGATCATTCCGCGCAACTCCACGCTGCCGATCGCGCGGGCGCAGGACTTCACCACCTTCAAGGACGGCCAGACCGCGATGTCGCTGCACGTGCTGCAGGGCGAGCGCGAGTCGGTGGCCGACTGCCGCTCGCTGGCGCGCTTCGAACTGCGCGGCATTCCGCCCGCCGTCGCCGGCGCGGCGCGCATCCGCGTGAGCTTCCAGGTCGATGCCGACGGTTTGCTGTCGGTGACCGCGCGCGAAGAGACCACCGGCGTGGAAGCGCATGTCGAGGTCAAGCCGACCTACGGCCTTGCGGACGAAGAGATCGCCTCGATGCTGCAAAGCGCGATCGGCTCGTCCAGAGCCGACATGCAGCTGCGCACCTGGCGCGAGGCGCAGATCGATGCGCGGCGCCTGCTCGACGCCACCGAGAGCGCGCTGGCACAGGACGCGGGTCTGCTCTCGCCGGCCGAGCTCGGCGATGTCCGCAAGGCGATGTTCGCAGTGGCCGATGGGCTGGAGACCGAAGCCGACGCCGACGCGCTGCAAGCCGCGATGCGCGCGCTGGCCGCGGCCACCGAGGAATTCGCCGCGCGGCGAATGAACGCGTCGATCCGCCGTGCCCTGGCCGGGCGTGTGCTCGACAGCCTGGTCTGAACAGGCGCCTGCCCATGCCGAGCGTTCGCGTCCTGCCTCATCCGGATCTGTGTCCCGAAGGACGCGAGATCGAACTGCCGCGCGGCGCCCGCCTGTGCGAGAGCCTTCTGGCGGCCGGCATCGCCATCGAGCATGCCTGTGAGATGGTCGCGGCCTGCGCGACCTGTCATGTGCATGTGCGCGAAGGCGGCCATTCGCTGGCCGCGCCCGACGACGAAGAGAGCGACCAGCTCGACAACGCCTGGGGCCTGGACGCGCAATCGCGGCTGGCCTGCTGCGTGAAGCTGCGCGACGCCGACCTCACGCTCGAACTGCCGCGCCACACGCGCAATCACGCGCGCGAACACTGAGCCTCCGGCTCACTCTTCCTTCACCACGCCACGACCGCCGTCGTGGTTTCGCATGCGCGCGTCCCTGCGTGCATGCGTGCACGCGGGCCTTCGGCATCGACATCAACAGGGCGCTGTTCGAAACAACACATTCCCGACAGCGCCGCATCGCACGCGATGCGCAAAGGGCCTCGCAATCGCGACAAACACGTCCGCAAACCGCCTCGCGCAGCGGCGCAAGGCCCCGGATCGCAGTGGCACGCCAATTGCGATGAACCCATCAAAGGACGGCCCCACATGACATCGAGTCTGGTCATCAACGACACCACGCTGCGCGACGGCGAGCAGACGGCCGGCGTGGCTTTCACGGTAGAGGAAAAGTGCGACATCGCGGCCGCGCTGGCACGTGCCGGCGTGCGCGAGATGGAGGTCGGCATTCCGGCGATGGGCGAAGAGGAAATCGCCTGCATCAACGCGATCGCAGCGCTGGACCTCGACGCCGATCTGATGGTCTGGGGCCGGCTCACCGGGGAGGATCTCGCGAGCGCCATGCGCTGCCGTGCCGACATCGTCCATCTCTCGATTCCGGTCTCCGACATCCACCTCACGCACAAGCTGCGCCGCTCGCGCGAATGGGTGCTGGACCAGGTCACGCGGGTGTTGGAGGCCGCGGTCGCCACCGGCCGCAAGGTTTCACTGGGCGCCGAAGACGCCTCGCGATCCGATCCTGACTTCCTGCGCCAGGTCGCGCGCCGCGCCGAATGCTGCGGCGCCATGCGCGTGCGCTTCGCCGACACGCTCGGCGTGCTCGATCCCTTCACCACCTACGAGCGGATCGCGCGACTGCGCGAGGCAGTGGACATGGAGATCGAGATCCACGCGCACGACGACCTCGGCCTCGCCACGGCCAACACCCTGGCCGCCTTGCGCGGCGGCGCCACGCATGCGAACACCACCGTCAACGGCCTGGGCGAGCGCGCCGGCAATGCGGCGCTGGAGGAAGTGGTGATGGGCCTGCGCCATCTGCACCACGCCGATTGCGGCGTGGACACGCAGGCCCTGGTGCCGATCTCGCATCTCGTCGCGCGCGCCTCCGGCCGCGGCGTGGCGCCGAACAAGAGCATCGTGGGCGAGGCGGTCTTCACGCACGAGTCGGGCATCCATGTCGACGGGCTGTTGAAGAACGCATCGACCTACGAGGGCTTCGATCCCTCCGAACTGGGCCGCGAACGGCGCACCGTGCTCGGCAAGCACTCGGGCTCGCAGGGGGTGCGCAAGGCCTATGGCGAACTGGGCCTCTTGCTCGATGACGACGGCCTCACGCAGCGTCTGCTGGCGCAAGTCCGCGACCATGCGATGCGCACCAAGCGCTCGCCGACGGCCGGCGAGTTGCGCAACTTCCTGCTCGAAGCGCATCGCCTTTCGCGGCCCCTCGCGGACCGGATGGCGGCATGAGGCCCGGCATGCAGTCCCAGCACGAAGCCCTGTCCGTGCCGCGCGATGCGGCAGAAGCGGCAGCGGCGGCCGCCGCCGCGCCCTCGTGGTGGGCGCTGCTGCGAGGGGATGTGCGCTGCGTGCTGCAGCGCGACCCGGCCGCGCGCAACCTGCTCGAAGTCTGGACCATCTATCCCGGCGTGCAGGCCGCGGCCTCGCACCGCCTGGCGCATGCGCTGTGGCGGCGCGGCTGGCGCTACCTGCCGCGCTGGATCTCCTTTGCCGCGCGCTGGTTCACGCAGATCGACATCCATCCGGGCGCGCGCATCGGCGAGCGCTTCTTCATCGACCACGGCACCGGGGTCGTGATCGGCGAGACCGCCGAGATCGGCAACGATGTCACCCTCTACCACGGCGTGACGCTCGGAGGCACCAGCTGGTCGGCCGGCAAGCGCCATCCCTCGCTGGGAGACGGCGTGGTGGTGGGCGCGGGCGCGAAGATCCTCGGGCCGATCACGGTCGGCGACCGCGCGCGCATCGCGGCCAACTCGGTCGTCATCGATGCGGTGCCGGCCGATGCGACCGTGGTCGGCATCCCGGGCCGCGTGGTCGGCCGGCGCCGCCTCACGAGGCACGGCTTCGACCTGGACCACCACCTGATCCCCGACCCGGTCGGCAAGGCCATCGCCTGCCTGCTCGACCGCGTGGCGCAACTGGAGCGCCAACAGCCCCTGGCGAATCGCGATGCCGCCGCAGGCGGCAGTTGCGGCACCTGCGACGGCGCCTGCACCGATCCTGCCTTCGACACCCTTCTCACCACCTCCACCGAGGAGTAAGCACGATGGAAAACTTCCTTGAGAAACTCAAGTCCCTGTCCTCCGCCGAGGACTTCCTGAACTTCTTCGGCGTGCCCTACGAGCAGAAGGTGGTCAACGTCAGCCGGCTGCACATCCTCAAGCGCTTCTTCCAGTACATCCGGCAGGAGGCCTCGCTGAAGGCGGGCGACGAGCTGCAGATGTTCACCCTCTACCGCGGCCTGCTGCAACGGGCCTACGGCGATTTCGTGAAGTCGACGCCGGCGCAGGAGAAGGTGTTCAAGGTGTTCCAGGACGTCGACGGCAAGCAGCATGTCTCGCTCGAGAGCCTGAAGGCCTCGATGCCGATGCGTGCCGCGGCCTGAAGGGAGCGCCGCCATGCACATCGTCGTCTGCATCAAGCAGGTGCCGGACTCGGCGCAGATCCGCGTCCATCCGGTCACCAACACCATCATGCGCCAGGGGGTGCCGGCCATCGTCAATCCCTACGACCTCTTCTCGCTGGAGGAGGCGCTGCGCCTCAAGGACAAGTTCGGCGGCAAGGTCACCATGCTGTGCATGGGCCCGCCGCAGGCCGAGGACGCGCTGCGCAAGTGCATCAGCTACGGCGCGGACGACGCGGTGCTGGTGACCGACCGCGCCTTCGCCGGCGCCGACACGCTGGCCACTTCCTATGCGCTGGCCGCCGGCATCCGGCAGATCGCGAAGGAGCAGGCGGTGGACATCGTGTTCACCGGCAAGCAGACCATCGACGGCGACACCGCCCAGGTCGGCCCGGGCATCGCCAAGCGCATGGGCCTGCAGCTCTTGACCTACGTCTCGCGCATCGTCGAGACCGATCCGGTGAATCGCCGCATCACGGTGGAGCGGCGTGCCGAGGGCGGCGTGCAGGTCCTCACCACGGCCCTGCCCTGCCTCATCACGATGCTGGAGAACACCAACGAGCTTCGCTTCGCGTCGATGCCCGCGATGATCCATGCCGCCGGCCATCCGGTGCGCAAGTGGAACAAGGAACAGGCCGGCATCGAGGACCTGGGGAAGATCGGCCTCAAGGGCTCGCCCACGGTGGTGAGCAAGGTGTTCGGCCCGACACCGCGCAGCGAGAAGGCCGAGATGCTCGATCCCGAGACCTCCAGCCTGCGCGACGTGTCGCTCAACCTGTTGCAGAAGATCTTCACGCGCCATCCGACGCTGGAAGGCGACCTGCTGATGAAGGAGATGTCATGAGCGAAGCCCCCCAAGCCGCCCCGGCGACGCCGGCCGCCCCCGTGAAGCGACCTGCCGGCCGCGGCCGCAACCTGGAACTGCCCGAACACCTCAAGGCCTACAAGGGTGTCTGGGTCTTCATCGAGCACGACCGGGGCCATGTGCACAGCGTCTCGTGGGAACTGCTCGGCGAGGCCCGCAAGCTGGCCGACAAGCTCGGCAGCGGTGTCGGCGTGGTGGTGCTCGGCGGCCCGGACGAGGCGCTGGAGAAGTTCGCGGCCGAGGCTTTCACCTACGGCGCCGACAAGGCCTACATCGTGCACGACCCGGTGCTGCTGGGCTATCGCAACGAACCCTTCACCAAGGGCCTCACCGACCTGGTGAACAAGTACCAGCCCGAGATCCTGCTGCTGGGCGCGACCTCCATGGGCCGCGACCTCGCGGGCTCGGTGGCGACCACGCTGCTCACCGGTCTCACGGCGGACTGCACCGAGCTCAACATCGACCCCAGCTCGCGTGCACTCGCGGCGACGCGGCCCACCTTCGGCGGCTCGCTGCTGTGCACGATCATGACCCTGGCCTACCGGCCGCAGATGGCCACCGTGCGCCCGCGCGTCATGGCCATGCCGGCGGCCGATGCCGGCCGCACCGGCGAGATCGTGCAGGAAACGCTCGGCATGGTGGAGACGCAGATCGTCACCAAGCTGCTCGACTTCATCGCCGACGCCCAGAGCCAGAAGATCAACCTGCCCTATGCCGACGTGATCGTCAGCGGCGGCAAGGGCCTGAAGAATCCGGAGAACTTCAAGCTGGTGTTCGAGCTGGCGCGCGTGCTCGGCGGCGAGGTCGGCGCCACGCGGCCCTGCGTGCAGGCCGGCTGGGTCGAGGCCGAGCGCCAGGTCGGCCAGACCGGCAAGACCGTGCGGCCCAAGCTCTACATCGCGGCCGGCATCTCGGGCGCGATCCAGCATCGCGTGGGCATGGAGGCGTCGGACGCGATCGTCGCCATCAACACCGACCCGAATGCACCGATCTTCGATTTCGCGCACTACGGCATCGTCGGCAACGCCCTGCAGGTCCTGCCAGCGCTGACGCAGGCCTTCGCCCAGCACCTGGCGCAGCACCGCAAGCTCGCCGCCTGATGAAAGAAGGAGCCGCATCATGAAGAAACCATCGCAATTCGACGCCATCGTGGTCGGTGCCGGCGCCTCGGGCAATGCCGCGGCCTACACCATGGCCAAGGCGGGCCTGAAGGTCCTGCAGATCGAGCGCGGCGAATACCCGGGCAGCAAGAACGTGCAGGGCGCGATCCTCTATGCCAAGGCGCTGGAGGAGATCATTCCCGACTTCCGCGACGACGCGCCGCTGGAGCGCCACATCATCGAGCAGCGCCTGTGGATGCTGGACGAGAACTCCTTCGTCGGCACGCACATCCGCAGCGAGGACTACAACAAGCCGCCCTACAACCGCTACACCATCATCCGCGCGCAGTTCGACAAGTGGTTCAGCGCCAAGGTGCGCGAAGCCGGCGCCCTGCTGATCTGCGAGACCACGGTCAACGAGCTCATCATGGACGGCGACCAGGTGGTGGGCGTGAGCTGCGACCGCCAGCACGGCGACGTGTACGCGGACGTGGTGATCCTGGCCGACGGCGTGAACTCCACGCTGGCGCGCAAGGCCGGATTCCACGGCGAGATCAAGGACGGCAACGTGGCGCTGGCCGTCAAGGAAATCCTCTTCATGCCGGAGGAAACCATCCGCCAGCGCTTCAACGTCGGCGAGGAATCGGGCGTGGTGATCGAGATGGTCGGCCGCATCACCGACGGCATGATGGGCACGGGCTTTCTCTACACCAACAAGGAGTCGCTCACCATCGGCGTGGGCTGCATGCTCGGCGACTTCAAGGCCAACCCGAACCGCACCAGCCCCTACACGCTGCTGGAGCAGATGAAGCGCCATCCGTCGATCGCGCCGCTGATCGAGGGCGGGGAGATGAAGGAGTACTGCGCGCACCTCATTCCCGAGGGCGGCTTCCATGCCATTCCGCAGGTCTACGGCCACGGCTGGATGATCGTGGGCGATTCGGGCGGCTTCGTGAATGCCGCGCACCGCGAAGGCTCGAACCTCGCGATGACCACCGGCCGGCTGGCCGCCGAGACCGCCATCCGCGCCAAGGCCGAAGGCAAGGGCTGGCGCGCCGCTTCGCTCAAAGCCTACAAGGACGCGCTGGACGATTCCTTCGTCATGAAGGACCTGCACAAGTACCGCGACATGCCGGGCGTGCTGCACAGGAACCCGCAGTTCTTCACCAGCTACCCCGACCTCATCGGCCGCGCCGCGCGCACCATGATCACCGTGGACGGCGTGGACAAGAAGACCAAGGAGCGCGAGATCTTCTCGAGCTTCCGCAAGCACCGCCGTCTGAGCGGCCTCGTGGGCGACGCCTACAAACTCTGGAGGGCCTTCCGATGATCCCCATCACCGTCAATGTCGAAGAGAAACTGTTCCAGAACCGCTACCGCGTCGACACGGGGCGGCCGCACATCAGGATCAAGAACGCCGAGGTCTGCACCAACGAGTGCGGCCAGAAGAGCTGCACCTACGTCTGCCCCGCCTCTTGCTACAAGGCCGAAGGCAACGGCAGCGTGACCCTCATCACCGACGGCTGCCTCGAATGCGGCAGCTGCCGCATCCTGTGCAGCGAGCACGCGAACATCGAGTGGGAATACCCGCGCGGCGGCCACGGCATCCTCTTCAAGTTCGGCTGAGCGAGCCACACCACGAACCACGAACAAGGAACCCCGTCATGAGCCGCCCCACACGACACGTCTTCGTCTGCACCCAGAACCGCCCGCCCCAGCATCCGCGCGGCTCCTGCGCCGGCAGCAAGGGATCGACCGCCCTGCTGCAGGCCTTCTGGGCCGAGCAGCAGAAGCGCCAGACCTACGAGCAGGTGGCCGTCACCTATTCGGGCTGCCTGGGCCCTTGCGACCGGGGACCCAACGTGCTGGTCTATCCGGAGGGCGTGCTCTACAGCGGCGTGACACCGGACGACGTCGCGGAGATCTTCACGAGCCACCTCGAGAACGGCGCGCCGCTGGAACGCCTGATCGCCGCAGAGGAAGTCTGGTGAATCCCGAGAAGCTGCTGCGCGAGCCGGCCTGAAACGCTCGCGGACGAGCGATGCCCCGGCGCCCCGCCACTGCCTCCTTGGCCGACGAGCAGTCGGCGGCCGGCGGCGTGGCTGCGGTCGATCGCGCGGCCTCCCTGCTGGCAGCCTTCGGCGACGGCACGCCGGTGCTCACGCTGGCGTCGCTGGCCGAGTGCACCCGCCTCTACAAGAGCACGGTGCTGCGCCTTCTGGCGTCGCTGCAGCATGCGCGGCTGGTACAGCGCCAGAGCGACGGCCGCTACGCGCTGGGCCCGTCGATTGCACGCCTCTACGCCGCGTACACCGATGCCTTCGCCCTCGAACCGGTCGTGATGCCGGTGCTGCGTGAACTCGCCGCGACCACGCGCGAAAGCGCGGCACTGCACGTGCCGCAAGCCGACCAGCGGCTGTGCCTCTATCGCGTGAACTCGCCGCAGCCGGTGCGTGACCATGCACGCGAGGGCGACCTGCTGCCGCTGGCGCGCGGCGCCGGAGGCCGGGTGCTGCAGGCCTACCGCGGCGCAGGCGACGAGCGCCTCGGCCAGGAGATCCGCCACCGGCAGGTGGTGGTGCTGGCCGGCGACCGCGACCCCGAACTCGCGGGCATCGCGGCACCCGTCTTCGATGCGCGCGGCGCACTCCTTGGCGCACTGACGCTCACCATGCCGCGCACCCGCCTGCAGCCGGCCTGGGCCGGGACCGTGCTGGCCGCCGCGCGCGAACTCAGCCGGCAACTCGGCGGCGCCTTCCCCGAGCCGGGTCCGGCGCCGGCGCCGGCGCCGGCGCAAGATCCTGCCCGGTTGGCCCCTTCGGCCGAGGTCGCCGGTTGAAATACGAATCCGGATTGCGAAGAGGGCTCCGCTTGAGCATCGGCTGCGCCGGCCGCCTGCTCGCCCATGAACGTGCGCGGGAACTTGCTTGCCGCCGGCATCCACTAACCACGTTCAGGTTCTCCAAGGTCGACCACCGACCTTCTTCGCCCCTTGCCGACTGGAATGGCAGGGGCGTTTTTTTGTCACGCTCCACCGCGTCGGACATGGGGATGCCCTGGCCGTGGCGACGCGTTAGCGAGAGAATTGCTGCATTGCAGCATAGATGGACTGCGCGATGAAACGAAAGGCACCGGCTGAACGCATCCCCGTGACGGACCAGGTCGGAAAGCGACACGTCGTTTTGCGATACGTGGAGGTGGAGACGAGTTCGACCCTGGAGACGCACCGGCGAACGACAGAGGCCAGCGAATACCGGCTCGAAGCAGGCCGCAGCGTCGTGCGGACGGGCGCCGACACTTTTCAGACGGCAGACGGATTGCTCAATCTGAAAGTCCTGGCGTCGTAGGCCTGCCAGCCGGCGACCGGCGCGCGGGGCCGATGCCGATCTGGTCGTTCGGGGCAGTGGCCAAGACGCGGCGCTCGCTGAAGTGGATGCGGGGCGCCTGGCCCAAGTTGCGCAGAGCGGTCGCCGTGGCACTCGCATGTGCTCCGCTCGCACCTTACCTCGCTCGGGCGCAGAGCGGCAGGAAGGTTTAGCCGGCGGGGCCTATCGATGAGCCGGATGCATGTCGAACGGTGGAGGCACTCTAGAAAATCGCTGCCGTCCGGTAAGGCGATGCGCCACAAAACGCTGTTGCAGCTTCGACAACCAAGCAGCGCCGTCGCGGACTATTTCGTGGAATGGAACGCCGTGTTGCTCGGGGACGGCTTTTTCAAGGCGACACCCAGGACTAGATTGGAGGCATGACAGCTCCTCGGAGAAAGGCACCATGTCCCAGCTGAGTCATATCGAGTCCGGCCCGCGTTTCGAGATCCGGTTCCGGTCGCTGTTTCGCGAAGGTCGGGGCTTCGCGTTTCCTTGCGACGCGGCCGGCCATGTGAATCTTGAATCGTTGTCCGAGCGCGGCCGCAGCAACTACCTCTTCGCCCGCTCCATGGTCGGCCGTGAATTCGCCGCGCCCAGCGTCAATATGGCTTGAGCGCCAAGAAGAGCAGCAGCGACGCCGACCTCCTCAGACTCGCCTTCTACGTGTCCGGAGCACATCAGCCACGAGGAATGCCAACTCCAGGCTTTGCGATCCATTGAGCCGCGGGTCGCACGCCGTCCGATAGCGCTGCGCCAGCGCTTCATCCCCAAGTGCCTGCGCACCACCGCGACATTCAGTGACGTCCTGCCCCGTCATTTCGAAATGAAGACCGCCTGGGTAGGTGCCCTCTTTCTGATGCGCCACGAAGAACCCCCGAACTTCATCAAGGATGCGCTCGAAGTCGCGCGTCTTGTAGCCATTCGACGAGGTCACCGTGTTGCCGTGCATCGGGTCGCAACACCACACCGGCGTGCGGCCAGCATCCCGTACGGTGCGGAGCAATGGGGGGAGGGCATCGGCAATCCTGTCGCTTCCCATGCGGGCGATCAGAACGATCCGGCCGGGTTCGTGGTCCGGATCCAGGCGGTCCAGCAGGGCAAGCACGTCCTCGGGCCGGGCGGTTGGGCCCAGCTTGACGCCTACGGCGTTGTCGATACCGCGCAGATACTCCACGTGTGCACCTTCGATGCCTCGGGTGCGCTCGCCCAGCCAGAGCATGTGCGCCGATGCACCGTAGGACCGATTGCGGCTTTCATCGTGGCGCGTCAGCGCTTCCTCGTAATGCAGATGCAGCGCCTCA
Source organism: Variovorax sp. HW608 (assembly GCF_900090195.1). Lineage (NCBI taxonomy): Bacteria > Pseudomonadati > Pseudomonadota > Betaproteobacteria > Burkholderiales > Comamonadaceae > Variovorax > Variovorax sp. HW608. Next base: position 1,371,665 of record NZ_LT607803.1, read on the forward strand.
TGCGAGGTGTAGAACTCCACCGCGTGCAGTTGAGGCGCCTTGGCTGCGTCGAACCCGCAGGCCTCCATGAACGCCAGGGACTGATCGATGCGATCGGCCAGTTCCTCGAAGCGTTCGCCCTGGGGGCTGCGCCGGACAAAATCCGCCGTCCAGCCATGCACCCGATGCAGGTCTGCGAAGCCGCCCTGTGCCAAGGCGCGCAGCAGGTTGAGCGTGGCCGCCGAGTGGGAGTAGGCCGTCAGGAGGCGCTGCGGATCCGGCGATCGCACAGCGGCGCTGAATTCGGCCCCATTGATGATGTCGCCGCGGTAGGAAGGCAGCGTCACCCCTTGCACGGTCTCGGTATCCGAAGACCTCGGCTTGGCAAACTGCCCCGCGATCCGCCCGACCTTGATGACTGGACAGGCAGCCGCGTAGGTGAGCACAACCGCCATCTGGAGGATCACGCGGAAGGTCGATTCGACGGGCATTTGCCCCAGTTCGTCGAAACTTTCCGCGCAATCACCGCCTTGCAGCAGGAACGCTTCCCCACGGGAGACGGCTGCGAGTCGCTCCTTGAGTTGAGTGATCTCTCCCGGAAAGATCAGAGGTGGCAGCGACGACAGGCGGGCTTCCACCGCCTGGAGCGCGCCGGCGTCGGGATAGGTCGGCAGCTGCAGCGCCTTGCGCTCGCGCCAGGAGGATGCGGACCAATGCTGCATGGCCACGATGCTAGACCAGCCGTCGGTTTCAGACCATCCCGCTGACAGGAATCGCCGCCCCATGGATCGCCCGCGCGGCATCCGAGGCCAGGAAAGCGATCACATCGGCCAAAGCGTCGGGGGCAACCCAGGACGATGGGTCCGCGTCGGGCATGGCGCTGCGGTTGTCGGGCGTGTCGATGATGGATGGCAGCACGCAATTCACGTTGATGCCTTTGTCCTTGAGCTCGGCAGACATCGATTCCGTCAGGCGAATCAGCGCGCTCTTGGACGCGCTGTAGGCGCCCATATGGGCCCCGCCACGGGTGGCCGCGCCGGCGCCCACGGTGACGACTTTTCCTCCGCCGCGCCGCAGCAGGACTGGCACAGTGGCCGCCGCGACATTGATGAACGAGCGGGCGTTCAGGTCCATGAGAAAGTCCCACGTCCCTTCGCTCGTCTCATGCACGGCTTCACCCATGCGGAAACCGCCAGCGATGTGACACACCGCCGTGATGTCGCCGAACTGCTCGCACGCGCGAGTGATGGCTTGCGACACCTTCTGGCGGTCGAGCAGATCGACTTCCAGGAAAAGCGTTTGGTCCGTGCTGCCCGGGATCGTATCGGCCGGGGGTTTCTGGCGGTCAAGCAGGATCAATCGGGCACCCTGCGTGTGGAAGGCCTTTGCCACAGCCCGCCCAAGGTGACCTGAGGCGCCCGTGATCAAGATCGTCTGCGCAACGCCGCTCATGTCGGGGTCTCCTGGCGCTTGGCAGCGTGGTATCGACCCGTTCCTCGCGTCACCACGGCGTCGGTGGAAAGCACCGTCCCCGCCTCGTATTCAGGCGTACCCGCCAGGCGTTCGTAGAGCGGAGCGAAGTCGATCCGCGCCAGCTCCAGCAGCTCGTCCAGATGGCCCAGCACGAAGTAGGTCTCCTGGAAATCATCGATGCGGTAGCGCGTCTGCATCACCCGCTCGAGCTTGAAGCGGACGCGATTCGGCGAGTCGTCCTCAACTGCGAAGCGGGTCTCGCTCGCCGAGGAGGCAATACCCGCACCATAGATCCTCAGGCCGTCGGGTTGCCGGACCAGTCCGAATTCCACCGTGTACCAGTAGACCCGCGCCAGCTTCTCCAGAACACCCAGCCGCTTGGCCCGCAGACCGCCTTCGCCATAGGCCTGGATGTAGTCCGCGATCACCGGGTTCATCAGCATCGGGACATGGCCGAAGACGTCATGGAACACGTCGGGCTCTTCCAGGTAGTCCAGCTCATGCGGCTTCCGGATGAAGTGGCCCGCGGGAAAGCGGCGGTTGGCCAGATGCTCGAAGAACACATCGTCGGGCACCAGGCCCGGCACGGCGACCACTTCCCAGCCCGTGCGCTTCCTCAAGACCTTGGACATCTGCTCGAAGTCGGGAATCTGCTCGGGCCCGATCGGCAAGTCCTGCATGCCGCGGATGAACTCGTCGCATGCCCGGCCGGGCAGCAGCTTCGACTGCCGTTCGAACAGCGTGCGCCACACGGCGTGCTCTTCGCTCGTGTAGTTCGACCATCCCTGATCAATGGTCCAGTCACGCCGCTCGGGCACGTGACTCTCCCCGGCGGCAAGGCCGTGCTTGGCGGTTTCCTTGAGTTGCTGCAGCATGGTGCGTTCCTAGGCCTGGGCGGCCGCCCGGGCCGCAAAAGTGCGATTCATCAAGCAGGCCATCTCGATGTCCTTGGCCGAAATGCCACCGACGTCATGCGTGGTCAGCGTGACCGACAGGCGGTTGTAGACGTTGAACCACTCGGGGTGGTGGTTCATTCGTTCCGCATGCAAGGCCATCTGCGCCATGAAGCCGAAGGCTTGAACGAAATCCTCGAACCGGAACTCCCTCGAGAGCATGCCGCCCCGATCGGCGACGTGAGCCCAACCGTCGAGCATTGGTAGCTGCGCCGCGAGCGCCTCGACGCCGAGCTTCATGCCGGCTCCTTCGCCACCGCCTTGTCCGGGGCCGCCAGCACGCCGCGATTGATCTGGTCTCTTTCGAGCGACTCGAACAGCGCCTTGAAGTTGCCTTCGCCGAAGCCCTCGCGATAGTCGCCCTTGCGCTCGATGAACTCGAAGAACACTGGCCCCAGCATCGGCTCCGAGAAGATCTGGAGCAGCAGACGCGGCTGGCCGCCCTCCGTGGTGCCGTCCAGCAGGATGCCGCGTGCCTGCAGCTCACCCACCGGCTGGCCGTGGCCGGGCAGACGCTTTTCCAGGTTCTCGTAGTAAATGTCGTTGGGCGCGGTCAGCAAGGGAATGCCGGCCATCTGAAGCTGGTCGATCGAGTCGAGCAGGTTGTCGGTCAAGAGCGCAATATGCTGGATCCCCTCGCCGTTGAACTGCATGAGGAATTCCTCGATCTGGCCGCCACCTTGCTTCGCCTCCTCGTTGAGCGGGATGCGGATCAGCCCGTCGGGTGCCGTCATGGCCTTGGAGGTCAGCCCGGTGTACTCGCCGCTGATGTCGAAGTAGCGGATCTCGCGGAAGTTGAAGAGCTTTGCGTAGAAGTCGGCCCAGTAGGCCATGCGCCCACGATAGACGTTGTGCGTGAGGTGGTCGACGACCTGGAAGCCGTGGCCCTCGGGGTGGCGCTCCACGCCCGGGAGGAATTCGAAGTCGATGTCGTAGATCGACTTGCCGTCTTCGAAGCGGTCGATGAGGTACAGCGGCGCGCCGCCGATGCCCTTGATGGCGGGAAGGCGAAGTTCCATCGGGCCGGTGGGAATATCGATAGGCTGGGCGCCCAGCTCGAGCGCCCGCTTGTAAGCCTTGTGGGCGTCGCGCACCCGGAAGGCCAGCCCAGAGGCCGAGGGACCGTGCTCGGCGGCGAAGTAACCGGCCTGGCCCGGTTCGTTGTTCACGATGAAGTTGATGCCGCCCTGGCGGTACAGCAACACGTTCTTTGACCGGTGCTTCGCCACCAGCGTGAAGCCCAGCTTCTCGAACAGCGGCTCCAGCACGCCCGGGGCGGGCGAGGCGAACTCCACGAACTCAAAGCCGCAAAGGCCCATCGGATTCTCGAACAGGTCGGTCATACATCGTCTCCAGAAGTGAGCAGCCATCGGCTGGGGGATGGACAGACTGTAGGCATTCCTTGACGCATTTATCTTGCGATTTCAAGGCGCATTGCAGCCAAACGCACATGATTCATGCGAAGATGAGCCAATGGAAGAATCCATCGAGCTTGATTCTCTTGATCGGCGCATACTGGCTGTCCTGCAGACACACGGGCGGATCTCGTTCGATGAACTCGGCAGCCAAGTCGGGCTGTCGGCCTCCGCAGCCCTGCGACGTGTCAGGCGGATGGAAGAAACGGGCGTCATCGTTGGCTATGCGGCGCTGGTTCGTGCGCGCCGCGTGGGGCTCAATCTGACCGCCTACATCAACGTGAGGCTGGAAAAGCACAGTGGCCGGAGCAAACGAACACCCATGGACGACTTCGCCGCAGAAATAGCGACATGGCCTGAAGTGGTGGAATGTGTTTCCCTGAGCGGTGACATGGACTTCCTGCTCAAGGTGGTGGTTGCGGACATGGACCACTACACCCGGTTCGTCATGGATACGCTCCTGAAGCACCCAAGCGTGCAGGATTGCCGCACGAGCTTTGTCATGCGCCCGCTCAAATCGGGCGTTTCGATGGTCTAGTGGCGCATGATTCCAGCGCGGGCGGCACCCCTCCGGCCGGTATGACGTCAGCAACGTAGTTCACCAGAGCTGCCTGCTGGCGCGGGCGACGGCGCGCTGACCGCGCACCTGCCCGGGTTCAGCCCTGTTCGGCCACGCGCAGCCTCTTTGCCAGCGCCTGCAACAGCTTCCAGGCGATGGCACCGTTGCGTTCGATCAGAGGGCGGAACTCCCAGAAGGTCAGGCCGTAGCACACCAACTCGGTGGTGGCGACGACGGTGGCCGAGCGCGGCCCGCCGTCGATCAGCGCGATCTCGCCGAAATGATCGCCCGCGCCCAGCGTGTTGATCGCCACGCCCTTGCTCGACACCGTGGCCTCGCCGGACTCGATGATGAAGAATGCAGCCGCGCCCGAACCCTCGCGGATGACGGTCTCGCCCTGGGCGAAATGGCGCTGCTTCAGCAGCCGCGCAATCTGCTCGGTCTGGCGCCGGTCCAGATCGGCGAAGAAGCGCACGCGCTGCAGCGCGCCCACCGGGTCGCGCGGCGGTGGGCCAGGCGGTGCAGCCCCGCTGCGTGACTGGCCGGTGGTCACGGCGCGGCATTGCAGCAGGTACAACGCGCCGTCCTGCATCGCCCATTCGATGTCGCGGCGCGGGCCATAGGTCTTTTCGCACTGCAGCGCCAAGCCGCCGAGCGATGCCAGCTGCGCATCGTCCAGGCACAACTGCGTCACCTGCGCCGCCGGCACCGGCTCTTCGAAGGTCCCGCCGTTGGGCAGCGAGCGCACGGCGATGCGCTTACGTCCGGGCTTGCGCTCCAGCACCAGGCCGGCGCGGTCGAGGCGGAAGTGGTCGGGTACCACCAGGCCGGCAACCACCGCTTCGCCCAGGCCCCAGCTGGCCTCGATCAGGCGCTCGTCAGCGCCGGTGACGGGGTGTTCGGTGAACATGACACCGGCCACATCGGGATTGAGCAGCGTCTGCACCACCACGCCGACACTGGGCCTGGTGAACAGCCCCACCTTCTGGCGGTAGGTGATGGCCGAATCCGAATTGGCCGACCACCACACCTCGCGCACTGCGTCGGGCACGTCGGCGCGCGTGTGCACATTCAGCACCGTCAGGTGCTGGCCGGCAAAGCTGGCTGCAGCGCCGTCTTCATCGACGGCCGAGGAGCGCACGGCGAACGGCGCCGGCAGCTCGGCAATTGCCGCTGCCAGCCTCTCGATGGCCTTCTCGTCGCCGCCGGCGACGGCCTCGACCAAGTCGCCCGACAGCGCCACGCCCGGCGGCACCGCCAGGCCGTGATGCACGGCATCGCCGAGGCCCACCGCCTTGGAGCCGAAGAGCGCAGCGTCGCGCGCCTTCGCAAAAGGGACGACGTGCTGCTTCACCCGAGCACCGTGACCTCGCCGGCATCGCCGTCGACGCGCAGGCGCATGCCGTCGCTGATGCGCTCGGTGGCCTCGCGCGTGCCGACCACGCCGGGTATGCCGTATTCGCGCGCGACGATCGCCGCATGCGACAGCAAGCCACCATTGTCGGTGACGATGCCGCCCAGCAGCGGCAGCAGGATGTTGAAGGCCTCGGTCGTCGATTCGGTGACGAGCACGTCGCCCTGCTGGATGCGGCCGAACTCCGACGGGCCCGAGACGCGCCGCGCCGGGCCTTCATAGACCCCCTTGCTGGCGGCCAGCCCGTAGAGCATCTTGTCTTCATTGGTGGCCTGGGCGCTGCCGAACACATGGCCCAGCGCGATGAAGGTCGCGCGCATCAGGCGGGCCACATGCGGCGGCAGCGCCGCCAGGTCCGGCGGCGGCGGGGGCGGCGGGCCGAGCAGCGGCGGCACGTCCTTGGCGGTGTGCGCCGCGCGATAGGCGGCGCGCTGTGCCAGCTCCTCGGCCATGGGGCCGCCACTGGCGGCAACCAGCGCGCACATCTCGTCGATGCCGGCGTCCAGCATGTGCAATGGGGTGGCGATGCGGCCGCGCGCCGACACGCGCCGGCCGGCCGCCAGCGCCGCGCGCCGCATCAGGCCAGAGGCCCAGATGTCACTGTAGACACCGCGCTCGTCGCGCAGCCGGTACATCAAGCGGGCCTCGCCCAGCAATTCATCGAACTGCGCCTGGTGCGCCGCCGGCACGCGGGCACGCACCTCGGCAACGCGCACGTCCAGGTCCGACGCGACCGCGGCTTCGCCCGACAACGCGATGCGCAGCGAGCGCAGCAGCGGCTCGGGCAGCTCGAGTGCCGTGGGCTCGGCGATGTCGAAGCCGTCGATCAGTCGGTGACCGACCAAGTCGAGATAGCCGCGCACCGCCGCGCCGGCCTCGCCGCCGAGCGTGCGCAGACGTTCGAGCAGCTGCACCGGGTCGCCGTCGCTGGCTAGCAGCGTGCGTGCCGCCGCGTCCGCGGCGAAGGCGCCCTTCAGGCGCACCATCTCGTCGGATCCGCCGGACGAGACCTCGGCCGAGCCGCGCATCAGGCCCAGCAGCTCCGACGTTGGCAGCTCGGTCCAGTCACCCGCATGGGCGAGGAAGTCGCCGACCGGCAGCACAGCGCCGCCGGTGAAGCGCATGTGCTGCGTGATCATCGCCGCGTGATGGTCGCGGCAGCGCCGCAGATAGGCCACCAGCTCGGCGTCGGACAGCGCGTCCGCGTCGACAAGTTGCAGCTCGCGGTGCATCGCGATTGCCGCGGGCTTGCACTGGTTGTCCCATTCGCGCAGCTGCTCGCGCCAGAGCTTTTGCGCATAGACCTGCTCGGCGCGCCGGAAGCGTTCGGGCAGCTCGGATTCCGGTGCCGGCACCACCTGGTTGTAGCCGAAGCCCTGCACGTAGGCCATCTGCAGGCCATCGATGAGCATGCCGTAGTAGCGCGCAAAGGCTTGCGTGCCGGCGCGGAACGGGTCTGGGTGCATCTCCTGGAAGTAGCGCGTCATAGGCCGCGGGAAGTGCACGCCGTCCTGTTTCCACGGGCCGGGCCCGGGCGGCTCGATGGGCAGTTTGATGCTCAGGTCGTGTGCTGTCATCGTGCTATCTCCTTGTGAGGATCCGCCCGTGCCTACGACCATGCCGTAGACTCGGAAAGGATACTCCCGCGGCGGCGTCTGCGCGGTGATCCATGTTCTGACGCGCCGTAGCAAGCTTGAGCCCAGCCCGGGTGCTTGACGTGGGCGTTTACCTGGGCGCCCTCCTTCTGGCGAGGAGCGGTCGCTCAGTGGCGGCGTAGAACGGCGCAGCGACAATCGCTAAAGTTCGCGCGAATGCGGCACCTGCCATTCCACCCGGTACGCCAGCGGCAGGCGCTGCGTGGGGACGGTGCGACTCAATGATCTTCACTGCGGCCAGCATGGCCACCCTCCAGGGTCAGCAGCCCTAGTGGCACCACGCGAGGGTGGCTAGTGTCGTGAGTTAGAAGTTCATTGAACTAATCTGATGGCGTCGAATCGATCGTGTACCGTGTACACACGACGAGGCGACCATGCGAGGAAGACCCAAGGCAGAACTGGTGCTGAGCGAAGCCGAACGCGAGCAACTCACGGCGCTGACGCTGCGGCGTAAGACCGCACAGGCGCTGGCGTTGCGCGCTCGCATTGTTCTGGCCTGCGCCGAAGGAGTGGACAACAAGGTGGTTGCAGGCCGCCAGCGCGTGACGCAGCAGACGGTTTCGAAGTGGCGTGCCCGATTCGTCGAGCATCGGCTGGACGGGCTGCTGGACGCCCCTCGGCCTGGCGCACCGCGAACGATCGACGACGCGCGCGTCGACGCCGTGATCGCCAAGACGCTGGAGAGCACCCCCGTCGCGGCGACGCATTGGAGCACCCGCACCATGGCGCGCGAAACCGGGATGTCCCAAACGGCCGTGTCTCGCATCTGGCGTGCCTTCGGACTTCAACCTCATCGCCAGGAGACCTTCAAGCTCTCCAACGATCCACTGTTCGTCGAGAAGGTGCGCGACATCGTCGGGCTTTACCTTGATCCGCCGCTCAAGGCGATGGTGCTGTGCGTGGACGAGAAGAGCCAAATTCAGGCACTCGATCGCACGCAACCCTTGCTGCCGCTGGCGCCAGGCATCCCCGAGCGGCGTACCCACGACTACGAGCGCCATGGCACCACCACGCTGTTTGCGGCGTTGGACATTGCCACCGGCTCGGTCATCGGGGACTTGCATCGCCGCCATCGAAGCACCGAATTCCTGCAGTTCCTGCGCACCATCGAGGCCAACGTGCCGCAAGTGCTGGACATCCACCTCGTGATGGACAACTACGGAACACACAAGACTCCTGCAATCAGGAACTGGCTTGCCCGGCATCCGCGCTTTCACGTGCACTTCACGCCGACCTCTGCGTCTTGGCTGAACCAGGTCGAACGCTGGTTTGCCACCCTGACGCAAAAGTACATCCGCCGCGGCACTCATCGCTCCACACGACAACTCGAACAGGCGATCAGGCACTACATCAAGCACAACAATGACGACCCCAAGCCGTTCGTCTGGTCCAAGACCGCCGACAACATCCTCGCAAGTGTCGAGAGATTTTGTTTGCGAACTTCTAACTCACGACACTAGAGCCCTCCCGAACGAACCTCTGTTTCGCTTCGAGCTGCAAGCAACGGCTTGTGCGGCACCGCGCGCCGCGGTAGCCTCCCGACGGGCAAATCTCTGGGTGCAACTGGAGGTGCAGATGGAAGCCTCGCTCTCGCGTCTTCGCAGCAAGCTTGAGGAGGTGCAGCACAGCGTCGAGGGCTCGAAGTTGTCCTGGGCGCGCGAGTCGGCCTTCGACTTCGCCGAGCGACTGGGGCACGTGCTTGATCTCTTTGAGGAAATCGACGCGCTCATCCTCAGGCGCCACGCCGATCCGGCCTCGATCGAGTCTTTGCGCGCACTGATGTCCGATCAGCTGGGGCAGATTAACGAACTCCTGGAGTTGGAGCTCGCGCCAGCCCTTGCGGCTGAGGATCGGGCGGCAGCTATGCCGGTCGTGGCCGCCTTGGACGCGGCGATCGCCCATACCGAGGAAACCTGGTCGGCCATCCAGACGGCGGCCGGCGGGTCGCCTTAGGCGGCTTTGGCTCGGCCGGCGGCTGGCCAGCAGGCGCGCGCCAGAAAAAGAAATCCCCGGCCAGTAAGCTGCCGCTGCCTGCCGAGCTCGGCGGCAGTGCGCCCGTTGCGGTCATCGGGCATGGGCGATGACCGACCCAAGAGCGGACTCCGCCCTCAGGGTGGCCACGGGTCGCGGGGCCGGTCAGCCCTCACTTGTACGCGGCCGGGTCCGGTGAGTCGGACGGGTTGGTGAAAAGGTTCGATATCGCCGCGCTCGGCGGCATGTTGAGGTTGATGCCCTTGGGCGGGATCGGGCTCTGGAACCACTTGGCGTAGAGCTTGGCCGCCTCTCCGCTCTTGTAGGTGGCAACCATCGCCGCGTCGACCACCTTCTTGAAGGCCGGATCGTCCTTTCGCAACATGATCCCGTAGGGCTCGGGCAGCGACAGCGCCTCGCTCGAGATTTGCCACTGATCCGGGTTGGCGTGATTGGCGGCCTGAACGGCCAGCATGACGTCGTCCTGCACGAAGGCCGCGGCGCGACCGCTTTCGACCATCGGCAACCCTTCATTTAGATTGCTGACGGCAAGAATGTTGAGGCCCAGGTTCCGCGCCGCATTCAGCTCGGTGATTTGCTTGAGATTCGGAGTGCTCGCCCGCGATACGACAGTCTTGCCCTTGAGGTCTTCCAGCTTTGTGAGGTTGTCGGCCTTCCTGGTAAGAAAGCGGCTCACCGCCAGGAAGTGCGTCATCGTGTAGGCGACCTGCCTCTGGCGCTCGGCGTTGTTGGTGGCCGAGCTGCATTCCATGTCGATGGTGCCGGCGACCAGCAGCGGGATACGGTCGCTCGGGGATGTCGGCAGATAGGTGACCTTCAGCACAGGCAGGTTCAGCTCGGCCTTGATCGCGTCGACCACGCGGGCGCACAGATCAATCGCGAAGCCAACGTGCTGCCCGTCCGCGATGTAGGCGAAGGGGATCGCGATGGGATGGCCGATCGCGATGGCGCCCGAGGCCTTGATCTTGTCGAGCGTCCCCTGCTGGGCCCATGCGCTCAGCGCCAATGCGGCCAGCGCCGCGAACGTGGCAGCTCTCTTTACCATGCTCATGATCGTGCTCCAGAGCCGCGAAGCAAGGATTGGGGTCCGGCACTGTGCGGCCGGCGGGCTGGCAACGCAAGCGCCAGCAGGGGTCTCTCACCAGCTTTCGCTGCTGCTGGCAGCCGTCATGCAGCGATGTCCGCTCCTGGCCCGGGAGCGGCAGTCTAGGCGCGATCTGCTGGCCTACTCGGCGGGTTCGCGACCGTGAGCTCGCACCGGGAATGGCGTCGCACTCAACAAGTAATGCTGTCGCTCCTGCAGAGTCGGTGGCTGTCACGCGACAGAATCTCTTGAATTTCCAAGCTGGACGCGACAGCCACTTAGGCGCGAATACTGACGCACGCGCACCTCGACTGCGTCATTAACTCCCTGCTTTGCGCCGATTTGCGTCAATAAACCCGACATCACGGCGAAGCATGACCGAGCCTAGAGGGCTTGAGGCCAATTTGGGAGACAGAGCCCGCGCTCAAGCTGCAGCGCTGACCGGATTCTCGGCGACCCCGTCCCGCCGCTAGGATCCTCACGTTGATAAGCGAGCAATCACTTCCATAGCGAGATTACGTCGTTTCGACGGCTCCCTGCCAGAAATCAAGATTGCTTCCAGTGGCTCAAACCAAGCATCCGCCCAATATTCCACATCGACCTTAACTGTGGAAATTCCCAGGTTTGCCACCGGCCTGTCTCCCACGCCTATCAGCCCGAGCCCCGTGTTGCCACCAAACCTGTCCCTTCCCACTGAAGCAAACAGGACAGCTGCAAGTTCGTCCGTATCAGCGCAAATTCCGGATCGATCTCCCACATCGTCCCGTACAAATTCCTTGAGCCCCTTGGCGGTGTATGGCAATCGAACCAGGTGAGGCAATGCGACGCCCCTCATTCGAGCGGCTTCGCACATCGCTGCAACTCGCGGCACCGACAGCACCTCGGGCACATGGCAATCGGGCTGCACGTAGACCAAACGCTCATACCCGGCATCGATCAGATAATTTGTCTGAGTTCGCCCGATAAGACCCATCAAGGCGGCCATACCTAGGTCGTGCACAGGAATCCCCGCGTCACCGAAGAGCTTTCGCTCGTCGACCGAGAACTCTTGCAGCGTAATGATCAATGACGGGGTTACGCTTCGAAGAAGCTGTCCAGTGCGAGTAGCGCTTGCGCCTGGTGGGTGGAGCACCAACTCGTACCCTATGCGTCCCAAGCGATCCACTAGGCCCCGGAGAATCTCCGAATAGGTGGGACCGAGATCCCATGGCGGCAGGACCCCAAGCACCAGGTCGCTTGCACCCGACCGAAGCATCCGGGCAGCCGCTGACGGTACGTATCCCAGCGAGCGCGCCGCCTCTCTGATTCGCTCAGCAGTCGAGAGGGGGATTCCGTGCGCTGGCTTGTCATTCAGCACATAGCTAACGGCTGCCCGGGAAACGCCTGCCGCCGCCGCTATCTCAGCCGTGGTCACCCGTTGCTGGAGCTTCATAGGGCCATCCCTCGTGGGCTTGCTTCGCGAACACGAACTTACACGGGTAAGTCACGGATAGCTTACACGTGTAAGTTGGTTCCCATGTCATTGGCTCTCGCACTTAGTGGGTCTCCCTCGCCTTGTCAAACGATAGGCTCTGACCCCTACGAAAGTCGTCGTCACCACCCATCGGTAGCACTCGTCGTCGGGATGATGAGCGTACTTAATTTCCGTCCGACAACAGTGTTCCAGGAAGCTAAGGGTTACCAGCCGTCGGGGCACATGCACTTCCCGGACCCGGATCCATTTCCGCTCGTAGTAGGCAACCGCCTCGTGGAACAAGGGAAACAAGTCAGCCTCTTCGTCCCAAAGAGGTACAGAAAATCGAATGCCCGTCACGTCGTCGATCGCCCTGAAGTGGCAGGGACTCCGCATGCCTCGCGAATTGGTGCGATCCCTATCGTAGGTGAGATCGAAGTGCAGCATAGGGTTCTCCAATGAAGACCTCCATCACGCTCGCGCCTGGCCATCGGTCATCACGTAGCGCGCCGGAGGGCTGTTGTGCTCGTCTCCAAGACTGTTGTCTAAAGACCGTGCGCAAGGCGATATCGTTGCTGCGAAATAATCGCTTGAGCCGGCACGACCCCGTACTGAGGGTGGCGTTCATATCCAAACTTGAGAAGGCGACACATCCTCCTTTCAAACTCCCAGCGAGCGAGCTGCTGCGGAGAGGTGGGTGGCGCAGTCGGCGCACTGCGCCCATGTGCGATGTCGCTCCAGCCATCGCCAACGTCCTCCAGCAGCCAGCAGTCAGGGGTCACCAACTCGACCTGATGTCGAGGACAGAAGCGCAAGAAAGTGAACCTGAACTCGGCGCGGTAGTGCACGACGTGCGCTTCCGCCACGCATTTCCAGCACAACCTGAAGAACGGGTGTTGAACATCACCCATCACGATGCCGGGAGGTCGAGCTTGAGCGACATAGCTGCCACTCCAAGAGAACAGCTCGGCGAGCTGCTCCGATGGCGTTGCTAGGAGATGCGAGGTCGGACTTCTTTTCCACGGCCACCAGAAGTCCGGGTCCTCGTGGACGCCTAGCTTCAAAAAATCGCGCATGGCTTTCCATGAACGATCGTGCACCTTGGCAATCGTCATAGACAGCTTGGTGGGGGCCGGCAACAACGCAAGGACGAGCGTGGCACGTTTGGTCCCCCCGCAGGTAAGTTCCACCCGCTTGGAGGCCTCGGCCAAGGCTGTGGTCTTGCCCATCCCCGGCGCGCCGATAAGCCAAACTCCTTCTGGCGGGAGTGATTGACTACACATCGAATCCATTCGTCGGCCAGCCAGCCTACGAAGCCGTAGTACCGGACCGTGGCGAGCTCGACGTGACAGATGCCGTCAACCTGAGATCAAGCTGGCCGCCTTGCCTTTGCGAAGGCTGAGTTGCGAAGCTTGGAAGGCTCGATACGCGAGAGCGCGCCCCGCCTGGAAGCGACTCAGGATCACCTGGGTCTCGGCGTTACTCGCGACTGTCGGAAGTGGTCGGATCCTGCCGGCGCTGATCTCGTTCTTGAACTTCCCCCGGTTCCATCTGCGGATCGCGCCGGTCTCCAGTTCCTCGAACTGGACGTATCCCGCCGTCCCCGAGTGGTAGAGGAGCGCCCGGCCACGGAACGAGACCAAGGCCCCCTTGGTAGGCTGAAACATCATCTTCTTCTCCTTTGGCAAGTGGCAGTCGGGAGTGAAAGGCACTCAGCTCCTGCGAAGTCATCTCCGAGAATCGACCTGGGCCCTTTGCCACAATGAGGGCGCGACCGGCTCGGAGCAGGAGGCGGAGTGATTGATCGGCTGCACATCGAATCCGACCGTCGGCCAGCCTGCGAAGGCGTAGTACAGGGCCAATGGCAATCTCGACGTGGTAGAGGCCGTCATCCAACGCGACGATCAGGCCCACCATGTGCTCACCAGATCGGCGAGGCAAAACGGTGGGCGTTCATCGCTGGGCAGCCACACGAGTGACTCTGACGACAGCTGTGTTCGGCGAAGGTCCATCAGCAGCTGCTGATGGGCGAGCGCCGCGTAGATGTGCTTGCGCCGCTCTGGCCCGACCACGCCTAAGATCTGCGCGAGCGAGGTGGTAGTCGCCCCCAATGCCGCAAAGGCATCACGGGCCACCGTTCCGGGATCCACAGTCCAATAGCGCGTCAATTTGGCGACGTTGCGGGCAAGAACGGTTCGGGGCTCGCATTCGATCAAGGCAAATTGCCGGTCGCCCGAGGACCGCAGATAGATGCCGATTTCCTCGTATTTCCGGCGCAGCTTGCTTTGGAGCGAAAGTTTTCCGGCAACTTTTACCTCTATAAGCACCCACCTTTCATCTTTCGTCCGGGCTTCGGCATCCCCGGTATAGGTACGCTTTCTTCCTTGCGAATCGAACCAGGTCAGCTTTGGCGGCTTTGAACTCAAGGATAGAATGTCAGACGCCATTCGAAGAACTTCGAATGCCAAGCGCTCGGTAACGCTGTCAAAGCTTCCAAGTTCACCGTTTAAAAGGTGCATGACCCCGGTGGTGTTCCAGGAAATCGCGCGCGCCTCTGCTATAGCTTTTTCCAAAGCTGTACTCCTTAAAATGGCTTGCAGGGGTTCGAGAGCACCCAATCCAGGGCGACAATCCCGACTTGGTCGCTATGCGTGTCAGCGGGCCTATGCAGTTGCGATGGCAGGCGCTCCGAGCAAGGCTCGGAGGCTCTAGTCCGCTCGTGAGCCCCTAGGTGGAGCCTTAGGAACGCGAACCGATAGCGGGTCCGCCTTTACGGCGTTCACGGCTCACGAGTTCCATCGCCGGTTCCAGCGGCCGGACCAGTCGAGTTCGGGCCGCATCACTTCCTCCCGGAACGCTCCGCAAGGGAGAACGAAGCAATTCGAATAACTCAACCCGGCGCTTCGTTCGCAGTTCGAATTGCAAATTGGCAATCTTGCGGGCGAATTCCACCTCTCGCTTGAGAAAAAGAACTTCGAGCTCGAAGAGTCCTTTCCGCACATTGCGAATCAATGCTTCCGGGCTATCCGGCGGTGGATCAGATGGCTTCACGGGCATGCGGGACTCAATAGCCTTTCCCCGCTCAATTGCCGAGGGCTTGGAGTTTGATTTATTGGAATTTTTCTTCGGCAAGAGACGAAGCCATGGGGTCGTCAAATCCTCGATGGAGAGGGCATCGGTGCGGTGCCCTTGACCCTGAATCTGTCGGGGCGATTGCTCAATCCGCAGTTTGCGCGGCGAGCTGATAGATACTGATGGCATTTATGCCTCCAAAAAGAGTTGGGCGCGAACTTGCTTGACGCCTTGGCTCATTTGGGAGAAACTGTCTGCAGGGTGTCCAAACCTCAGACGGTTCTTAAAGAGCTGTCGGCGCGCCGATTTTTCGCGAGAAGGATCGGCGTTTGCTTTTTTGGTGCTAGCTGGTGTGAAGTACCCCCAGACGGTTGAAAGTTGATCGGCTCTCGGTCGTCATGCCTCATCAGCACGGCGGCGCGGGAGAAGGTCCGGCGAATTACATTCCTCTCTTGGCAGTTCGCCAACTGTTAGGATTTTGGCCCTTTTAACGACGATAGTTTTATTCAGTTACAATCGCCCTGCCCGCAATTCGGCGCCCTGCGAAAGCAAAAAATCCGCCCAAAATACAGCATCCACCCGATCTGTCAAGGGGCTGAGTCCGTACGATTTTCGGAGTTGATGGCGGGCAACTGGCGGAACGTCCGCCAGGAATACCTGGGCTTCGCGATCGGCGGTCTTCCGAATTCGAACTTGAGTCAGAGCGCACGGTAGCGGCGGAATATTTCGCCTCCAGCCCAATGTCGCCCTGAGCGCTAGGCAAATAGCTTCCGCGAGATTGATCCGGCGATTCACCTGAACGCGATGCCCTGCAGCAATGCAAGTCCCGGACAGTAGGTTGATGTTGAGGCCGTAGCTGCCGAAGCTGACCTGCAAAACGTCCGAGGCCAGCACCAGACTCTGATGCGGCCTGAGCTCCAGCGCGAAAGCCATGCCTTGCGAGAAGCGTTCGCCGAGAAACGACCCGTCAGCCACAGCGAGGACCAAACGGGCTAGCAGAACCAAAGGGGGTTCAACACGTCGGGGATAGCCGGAAACTTCGGCAATCGCTTTTCCCGTTCCCGAATCTACAAGAAGCTCGCGACCCACGAGGCGGGTACCCATCGAGCGGATCTCGCCTGCGAAATCATGACGCGTTCGTTGTGCTTCGCCTTCCAGGACCCTGATGCGAACAAATGCAGTCATTTCGGACACCTCGAAATCGGAAGCACAGCTTCGTCTTTAACAGTGAGAGGTGTCTATGGGTATATGTCTGCTTCGTCTCTCTTGTCGCGAGATATCCCCGAATTTGCCACACGACTGGGCCTTATAACGCACAGCTCCGTTATAGCCGTTATAGCTTAAAGCACGCGCCGCCCCAGGCTAAATCCCTAAAAGCGCCGGCCCTTGGGCCCCGCCGATCCATACGCCTAGAGGCTCCAGTTCCATCACCTTCTGTCTTCAGCGCAATCGTATAGAAAGGGTTGCCGCGATATCTCTAGCGTACCCCGATCCGCCCCGGTTTTTTTATAGCCTCCCGGACGGACGTCGAGTAGTTTTGCATGCACCGATGCTTTATCACTATCTAAAAGGTGGCCGATTTAAATCGGCCCCTAAAATCGCTTTCTAAACCGAGCCTTTCGAATCCCTCCTCACCGCCCGCACCCGTTCCAGGCATAGCGTGACGAAGAGCTCGGCAACCAACAGCCGATGGTCTTGCCCTGCCTCGCTCAGCGGTGTGACCAGTCCCGCACCGAAGGGACCACCCTCGATTCGGGAGATGACCTCCGCGATAGCCTCTTCACCCCCTAGCACCACAGCAAAGTCTCCCTGCGTGATGACACCGCTTGCAAGCAACACCCTTCCGATGGGCCACCCTAGGTAGTCAGCGATACTCTCAAGGGTCTCGCGCTCGCAGCGAGCCAAATGCATTGGTTTTGCACGCAGGCGATACCAGTGCGCAGGATGGATGCCCAACGCATGGGCGAGAAGCTTTGCGCTGTGTCTCCGCAGAACGGCCTCGTCCTCCAGTGCTGAGATGAGAAGCTCGGCTCCGTATGTTGGTGACTCGGAAGCTGAACTCCGTTTTGCTTTACTTCGGTGCTTACCCGCGGCCGCGGCAGTCTTCTCATGACTTGTCCTTCGTTTCATCGTTACCCTGTTGCTCGCAGAGATGGCCTCTGCCACCTGTCTAGGTACCTGCTCGCAAGGGCTTGACGCCGCCATGGCCGAAGATGACCGCGCCGGCTGGTCTCAAGTCGCCACGAAGTATTGGGCATCGCTGCTCGTTGCCCCCAATGGCTCGGGGATTCTGCAGCTGGTGACGGGATAACAGATGCGGCTCCTGGGCACAGACGTTTCGTCAGACCGCCTTTCAAGGACCCGCAAAGTGCGATTGGCAGCTGAACGAAATCGCGCATTTCGCCGGCGGCGCCTGCCGGAAAAAGGGGGCCGTTGAGCGAGAACACCATGCGTCCTGGCGCGCCAAAGATCCCTGTCGTGTCGTCGTGCCTTCTGGATGGCCGAGTTTGGGAGAGAGTGGATTGCTGAAGCATCGAGGTATGAGTCGTTGAGCCGACCTTACCTTCACATCTGCCACACCTCCGCACGGGGAAGCCCGCTACATGATGCACCGCATGCGCGATCTTCGCGCCTTCGAAACGAAGCCTTGACCCTGGCCGCGTTTGTGAATAGCTGGGGCCCCATTGGGCATCGTCAGACTCTAAAGAGGAAGGCGCCCGACGTCTATAGGGATCCCGAAGCAGTTTAGATGAGGTTGTGACGACCTCGACCGAAATAGCTTCGCGAGCGCCGCCCGTACCCGAAATGGCTCCTTGCGGGTTCACCCCACAGTCGCAAACGCCCTGCTGATGTTGCGTTCACACATGAGGCGTCGACGCTTTAAAGGTCGAGGAGAACCCGCCGGGCGCGCAAGCGAGTCTCAATGCGGACGTTCAGGATCTGCTCGCCGTTAGCGAGCGTTATAGACGTAAATCCCTTTCAGCGGGGTTGCTATACGACCTGTACACGCACCGAATCTCTCGAACGCGTTGGCAAAGCTAGACCTTCCATAACCGTGAACGCATCATTCATTTCTACGCAGACTCCTTTCAACGCGAACTCGTCCGACCGAGCGCCGCAGGCAATCGTCCCCTACGGACGCTTCATTCAGTTCCCCAAGGACGCCATTTCCAAGTTGCCAGCACGTCTACGCAAGCTGCCGGTGCTGCATGGCTTCTTCAATCACGAGCTCCATGACTTCAACCCCAGTCTTCCCGCGTACGTTGGCTATGGGCAGACCGGTACCAGTGATACCAATATCCTGACCTTCCGTCTTCAGCGCGGCCCCAACATGCTGTACTGGTTGGCCAACCCCGCAGACCCATGCGTGTGGGAAGCTCTGGACCTATGGGCTGCGGCGGGCGCGCTGGTCCTGATGGCAGAGTTCTCCAACGGAGAGCACATTCTCACGAGCCGGTCGTTCGAGCTGATTCCGCGGACTCAGGCGTTGAGGTCAGATGTCTCGCGAGCTTCGACGAGGACTCCGCGTTTTCGGGAGGCCGTCTTCGACATCATCGGCACCGGCAACATTCGTCACGTGGCGACAACTGATATCCCGGCCTATCCCAAGCTGACCCATGTTCAGGGCTGCATGGTTTCGACTCCATTCACCCCGCGCATCTCTGGCCCAGCGGCGGATATCGAAGGGACACTAGAACCGGCGAGATTCCTGGTGGACGAGGCCAGCCCTCCGAAGTTCATGTCTGCCCGGGAATAGGCATTTTCTAACCTGATTCAACCGCCTCGCGGCGGTTGCCGAGCGGCCCCAGTGGCCGCTCTTTGCTTTCCGCCAAAACAGCCGTTCTCCGGCTTGCCCGCTCCGGAAGCTGAGCAGGTCTCGATTGGGACCAGGCCTGCATAAACAGCATTCCCTTCACTGGGAATGCGAAACCCCAAACTCTCGCGCCCCTTCCTCAAGTGGGCCGGCGGCAAGACCCGCCTCCTCCAATCCCTCCTCCCCTACTTCCCAACCGGCGCCCGGCTCATTGAGCCGTTTGTCGGTGCCGGCTCTGTGTTCCTGGCGACAGACTACCCCGCCTATGTCCTCAACGATGCCAATCCGGACCTCGTGGCGACTTGGGTGGCTTTGAGAGAGCGTCCACGACAGTACATCCGCGATGCGAGCAGCCTCTTCTGCGACGCAAACCACAGCCAGGCGCGTTACCTAGAGCTACGCGACGAGTTCAACGCTTCCGCTGACAGGTATAGACGCGCCGTGCTTCTGCCATATTTGAACAAGTTCGGATTCAACGGCCTGTACCGCGTCAATCGAGCCGGCGGCTTCAACGTGCCGTACGGAAAGCCGGCATCCCTCCCGCTGTTCCCATTTGACGCCGCTGCTGTCGCCGCGGAACGTCTAAAGCGTGCCGTCGTGCTCGGCGGAGATTTCGCAGCGGCCATCGAGATGGCCCGGCCCGGCGATGTCATCTACTGCGACCCACCGTACCTCGACTCCGAGTCGGGCGCCTCATTTACGGCCTATACAGCGGAGGGGTTTAGTCTGGAGGACCACCAACGCCTAGTCGTGGCAGCGAAGCGCGCCGCTTCTCGACGTGCTACTGTGCTCATCTCGAATCACGACACTGAAGAAACACGTGACTTATATCGGGGGCTCGAACTTCACCCGCTGAAGGTTGAGCGCAGCATCTCTGCCAGCAACGCAGGAAGAGGTGCCTGCGGGGAGCTTCTCGCCATTCTCCGTGGCTGATAGTCGGGGATACACGATTCAAGCACTGTGCACGACCTCGAACCGCCCTTCGCAGCAGGAGTCCATCGCACATCGCCCCCTTGGACTTGGCGGGCGTCCGCCATGTCGTTTGGAACTTGGACCGGGGGCTGCCGCCAGGCACGTGCCTGCGGGATGGCGCGCACGGCCTGGGCGTGGCGCGGTACCCGCACGTTACGTTCGCAGATTTGTCGCGCAGCGCTGGATGACACGTGGCACGGAAGCCGAATGGTCCCGAACTTCGCATTCAAGGCAGAATCCAGGGGCCATGATGACCCAGCCAGCCGAACTCTCCGACGAAGACCTCTTGGATCGCGCCCACCAATTGCGCCTCCTGGCGCTGCGAGGTCATGCGGATGCGCGTGGTCCGGCTCATGAGCACGAGCGCGAGGTGCGCCGCCGTTTCGGGAGTGGGACGGCCACCACTGCAGCGTCGCTGGAGCCCCTGCCGGCAAAGAAGCGGTCCGTCTGGAGATTCTGGCGACAGGCGTCCTAGACGCAACGGGTTTCATCATGATTCCGTCCCCTGCCGGATGCAGCGCGGGTCTGCTGCCCCCTGAGGCGGCGAGCGAGCGGCCGACGCATGCCGACGCCAGCCGTTGGCAGGTGACGTTCCTGCTACCCGTGCGCAAAGGAAGTCGCGGCCCATAGGCCGCGACAAATCAGTCTAGTTCACCGGTCCTCAGTGGCGCGTACCGGCAGGGACTGCGAGTTCCACACCTCGCCTCAGAACCGCATCCAGGAAGCTCTCCCCGGGCTTTTCGTCGACCATGTTGACCACAACGCCGCCGGTTTCCTCCGTCTGAACGATGCATGCCTGCACATTCCTGAGACGCGGGTACTCCGGGACGATGCTCCTGGTCTTGCGTTTAATTTCCCCGCTGACAATCGCCGGGCACACGTTCTCAAGGTAGGCGGCTGTGAGCGTGGCCCTCGCCTCCTTCGGGAACGCCGAGGGAAAACGAATCTCCTGCAGCTTCTGGTGCAGCTCATAGCTCGTGCCGAAGAGCGCCTCCGGCCCCCCGTCGGGCAACCGAAAACTGAGAGTCAGGCGCCCTTCCGCACCCCAGATGTCGAGCGCCTCCCAGATATGCGGGTCGGCAGGGTTCGCGTACCAGCACAGCATGTCCGCACCTCGCTGTACACGAAACACCAGGGTCACTGCGCGGCCGACAAGGTCCCAGCCGACCTCGATTTTTCCGGGCAGGTCGGGGGTCGAGATGTCGAAGCGGCTGGCGTCAAAGTCTCCCCTGAGTACCAGGCTGGTCTTAGAACGATGGGAGCCATCGTCGCTCGTGCAGTCTGAAGCCGGAACGAATGCGCCCTGAGGGATGGCCGGAAGTTCGGTCGCGAAATCGCGCCGCCACCGGTTCATGTGCTTCGTGGTCTTGATGTGCTTCTGCTTGCTCTTGGTCTGTTTGGTCTTCATTTCTGTCCTCAAGGTTGGCGCGAGCCGGATGTCGTTGGCCAACGAACAGGTGGCTCACTCTGAGTAAAGCAACCGGAAGCAAAGCGCCCTGCCCGATACGTTTTAGCTAAAGCAGAACAGCGAAGGCGATGCAAGTTGATCGCCCCGTTTGCAGCGCTGGCAGGCAACGGCCATTGCGGATCGTTCGTCTTGGAAGGGAACCGTCGAGCGAAGGACCTCAGCCGCGCCGATGCCGCAGGCGGCCTTCTTGCTGAAGAAGCTCCAGATGCGCATCATTGGTCAGCCTCTTCGTTGGGCCGCTTGCAGCATGACAGTCGCGAGGCCGTCGCTTGCATCCGGGCCCCTGCTTCAGACGCATCCGCGCCTCGCCCGGCGAGTAGTAGCAATGCTGTGATTTCCGATTTAAAGGATGAGGTCTCCTTCGCATCATCGGCGGCGATGACCGGCGATGATGCC
This sequence comes from Variovorax sp. HW608, assembly GCF_900090195.1. NCBI lineage: Bacteria > Pseudomonadati > Pseudomonadota > Betaproteobacteria > Burkholderiales > Comamonadaceae > Variovorax > Variovorax sp. HW608. The sequence continues at coordinate 1,393,364 of NZ_LT607803.1, forward strand.
CTCGCTCACCGCTCAGCCCTTTTGCATCTGCTTCGAGATAGCCCGTAGGCACCGAATCTTCCACAGCTGCCATCACCTTCTCGCCCAAAGCTGGATGCAGGCCTCCCGTGCAACTTGTGGCAACGAAGCAGCCGGGCGCACCTCGGCGCGCAATGCATGATGAAGTCTGCTGGGCCTGAAGTCGGACGAGCGGCCGGGCCCTCGGTCGGACGTGTAGCTCTGGGCGGCTTCGGCATACCGCACCATCCGAGGCAAAATCCTGAGACGATGATGACCGAACCCGCCACCCTCTCAGACGAAGACCTCTTGGATCGCGCCCACCAGTTACGACTCCTAGCGCTGCGAGGTCATGCGGATGCGCGTGGCCCGGCTCATGAGCACGAGCGCGAGGTGCGCCGCCGTTTCGGGAATGGGACGACCACCGTAGCGGCATCGCTGGAGCCTCCGCAGGCAAAGATGCGGCGGTCAATCTGGAGGTTCTGGCGACAGGCGTCCTAGGTGATTTCGGTCCCCTGCCCCGCGGCGCGGCTCTACTGTCTCCTCAGACAGCGATCGGCGATACATGTCAACGCCACCGTTGGTAGGCATGCGAAGAGGGCCGTTTTTCATCATTTTTTTGGTGCAGGATGAATGCCCAGTTCTGCATCGAGCTCGGCTTCGTCGAGGATGAGACCTGCTTCGACCTCTTGCAGCCCGGCGAGAGCGAGTTCGGCAAGTTCAATCAAGTCTTGCTCATGTTCTGGCGTATCTCCCGCCACATCAATAGAGGCCGCCTCGGAGAGACGCATGCCAAACAGGTGGCGTCTTGGTGGCGGGGTTGTCACTCAGTTCTCCCCTAGAAATGCATCATCGCCGGTCATCGTCCGCCGATGATGGAGGAAAAACCGTGTCCAGCAAATCGGGAAATGCACCGTTTCTGCTGCGTCGCACGAGACGCTGAGATGCACCCGAGGCGGCAATTGGGGACCGATAGTTCATTCTCATCGGGAGCAGCACGGGATCGCCTTGGACGCAGTAAGTAGCACGCAATCACTCAGTGTCGGATCATTCGAGCGCGTTACCCTGATTGTCCCGGCAGCAATCGTCTGAAAGGATCTCGACAGAAATGCCCGTTTGGCGAACACGGCCCGTTCAAGAGCAAGGTAGCCCGACCTTGAGGAGTTGGCAGGTGCTCCAGCTTCCCGACGGCGACCGTCACCTCGTGGGAACCTCGACGCCGAATATGTTTGGCGACATTGGGCTGCGGTGAACTCCGCGACATGCTGGACAGACGTCACTGCTGACCTCTGGCAAGAGCACCTGGGCGCCCAGCCTCAATGGATTTGTGCGAGTAATGATCGGCGTCACCCCAGCAATTTCCGATAGCCTACGTCCGGAGAGCGCAAAGTTGAGCACAAAAATGAGCATTAGGTCCAGTCAATCAGCTGGAGGTCGCGCTTGGTTCCATCTTTACGAAGATGTGGTCGACTCCTGGGTCGCCGAAGGCGGCGGCCCGGAGCCAATGGTCTACCTCGACCTTGTCGGCGTATACCTTCAGCTGGAGACACTTGTCGGAGGTGGCGCATCGTTGACACTGGCATTGCCGAGGGAACTTGCGCGCGAGCTCGGCCTCCTGCCACGTGCTTTGGGAGATTGAAGTCACGCCCGGCATGGCAAGGTCTCCTACATCCCGGGTCCTCGGACGGCGGGAGGAAACTCGGCTTCGTCGAGGATGAGACCTGCTTCGACCTCTCGCGCCCCGACGAGAGCAAGTTCGGCGAGTTCAATCAAGTCTTTCGTGGCTGTCACGACATCAGTGATTCAGAAACGCATCATCGCCGGTCATCGTCCGCCGATGATGGTGAAAGAAACATGTCTAGCAAATCTGGAATCACCCCATTCCTCCTGCGTCACATGAGGCGCAGAGATGCATCCGAAGTGGCAACTGGTACACCGACGATAGGTTCATTCGCACAGGGCACAGCACGGGATCGCCTTGGAGGCAGCTAGTAGCACGCAATCACCCAGTGTCGGATCTTTCAAGTGCGCTAGGCTGAATGCCCCCACAGCAGCCCCTGAGGACTCCTACATGCCCGTTTGGCGCACACGGCCCGTTCAAGAGCAACGTAGCCTGACCTTGAGGAGTTGGCAGGTGCTCCAGCTTCCCGACGGCGACTGACCCGTACCGGCTTTCGAGGAGGCCTGTTGGCTTGAGTCAGACCGGAGTGGTCTGACTGAAGTGTGGGGGTGTTGGCTGTTTGGATTCTCCTTCATTCAGCCCCCCGCAGGGGCCGCCGGAGGCCCCCGGTTGGGCCATGTACTCATGGTTCAACCCTCCTGCAGCGTAGCTTGCTGCGTGGGCTTGCCTGGGGTCATCGAGCGAGCCTGCTCACGCCAGTAATTGGCTTCGGCTTCGGCCGGCGGGATGTAGCCGATGGGCTCCAGCAGGCGGTGGTGGTTGAACCACGAGACCCACTCCAGCGTCGCCAGTTCGACCGCCTCGCGCGTCTTCCACGGTCCGCGCCGATGGATGATCTCGGCCTTGTACAGCCCGTTGATGGTCTCGGCCAGGGCGTTGTCGTAGCTGTCGCCGGTGCTGCCCACCGAGGGCTCGATGCCCGCCTCGGCCAGCCGCTCGCTGTAGCGGATCGACACGTACTGGGAACCGCGGTCGCTGTGGTGTACCAGGGCTGCATCACGCTCTGGGCGGCGGGCGTACAGCGCTTGTTCGAGCGCGTCGAGCACGAAGTCTGTCTGCATCGAGCTGCTGACTCGCCAGCCGACGATACGCCTCGCGAAGACATCGATGACGAAGGCCACGTAGACGAAGCCCTGCCAGGTCGAGACGTAGGTGAAGTCCGCCACCCAGAGCTCGTTCGGACGCTGCGCCTTGAACTGCCGATTCACACGATCCAGCGGGCATACTGCCTTGGCATCGGGCACGGTCGTGCGTACCGACCTGCCGCGGCGCGCGCCCTGCAGGCCGAGCAGCCGCATCAGCCGCTCCACGGTGCAGCGCGCGACGCGTGTGCCCTCACGCCCGAGTTGGCGCCAGATCTTGTCGGCGCCGTAGACCCGCAGGTTCTGCTCGTACACACGCTGCACCTGTGGCAGCAGGATCGCATCGCGCCGGGCGCGCGCCGACAGCAGGGCCGGGTCGCGCCGGCGCGCCGCGTGGCGCCGGTATGCCGATGGGGCAACCTGCAATGCGCGGCAGATCGACTCGACCCCGAGGCGAGCGCGATGCTCGTCGATGAAGGCATTCATTTCTTGTGATGGCGGTCGAGCTCCGCCTGGGCGAAATATGCGCTGGCCAGCTTCAGTATCTCGTTGGTCTTGCGCAGCTCGCGCACCTCGCGCTCCAGATCCTTGATGCGCTCTTGCTCGAGCGTCGTCGCACCGGCGCGCACACCGCTGTCTCGCTCGCCTTGGCGCACCCAGCGCCGCAGCGTCTCGGACGTGCAGCCGATCTTGCCGGCGATCGATTCGATCGCCGACCACTGCGACGGGTACTGGTCCTTGGCGTCGAAGACCATGCGCACCGCGCGCTCCATAACTTCGGGGGAAAACTTCGGGGACTTCCTCATCTTGGCTCCATTCTCAATCGAAGGAGCCTCCTCAAAATTCGGGGCGGTTCAGACCGTCACCTCGTGGGCTATTGCGTTGAGAACAAGGAGGGACGTGTGAGCTCAGTGGTGCGCGAAGTCGATGTTCGGACGCTCCAGATCAAGACGGGAACCGGCCGGATCTATCTCCTCAAAGGCCGACCGGGCAGCAATCTGGATGCGGAGTATGTCTGGCAACAATGGGCTGCGGTGAACTCGATCACGTCGTGGGAGGACGTTACTTCGGCGGTTTGGCAACAACATCGGGATGCACAGGCCAAGTAAGCAAGTAGGCGCGCGACAGCTCGGCCTGCAGCGCACAGTAGTGTCGGTCTTATGCGCCCCGATCATCCGGCCTGGGATCCAGCGGCTTCATCTGACTGCCCGCGAAGCGATTGGCTTCCTTTTCGCGTGTGGCAGCCCGCGAGCACGGCGTCCATCGGTTCATCGAACAGGTGCGCCGGCTCGTTCCTGAGGCGCTTCACAGCAATCAGACCGAGCGCATTGCCGGCATGGCAAATCCTTACGCCGTCGAAGTACTTGCCGCGCAAGTTGCCAGCATCCCGCAGGCAGTCCTCGCCGGAGTCGAAGTCATCCTCGCACATGAACATCGGTTGGTCGATCATGCCGATGCTGTAGGTATAGAGGCCTGGCTGGCACACGGCTGCCCACATGGACCAATGATCGATTTTTCGGTTCGTCCGAATAGATATTTCGCGTTTTTCAGATTGGCGAGACCTTTCTACGATCCCGTGGGATGTCTGATACCTCTTCTGCTACAAGCCTTGTCGCGCGCTTCGGCAGCGGTGCCGGCCATCTGTCGCGGCTATGGCCGGGGTTCAGTTTGTCCGCGCTCTTGGCCATGGCAGCGACGTTTGTCTCCACGATGCATGGGGGACCGCAACTGCTCTACGCCTTGTTCTTCGGCGTCGCGCTGCATCATCTGAGCGGCGAAGCCAAAAGTAGGTCAGGCATCGAATTCTGCTCTCGCACGTTGCTGCGCCTGGGTGTCGGACTGCTCGGAGCGCGGATTACTGCGGCACAGATCGCAGGTCTCGGGTGGACCACGGCCGCGGTCGTGATCCTTGGAGTGACGTCAACAATCGGAATGGCGTTGGTGTTCGGGCGCCGGTTGGGTATGACAAAGCCTCAATCCGTTCTGTCCGGAGGGGCCGTCGCGATCTGCGGAGCATCGGCCGCCCTTGCAATCTCCGCTGTTCTACCGCGAGACAAGGAGAGCGATCGGTTCACATTGATGGTCGTGGTCACGGTGACGGTTCTGTCCACTATTGCCATGGTTGTCTATCCGCTGATCGCGAAGCTGCTCCATCTGCCGCCGGAACTCGCCGGTCTCTTTCTGGGTGGGACAATTCACGATGTGGCGCAGGTTGTCGGAGCCGGCTACACAATCGACCAACACACCGGCGATGTCGCCACCGTCGTCAAGCTTTTCCGCGTCGCGATGTTGACCGTCGTCGTCGTCGCCGTGTCCGCGGCGTTCAAGCGATCCAAGACTGCAAGCGAGTCGACCTCGGAGACTTCGGGGACGGGCCGACAGCCACTCGTGCCATGGTTCCTATGGCTCTTCATCGCGATGGTGGCGGTGAACTCGTTGGGATTCATCGCACAGCCAGTCCAAGACTCCCTGAACTTCGTCTCGCGCGCGTGCCTGGTGGTTGCCATCTCCGCGTTGGGCATGAAAACCTCCTTCATGCAGCTGGCGCGCGCTGGGTGGCAGCCCATGATGCTGCTGGTTGCCGAGACCCTTTGGCTCGCCGTGTTCGTCCTCGGCTGCGCGCTGATGATGAAGTAGCGACCAGGTAGCGGCTTGCCTCGCCGCATCCTGTTGCCCGTGGGAAACGCGTCCTGCCGGATAAGACCGTGTCTGCGGAGGAGGCTGACTTCACAGTGATCACAACAAATTGGCATTCGCACAACGTCTGAAGGAACGACATGTCACCCTTGATCTCTTGCGACGACCTATCCGTGCTTCTCACGCGCAGCCCATCGTCGGTAGTGGTCATCGACTGTAGCTTTGATCTTGCCGACTCGATCGCGGGCTGGAGCGCCTTTCAGCTTGGCCATATTCCTGGCGCGGCATACATCCATCTAGAGAACGACTTGTCAGGCCCGAGGACGGGGCTCAACGGTAGGCATCCGTTGCCGGCCCTGGCCGACTTCGTGACCGCTATGTGCGCACTTGGCGCGAACGACGACGCGCCGATCGTGGTCTATGACAACGTAGACGGTCGGTATGCGGCACGTCTGTGGTGAACCCTCCGGTGGGCTGGGCACGCCGCTGTCCGCGTCCTAGATGGGGGATGGCGCCAATGGCGGCATTCGGGCCTGCCGCTCGAGATCGGCGAGCCTCGCGACCGGACACCAGGAAGCTTCTCCGCCCGCGCGAGCTTGGAACGCGTCGCAGACTATGAGGACGTTCGCGCCAACCTTGAAACCCAAAGGGCCCTTCTTCTCGATGCACGAGCACGGGACAGATTTCTCGGACGCAATGAAACGTTGGACGCCGTCGCCGGCCACATCCCCGGGGCGAAGAACAGGCCCTATCGCGACAACCTGAAGGGTGATGGGACGTTCCGCGATGCAGCCGACCTTCGCGGCGAGTTCGACCGGCTGCTGGAGGGACGCAGACCGGAAGACATCATCCACCAATGCGGCTCCGGGGTCACTTCATGCCACAACCGCTTGGCAATGGAACTGGTGGGACTTTCCGGATCGGCGATGTATGTGGGATCGTGGAGTGAATGGTGCTCGAAGCCGAATTTTCCTATTGCGGTCGACGAAGACTAGCGTTGCGGCGACTTCAGCGTCGCGTGAAACCCGCGTAGGACCTGGGCGCTAAGCGCTCATCACTCTGAAGATCCAGTCTCGCAATTCAGGAGAGATCACTATGAGCCCTTCCAACTACCACGAAAATTTCGACCCGCAAAGACGCCGAGTTGTCCGCAGCGCCGGTCTATTTGCTCTTGCCGCTTCGCCACTTGGCGCACTGGCGCTGGACACGGGTGAAGGAGTGACCTTCGCCGATGGCCCGCGCCCTCTTGTCAAGTACCCAGGCAAGCGACCGCTGATCCGGGTGCATACCCGCCCTCCTCACCTGGAGACCCCCTTCGAGGTGTTCAACGAGGGACCGCTCACTCCAAACGACGCGTTCTTCGTGCGCTACCACCTTGCGAATATCCCGCTGGCGGTCGATACAGCAACATATCGATTGAGCGTGAAAGGCGTGGTCAGCACACCCCTTAGCCTCTCTCTGACCGACCTGAAGGCAATCGGCGAGCCTGTAGACGTGGTCGCGGTGAACCAGTGTTCCGGCAACAGCCGCGGCTTCTCTTCGCCGCGCGTCTTCGGAGCACAGCTGGCAAACGGTGCGATGGGCAATGCGCGTTGGACCGGCGTCCCACTGAAAGCTGTTCTTCAGAAGGCCGGTGTTGGGGCGGGTGCCCTGCAGGTAGTCTTCAACGGCCTGGACACCCCTGTTCTGCCTAGCACGCCCGATTTTCGCAAGGCACTCGACATCGAGCACGCGTTGAACGGCGAGCCGATGCTGGCATGGGCGATGAACGGCAAGGACCTCCCCCTCCTCAACGGCTATCCGCTCAAGCTGGTCGTACCGGGCTACTTCGGGACATACTGGGTCAAGCATTTATCAGAGATTTGAAGTTGACCCGATTTCGCGGACACCCGATCCTTACGGAAGAAGGAGTCCGATATGCCTGCATCGAAGCCTCCGTACCCGGCGGAATTCCGCCGTCAGATGGTCGAGCTGGTCCAAGCTGGCCGAACGCCCTCGCAGCTCGCGCGTGAGTTCGGCTGCACTGCCCAGAGCATCTCGACTTGGGTGGCGCAAGCGGCCGCCGACAGTGGCAAGCCCGCACGCGGCAAGGACGTCTTGAGCAGCGCCGAGCGCGAGGAACTCGTGCGGTTGCGCCGAGAGAACCGACAACTCAAGCTTGAGCGGGATATTTTGGCAAAGGCTACGGCCTGGTTCGCCGGCAAAGGCGAGAAGACATCCATCGGGTCTACGAACTCGTGAGTGCGAACCAGGCCAAGGTTCCAGTGCATACGATGTGCCGCGTGCTCAAGGTTTCCGCGAGTGGCTACTACGCGTGGCGAGATCGACCGCCGTCGAGGCGCTTGATCGACGACGCGGTGCTGGTGGAGCGAATCCAGGTCATCCACGCCGAATCCGACGCCACCTACGGCATGCCACGCGTGCGCGCCGAACTGATCGACCAAGGGACACGCATCAGCAGAAAGCGCGTGGCTCGGCTGATGCGTGTCAATGCGATTCGAGGCGTCAGTCGACGCCGCGGCTTCGTCGTGACCACGCGGCGCGACGAGCGACAACGCCCGGCACCCGATCTGGTCAAGCGCGAGTTCATTGCCGGTGGACCCAACAAGCTGTGGGTCGCAGACATGACCTACGTGCCCACCTGGGCGGGCTTCATCTTCCTGGCCATCGTGCTGGACGTATGGAGCCGACGCATCGTGGGCTGGGCCATCGGTGAGCAGATGACCGCCGATCTGGTGCTTGCGGCGCTGAACATGGCGCTGCAACAGCGCAAGGCCCACGGCGTGATCCACCCCAGCGACCAAGGCAGCCAGTACACCAGCATCGCCTTCGGCGAACGGTGCAAGAAGATGGGCGTGCGCCCGTCGATGGGCACCGTCGGCGATGCTTACGACAACGCGATGGCCGAAAGCTTCTTCGCCACGCTCGAATGCGAACTGATTGACCGGCGCAGTTGGCAGTCCAAGACCGAGGCACGGCTGGCACTGTTCACCTACATCGAGGGCTGGTACAACCCGCGCCGGCGTCACAGCGCACTCGGACAGATCTCGCCGGCGACGTTTGAAAGGAACCACCACGACGCAATCCAAGTAGACCGCCTCGCCTCGAACACGACTTGACCACCGTCGGCGTCTGCGTGGCATGCGCCACGCCGCCGGTGGACAAGTCTTCGCAGCCAATCAATCCGACTTGAGAATCAAGCCCCAACCCATCCGCGCAACAGGGTCAAGTCCAATTGAAGTTCTTGACCATGCATTCACTGGTCACGATGCTGCCTTCATGACAACGGCCTATCGCGTGCCGGACAACGACTGCCAATGCGTCGCCCCGGGCACAGTGGCAGCGAAGACGCGACCTATTTCGACGTTGGCCGTACGCAGCTTCATTACCAGCGTGGCCAACGGCGGCACGCTTCCGGCTGGACGGTCTGTGGAGCTGAAAGGCATCGCCTTTGATGCCGGTGCCGGTATCAGGAAGGTGGAGGTATCAGTCGATGGGGGCCTTCAATGGCGCGAGGCCGTCCTCGGGAAAGACCTCGGGCGCTTCTCGTTTCGCGAATGGAAGGCAATGGTGACATTCGCACGCAAGGGGAAGGCGGTACTGATGGTGCGCGCCACGAACCGGAATGGCGAGGGGCAACCGGCAATCGCTGACTGGAATCCGGCCGGCTATAGGCGGCATGTGATCGAGTCCACGACCGTGATGATTGGCTGAAGGGCGCCTGCAATGAATCAAAGTCGCGCATCCTCGTTCGCATTCGCGCTCGCCGCATTGGCGGCAATGGCCGCCGCGGCAGTGTCAGCGGCGCCGGCCAAGCCAATTCAACTCCCCGCCGAGACCGTGAAGTTGAAGCCATCGAGCCTCCCCGGCTACGTTGTCGCGCAGCAAAAGTGCGCGATGTGCCACTCGGCCGACTACATCGCCTATCAGCCACCGGGCATGACTGTCGCTCAGTGGACGGCCGAGATGACCAAGATGCAACACTTGTACGGCGCTCCGATCAGCGACGTGGAAGTGAAAGTCCTGGGCGTCTACCTCGCCGCGACCTACGGTGACGCCAATAGCGTGACCGCCGCCGACCGCGCACTCACTGCGGAAGCCTCGGCGCCGATGCCTGATCGGCCAGCGTCGACCGCTGCGATCGACGTACAAGCACTACTCAACGCGAATGCATGTCTCGGATGCCACGCCGTGGCACAGAAGATCGTCGGACCGGCGTATCACGACGTCGCGAACAAGTACAAGGCCGACCCGGCAGGATTGTCGAAGATTGCGGCCAGCATCAAAGGCGGCAGCTCTGGCAAATGGGGCACGGCGCCAATGCCGCCCTTCGCGCAACTAACGGATACGCAAATCAAGGAACTTGCCGCATTCGTCATGAAGCAATGAGCGTCAGGGGAGATTCCGGTAGCAGTACTAACAGCGTCCTCGAGCACTTTGAGTGCGTGGCTGGTGGCCGAAGTCAGCCCCAGGCGCGCAACAGCGCTCGCAATGCCGTCCGAAGACACAAGCGTCAAGAGCAATTCGAGTTGCCGCAACGTCGGGCCGCGGCCCTGTTGGGTATCCCATCTCCATGATTGAGACAAACTTCAATTGAAGTTGAATTGTATGAATTCTACAATTTCTTAACCAAGGCGCTGTGATGGGCACCGCGCGCGAGGCACGATCAGATGCCCAATCCGCCGCGCGCGGGCTGGTACAAGCCGCCATGAACGACATCTCCGCCAGCATCGGGTCGAGGCGCCTGCGCGTCACACTTCGCCAGCTCGAGGTCTTCGTCGCCGTTGCCAAGGAACGCTCCACGCGTGCCGCCGCAGACACGGTGGCACGCTCACAGTCGGCGGCGAGCAGTGCACTGGCAGAACTCGAAGCAACGATCGGTCGCTCCCTGTTCGACAGGATGGGGCGCCGTCTAATCCTCAACGAGCACGGTCTGAGGCTGCTGCCGGTGGCTTGCTCCTTGTTGGAGCAGGCGGCTGAGCTGGAATGCATGCTCGACGACCATTCCGACGCGCCGCTTTCCATCGCCGCCAGCATGACCATCGGGGAGCACATCCTGCCCGATTTGTTGGGTCGGTGGCACGCCAAGCGCCCAGGTAGCCCGGTCAAGATGCTCGTGATGAACACGAGCGGAGTCCTGGACGCGATCACGAACCTGGAGGCCGACATTGGCTTTGTCGAAGGCCTGCAAACCCGCAACGGCATCACGGCGCAAACCTGGCTTACCGACGAGATGGTTGTGGTCGCACGCACAGGTCATCCCCTGGCAACACAGCAGGCCTCGATCGAACAACTCAAACGCGCAAGTTGGGCGCTGCGCGAGGTAGGTTCCGGCACCCGCGAGGCGGCAGAGCGATGGCTCATCGAGCGTCTGGGATCGATCTCCATCGACTTTGAACTCGGCACGCCGCAGGCGATCGCGACACTGGTCGCGTCCTGCGACACGCTCGCGTGCCTGCCCCGTCATGCCGTAGCTCGCCTGGCCAAAGCCGGGGAACTGACCGTGCTGAATACCGCGCTGCCACGTTCCCAGCGGAGGCTGTCCATCGTCACACACGCCGCCAAGCGAATGGGCCCCACGTCCGAAGCCTTTGTCGAGCACTGCATGTCGGTCTGCCGCACCCACTGAAAAAAACTATCCCACAAGCCCGCAGTGGACCAGGTATCGAGGCAATCAATCTCGAGCGGCACAGGACCTTCGGAGCACACACAGAGGACCGTGCAACTCAAAGGAATTTGAACTTCCCAAGCAAGCAAGAGGCTCTGCTGCGGCTGCCCCCTCTAGGTAGGAAAAAATAACTTCAAAAAATATCAATCTATTTAATATTGCTTCAGAAAATTGGGATTTCTAGAATTCCTCCATGGCGATTCGTCGCTGAAGCGAGGCAGAAATGGATACCGATAACCCCACGAAGCAGAGACAACTCACAGTTCGAATCTCGCGAGGAGCCGATGACGGTTCCTTCTCAACCTACTCCGTTCCCTGGCGCGAAAACCAGACCGTCCTGGACGTCGTCACAGAAGTCCAGCGCACCCAAGAACCGAAACTCTCGTATCGATTTGCATGCCGCGTTGGCGTATGCGGCTCCTGCGCAATGACGGTCAACGGCAAGCCCCGTTGGACCTGTCGGACCCACGTGAGCGGCGTAGAAGAGGACGGAGTCATCGTCATCGAGCCGCTTCGCAACATGCCGCGAATCAAGGACCTCGTGGTCGACATGCGCGAGTTCTTCCAGAAGTGGAGAAAAGCCGGCAACACCTTCGTTGGCACGGCAACCCGAAGCGACCCGCCGGCGACGGTGTCGCCGCAGAGCAAGAAGCGCAAGCTGGCAGATGCAGCAATCGAGTGCATCAACTGCGGCGTTTGCTACGCGGCTTGCGACGTCGTGTCCTGGGACAAGGAGTACCTCGGGCCGGCAGCGCTCAATCGGGCATGGACCCTCTACAACGACGAACGGCACGCTGACCCGAAGGATGTTCTGCACAAAGCGACCTCGGGAAGCGGCTGCAACTCATGTCATACGCAAGGCAGTTGCATGAAGCACTGCCCGGTCAGTCTGAGCCCAACCGGGAGCATCGCGGGGTTGAAGCGAAGTGCGCTCCTCAGCTTCCTCAAGCGAGACTGACATGGAAGCGCGTCTCTTCGCCCTTCAGCGCCTCACGGCGATGGTCATTGCGCCATTCGTCTTCACGCATGTGGGGCTCATCATCTACGCCGTTCACAGCGGATTGACCGCCAGCGCGCTCCTCTCTCGCACGCAAGGCAGTTGGGTGTGGATCGCGTTCTACGGCCTCTTTGCAATCAGCGTGGCCGTTCACGTTCCAATTGGCATCCGCAACATCCTGATCGAATGGCTGCGCCTTGGACGAAGCGCAGCGTCCGCAGTGAGCCTCGCGTTTGGCATCGGGTTGCTCTACCTGGGCCTTCGCGCCGTCGCGGCGGTGGGAGGACTGATTCAATGAAAACCGCTCGCAGCCACCAAGCGTACTGGGCGTTCCTGGGTCACCGCCTCTCGGGCCTGGCACTTGCACTCTTCTTGCCCGCCCACTTCTGCGTGCTCGGCATGGCCCTCGATGCAGCCAGGCTCGACCGCTTCCTGAAGCTTGCAGAGATGCCTGCGATGAAGTTCGGCGAATGGGGTCTTGTCTCGCTGCTGAGCCTGCACATGTTCTTCGGACTGCGTCTGCTCGCACTTGAACTGCTTCCCTGGAGCTCTACCCGCGACGCTCGCCTAGCCTGGATCGGCTGGGGATTCGCGGCATCGATGGCGTTTGGCTTTGTGTTCATCGCGGGGGTGATCTGAAATGAACTTCGACACTTACAAGACCGACATCCTGGTGTTGGGAACCGGCGGCGCCGGCCTGTTCGCAGCGCTGCATGCCAAGAAGGCAAATCCGTCCCTGCGCGTGACGGTCACGGTCAAAGGACTGCTGGGCAAATGCGGCTGCACTCGCATGGTTCAGGGTGGCTACAACGTCGCACTGTCGTCTGGGGATTCAGTCGAGCGGCACTTCATGGACACGATCGAGGGCGGCAAGTGGCTGCCGCGCCAGGACCTCGCTTGGCGCCTCGTGGAAGGAGCCATCGAGCGCGTACGCGAACTTGAAAACGAGATCGGCTGCTTTTTCGACCGCAATCCCGACGGATCGCTCCACTCGAAAGCCTTTGCCGGCCAGAGCTTCGACCGAACCGTTCACAAGGCCGACCTGACCGGTATCGAGATCATCAATCGCCTGATGGAGCAGGTGCGGGCACTGGACGTTGAGGAGCTTGAGGAGCATCGCGCCATCGAACTCATCCCGGCTGCCGACGGCTCGGGGATCGCCGGTGTCCTGTTCATCGACATGCGGGCCGGGACCTATCGATTGGTGCAGGCAAAAGCGGTGCTCCTTGCCACGGGCGCTGGCCCCACGATGTACCGCTATCACACCCCATCCGGCGACAAGACCTGCGACGGCCTTGCGATGGCGTTGCGCTACGGCCTGAAGCTGCGCGACATGGAAATGGTGCAGTTCCATCCGACGGGACTTCTCGGGGGACCGGATACACGCATGACAGGCACCGTCCTCGAGGAGGGACTGCGCGGCGCAGGTGGCTATCTGCTCAACGGCAATGGCGACCGCTTCATGACCAACTATGACAAGCGCGGCGAGCGAGCGACCCGCGACGTTGTCAGCCGGGGCATCTATGCCGAGATGCGCGCCAAGCGCACGGGGCCGATGGGTGGCGTGTACATCCAAATGAGCCATCTGGGGCCTGAGAAGGTTGCCAAGACATTTCCGGGGATGGTCAATCGCTGCAAGGACTGCGGCTTTGACCTGGCCGGCGGCAAGGTCGAGGTGGTGCCGACCGCGCACTACCTGATGGGCGGCGTGGAATTCAACGTCGATGGCTCAACCGCATCCCCCGGGCTGTTCGCCGCCGGGGAAGATTGCGGCGGCCTGCACGGGGCCAATCGCCTGGGCGGCAATGGCGTCGCGAACTCGACCGTGTTTGGCGGCATCGCAGGTGACTCGATGGCCGCCTACGTCGCAAAGAGCGGCAAGTGGCGCGACCCGGACAAGCGAGTGATCGCAAGTGGCATTGAGCGTGCCGAGTACCCCTTCTCGAAGCCCGCGGGTCGTATCCATGAGCTGCGGGACGCGTTGGCTCAAACGATGTGGGACGACGTTGGCGTGTTGCGCACGCGGGAAGCGATGGAGCGTGGACTGCAGTCGGTCGCCACTCACCGCTCCGCGCTATCAGGGATGGGCGTCGCGGATGGTGACCGTCGATACAACGTGACCTGGCACGACTGGTTGAACCTCCAAAGCCTCGTCGACATTTCCAAGGTCATCACCATCTCCGCACTTGCGCGCGAGAACAGTCGCGGCGCCCATTTCCGCGAGGACTTTCCCGAGCCCGGCGACCTGCACACCAGCTGCTACACGCGTGTGAGCGCCCAGAACGACGACGTGCAGCTCGAGATGGTTCCCGTTTCCTTTGACATCGTGAAGCCCGGTGAGTCGCTCATCACCGGCGAAGCAGGCACACCCCAAACCTGAGGGCATACCCAGATGAAGATTCCAATCCAGAAAGTTGAAGAAGCCGCGTTGGAGATCATGCGGCGCGCTGCAATCGAGATTCCTCCTGACTACAAAAAGGGAATTCAGGAACTGCAGAAGAAGGAGACCGGCAAGCTGCCACGGTTCGTCATCCACGCAATGGTCGACAACTGGGAAGCGGCAGACCAGGACCGGCGGCCCATGTGCGCGGATACGGGCTTGCCGCGCTACTACGTCAAGGTCGGCAACAACGCGTCCATCGAATCGGGATTCGTCGCGGTGGAGCGAGCGCTTCGGCACGCGACGGCTGAAGGAACGGTCACCATTCCCCTCCGACCCAATCGCGTGCATCCGCTGTGGCGCACGGATCACAACAACAACGTCGGCCTCAATGCGCCGGAAGTCGAGTGGTCTTTTGAGCCGGATGCTGACTGGATCGACATCACCACTGTCCACAAGGGCGGTCTCTTCGGGACGGACTACCGCATGCTGTTCCCTGGGGATGGCATCGACGGTATCAAGCGTTTCGTCCTGGACACGCTGATCGCCTTCGGTAAGCGTGGCTTGGCCTGCCAACCCGCGATCGTCGGGATCGGGTTGGGCGGGTCCAAGGACACCTGCATGCAGTTGGGCAAGCAGGCGGCCTGCCTGCGCACTGTCGGGGACCGAAATCCCGACCCGAAGGTCGCCGAGCTCGAGCTCGAGTTGATGAAGCTCGGAAACTCTATCGGCATGGGCGCGATGGGCTTTGTCGGATCCGGCATGGTCGTGGACTGCCACATCGAGTGCGGCTACACGCACACCGGCGGCATGCCCATCAGCATCCACACCTTCTGTCTTTCATCGCGGCGCGCTACTGCACGCATCCATGCCAGCGGCGAGATCGAGTACCGAACCGATCCCGAATGGTTCACCCCCTATCACCGTCGGGAGACAGTCGAATGGTAGACAGCAACGACGACATCAAGGTCTTCCACCTCGACCTGCCGGCGAAGCGGGAAGACATCGCGAAGCTTGAACTGGGCTCTGCGGTCTATCTGAATGGCGTGGTCTACACCGCGCGCGAAGGCATCTACAAGAAGGTCCTGGACGAGGGCTTGGAGCTGCCGGTCGATTTAAAGTCGATCAGCAACGTCAATTTTCACTGCTCACCGGCCGCAGCTCCAGACGGGCATGGGGGTTACAACGTCGGCGCCGTGACTGCAACGGCATCTTTCCGATTCTCGAAATGGATCCCTCGCTGGCTCGAGCAGACGGGATGCAGCATTCTGATCGGTAAGGGAGGCATGCCTGCAGATGACTACAAGAAGGTCCTCGCGCCCGGCGGAGCCATCTATCTGACGACAGTCGGTTATGGCACCGGCGCTTTGCTCGGCCGCGGTATCAAGCGCGTCCGCGAGGTCCACTGGCTGGATGAGCTGGGCATCGCCCAAGCCATGTGGCTGTTCGAAGTGGAGAACTTCGGTCCCTTCATTGTGGAAAGCGACCTGGAGGGGAACTCGCTGTTCGCGCAGCACGCCGAGACGATCAATGCGGGGATCGAGGCTCTGTACGCCGGTCTGAAGCCGCCAGCTCTCCATCGCTACGGCGAAACGGACAACCGTAAGGACGAGGTGATGTAGTCACCGGTGACGCGGGCCCCACTGACCGCCCGCCTTCGATTCGTTTCCATTCATAGGGCCAACGTCATGATCATCGACTTCCGTCTGCGCCCGCCGGTTGGCGGCTTCCTCAACACGCTCATGTACTCGGCAGGCGAACGCCGCGACGGGTTCACGCGCACCGTGGGATTCGAGCCATCCCAGGCTGCTCAGAAGCAGTCCATGGAGCTGCTGCTCAAGGAGATGGACGAAGCCAGGATCGACCGCGGCGTCGTGGTCGGCCGTCTCGCCGGCGTGCTCGGCAGCGTGTCAAACGACGATGTCAGGCGCCTCGTCACGGACCATCCTGAGCGGTTCATCGGTGCGGCATCCATCGACCCGACGAATCGCCGCCAAGCCTGCCAGACCATCAACCAGGCAGCGAAAGATGGCTTCAAGCTGATCAACATCGAGCCGGGCTCATACCCGGTTCCGATGTACGCCGATGACCGTCGGCTTTACCCCGTCTATGGCCACTGCGAGGACATCGGTGTTCCCGTCATCATGATGGTGGGGGGTACTGCGGGCCCGGACCTCAGCTACTCCGACCCGATCCGAACGGACCGCGTTCTCACCGACTTCCCCCATCTGAACGTCGTCGTCGCGCACGGCGGGTGGCCCTGGGTCAACGAGATCCTGCACCTGGGCTTCCGTCGACCCAATCTCTGGCTCTCCCCCGACATGTACTTCTCGCGCATGCCCGGCTGGGAAGAGTACGTCAAGGCAGCCGACAGCTTCCTGTCCGATCGCATGCTGTACGCCAGTTCCTTCCCCTTTTGCCCTGTCCTTGGCTACAAGGAGTGGTTCGAGACGCTCCCCATCAAGGAGGAAAATCTGCGCAAGGTCATGGGTGGCAATGCGCGCCGCCTGCTGGGCATTTAGCAACCTCTCACGGGCGCGCAGAGCCAACTTCAAAGAAGGGACTTGCCGCATGGACATCAAGACGCTGTACACCTTGATTGCGATCGCGGATCGAGGGAGCTTCGCGGAAGCGGGGAACAATATTGGCCTCTCGCTGTCCGCGGTAAGCATGCAGATGCGCGCCCTCGAGGAAGAACTCGAGATGACCATCTTCGACCGTAGCCGTCGACCACCAGTCCTGACCGATGCAGGTCTCGCGCTGGTCCACCGCGCACGCGACCTGATCTCTCATTGGGAGAGCATGAGCGCATCGCTCAAGAAGGGCACGTCCGTCGGGCTGCTGAAACTCGGGAGCGTTCACACCGTGGCCTCCGGGGTATTGCCGTTGGCGCTGCACCACCTGCAGCGACAGGGCCATGGGCTTGAAGTGCACGTGACGACTGGCCTGACGCACGACCTGGAGAGGGCTGTCTACCACCGTCAGCTTGATGTGGCCTTGGTGACCGAACCGGAGCTTCCAAGAAGTGGCCTCGACTTTCTCCCCTTTGTCGAAGAGGCGCTCGTTGTCATCGCCCACAAGTCCGTCAAAGGGTCTAGCGACCAGGAGGTGCTGGAGAGCACACCGTACGTCCGGTTCAATCGATCGGCCCGCGTGGGCAATATTGTCCAAGAGGAGATCATGCGCCGACAGATCACGGTTCGCTCGACCATGGAGATTGACAACCTCGAAGGTGTTATCGCCATGGTCGCAAATGGCCTCGGCGCATCCGTCGTTCCAGCCCGTGGGGTGAGGAACGAATTCCCGCCCACAGTTCGGGTGATTCCCTTTGGAAATCCGACGGTGACTCGTCGATTGGGAATGCTGGTTCCGAAGGAGAATCCGAGATCACATCTGTGCCAGCTACTTCTGGAAGCGCTGCAGGCCGTCACCACCGGTCCTGACGAGTTGGTGCGAAGGGTCGGCTCCGCCTTGGCCACCCTCTAAAGCCACCTCCCACTTTTCACGCACTGAATCGAGCCTATGGGCTTGAGGGCGAACCATTGCCCGCTCGTAGGTAGCCCGTCGCAAGCAACCAAGTCAATCACCTAAGGAGACTAACGATGAGAATCTCGCTCAGATCAAAGCCAACACGTCGCCGGGCTCTGCATCTCGCATGCGCACTGCTTGGCGGCCCGCTATTTGCCGGGACCGCTTTGGCCGACTGGCCGGCGGACAAGACGATTCGGATGGTGGTTCCCTTTGCGGCGGGCGGCGCCACTGATTCACTCGGGCGTGCGCTTGCCTTCGAGCTGACCAAGAGCTTGAAGCAAAACGTGATCGTAGACAACAGGCCTGGCGCAGGCGGCAATCTCGGCGCCCAACAGGTTGCCATGTCGCCACCCGATGGCTACACGCTGCTGCTCGCGTCGGGAAGCATGTTCACGGTCAATCAGTTCATCTATGCCAAGCCGGGCTACACCTTGAACAACTTCGCTCTCATCAGCAAGGTGGCCAGCGGACCGATGGTGGTGACGGTGAACTCTGACCTCCCGGTGAAGAACACAAAAGAGCTTATCGCCTACATCAAGGAACGCCCGGCAAAGGTCAGCTTCGCTTCCGCCGGGGTAGGCAGCCAGACGCACATGGCAGGCGAATCTTTGGCAGACGCCGCAGGCCTGGAATTGCTGCACGTGCCTTACAAGGGCGAAGGGCCCGCCTATGCGGATCTGATGGGCGGCACGGTTCAGTTGGCTGTCGCCAACATCAATGCCATGTCGCCGCTTCTCAAGGGTGGCCGCCTTCGCGCGCTTTCGGTGACGGGGAAGGAGCGCAGTCCGCTGCTTCCGAACGTTCCCACAACGGCTGAGGACGGTGTTCCTGGCTTCGAATACATGGCGTGGTTCGCTCTCGTCGCGCCCGCCGGGACGCCGAAGCCAGCCATCGATCGTCTGATTGCTGAAGTGAAAGCCGCAGTCAACGAGCCCGGGATGAAGCGCTACCTGGCCGACCAAGGAATGTCGGCAGCCGTCGTTCCGCCGGAGCCTCTAAAGGTGGAAATTGCCAGCGAAGCGAGCAAGTGGAAATTGCTTGTCGAGAAGAAGAAGCTCTCGGCCAACTAGAACTTCAGCACTCCCTTTGATTGGCCGGGTGCGTGGGAGCGCAGCCCGGTCCTTTTCTTTTCGAATGCGATAGAGCGATGTCACCCTCACCTGAACTTCTCGCCATCTCGGCGCCCATCATATTCGTCGCGTACGCCGTGTTTGGCATGACGGGGTTCGGTGCGGCGATGGTGGCTATGCCGATGCTGGTACAGGTCGTCCCCCTCCAGGTCGCGGTGCCGCTCGTAGTCCTCTTCGACCTTGTTACCACAGCATTGGTTGGCGGAAAGAACTGGAGTAGCGTCGCCAAACTCGAGCTGAAGTGCCTTCTTCCTTCCATGCTCATCGGCATCGCAATAGGGGTGGTCCTGCTTCACAACGTAGGGCCGAGGTGGCCCTTGGTTGGATTTGGCGTCTTCGTGCTAGGCGTTAGCGTCCGCAACTTGGTAGTCGACAACTCGACGAAAAATGTCCAGATTCCCAAGTCGTGGTCGTTGCCCTTCGGGATGGCCGGCGGCGTCTTCAGCGCGCTTTTTGGCACTGGTGGCCCGATCTACACCATCTATCTATCCAGGCGGTTGTCCGACGTGAATCGCTTTCGAGCGACGATCGCGGTCGTAATCCTTCTGAGTGGAATCAGCCGGGCTGTAGCGTTCGGAGCCGCAGGCCTCTACGGCAAGGATTCGATCCTCGAATTGGCCATCGTCCTCCTCCCAATGTCCCTGCTTGGCCTTTTCGTCGGTTCGCGGGCCAGGACCAGATTTTCGGCCATCTTCTTGAAGCGCCTGGTCTTGCTGCTCTTGTCTGTCGCCGGCCTCGGTGCCATCTATCGTGGACTGGTTGCCACAATATGACCCGTGAGGCCCCTTTGGACGAGGCGACCGGGCAAGCCGACCTCGCCCCGCAGCCTGGACTATTTCGCAGTCGGCATCACGAACTCGGCCCCCTTGCCGATGCTCTCTGGCCAGCGCTGCATCACCGACTTCTGCTTGGTGTAGAAGCGAACGCCTTCCTCGCCGTAGGCATGCATGTCGCCGAAGAGCGATTTCTTCCAGCCGCCGAAGCCATGCCAGGCCATCGGTACCGGGATCGGCACGTTGATGCCCACCATGCCCACCTGGATGCGGCGCGAGAATTCACGCGCCACGTTGCCGTCGCGAGTAAAGCAGGCCACGCCATTGCCAAACTCGTGCGCATTGATCAGGTCCACCGCCTGTGCCAGATCGTGCACGCGCACGCAAGCGAGGACAGGGCCGAAGATCTCTTCCTTGTAGATGCGCATGTCCGGCGAGACATGATCGAACAGGGTGCCACCCATCCAGAAGCCTTCGCCGCAATCGGGACCGGCAGCACTTGCATCGAACGAACGGCCGTCGACCAGCAGTTTGGCGCCCTCCTGCACACCCTGCTCGATGTAGCCAGTGATGCGCTGGTGCGCCGCTCGAGTGACGATCGGACCCATCTCGGCCGCGAGGTTCTCGCCATCGAGCACCTTCAGCGCCTTGGTGCGCTCGACCAACCTGGGCAGCAGCCTGTCGGCCACATCGCCAACGAGCAACGCCACGCTGATTGCCATGCAGCGCTCGCCGGCCGAGCCGTAGCCGGCGCCGATCAGCGCATCCACCGCCTGCTCGATGTCCGCATCGGGCATCACCACCATGTGGTTCTTGGCACCGCCGAGCGCCTGCACGCGCTTGCCGTGGCGCGCGCCGGTCTCGTAGATGTAGTTGGCGATCGGCGTCGAGCCGACGAAGGAGATCGCCCTGACGTCCGGGTGTTCGAGCAGCGCATCGACCGCTTCCTTGTCGCCCTGCACCACGTTGAACACGCCGTCGGGCAGCCCCGCTTCCTTGAGCAGCTCGGCGATGCGCAGCGACGGGCTCGGATCGGTCGGGCTCGGTTTCAGCACGAAGCAGTTGCCCGCCGCGATCGCCACCGGGAACATCCACATCGGCACCATGACCGGGAAGTTGAACGGCGTGATGCCCGCCACCACGCCGAGCGGCTGGCGCAGCGTCCAGTTGTCGATGCCTGTGGAGACCTGGTCGGTGTGGTCGCCCTTGAGCAGTTGCGGAATGCCGCAGGCGAACTCCACGATGTCGATGCCACGGGCAACTTCGCCCTGTGCATCCGTAAACACCTTGCCGTGCTCGGCAGTGATCATGTGAGCCAGTTCGTCACGGTGCTGGTTGAGCAGCTCCAGGAATTTGAACATCACCCGCGCACGCCGGATCGGCGGCGTGTCAGCCCACTTTGGAAAGGCTGCTTGAGCGGAAGCGACTGCAGCGCCAACGTCGTCGACGCTGGCCAAGACAACGTGACGCGAGACTTCCCCCGTGGCCGGATTGAAGATCGGCTGGCGCCCCATTCCCGTTCCCGGCGTCACTTTGCCTTGAATGAAGTGGCAGGCATCTTGTGTATCGGTAAATGGCTCTCGAGCGGTCATATGTCTCTCCGAAGGTTGCTGAAGTGTCGAAGGAAATATCGCCGCTTTGCCGGGCCACGTCGAGACGAGATGCTCAGATTCAGTGTTCAGGATATCGAACAGTGAGGCTATCTTGACCAAAGCAAGACGACTGGACGATCTGTGGTCCCACATCCACTGCCTGGCGATCCTCGCAAGAAGTGGGACCTTCACCGCGGCCGCAAGTCGCCTGCACATCAGCAAAGCATCGGTCAGCCAGCGAATAGCTGAACTCGAAGCGGCCGCTGGGATTCCGCTGGTTCGACGTACAACGCGAAGCGTCCGTCTCACGGAGGCGGGCCAACGGTTGGTGGACGGCACCGCAGACGCCTTCGGAAGAATTGAACAGATATTCACTGGGGTGAAGGATCTCTCCGAACACCCGCGAGGCGTTCTCAGCTTGACCGCGCCGGTCGCCTTCGGGCGACAAATCATTGCTCCCCTCATTCCGAAGTTTCTGGCGCGCCACCCCGAGGTGCAGATTCAAATGGAATTGAGCGACCGGCTCGCATCGCTTGCAAACGAGGGGTTTGATGTCGCGATTCGACACGTGTCGGAAGTGCCAGAGACGCACGTTGCCTCGATCCTGTGTGAGACCCGCTCCGTCCTTGTGGCGACGCCCGAATACCTGGGCAAGCATGGGACACCAGAGCACCCGTCTGACCTTCGCCGGCATAGTTGTCTGCACTACTTCCGGCGCTCGGAATCAGTGAGCTGGACGTTTGAACGCGAAGGCGCGGTGACGGAGGAGTTCATCGTTGCCGTACGTGGCAACTTCGCGGCAAATAACAGCGAGGTGCTCAGGCAGGCCGCGCTCGGTGACCTAGGAATCGCCCTGCTCCCTGACTTCAGCGCAAGGTCAGAGTTGCAGGCAGGCGCCTTGGTACCAGTGCTGCCTCAATGGCGAATCGTAGGCGGGTTTGCCGACCGTCTCTACCTGGTTCGGCCCTACACAACTCATGTACCGAGAACTGTGACTGCGTTCACGGTCTTCTTGAGGGAGGCGCTTTCCTCTGGAATCGCTCCGAGTCACTGAACGTTCGATGAAGCCTGAGCGCGGACGCCGCCCATAGACCTTCAGGCAGCCCACATCAGTACAACCTGGTTGAGCATGCGCCTCCTACGACCAGCCAGCCGAAGAGGATCAGCGAAATAGTCAATGGCTTGGCCTCAGCCTTCCTGATTGCCCCAACATGTGTGGTCAGTCCGAGTGGCGCATTCTTCGGATGGCTCAGGCCGTTGACTGCTCTGGATATTCAAGACAGCGTCCGTCTGGCGACGCATCCAGACCGGCCTCGCGCTTCCGTAGTTCAGCGCGACGGGTCTTGCCCGAGATGGTCTTGGGCAAGTCGGCGAACTCGATCTTGCGGATTCGCTTGTACGGCCCGAGGCGCTCGCTACAAAAGCGCAGGATGTCCTGGGCCAGATCGGCCGTGGGCGCCCGCCCAGCAGTCAACGTCACGATGGCCTTGGGCACGGCCAGGCGCACTGGGTCGAAGCTGGGGATCACGGCCCCCTCGGCCACGGCAGGATGCTCGATCAGCACCGACTCCAACTCAAAGGGGCTGATGCGGTAGTCCGATGCCTTGAAGACGTCGTCGGCGCGACCAACGTAAGTGATGTAGCCGTCCGCGTCCCGGCTGGCGAGATCGCCGGTATGGTAGTGACCATTACGCATCACGTCGGCGGTGCGTTCAGCATCATCGGCGTAGCCGACCATCAGGCCCATGGGCCCCGAGGCGAGGTCCAGGCTGATCTCGCCTTCCGCCGCAGACTGGTCATCGACATCGAGCAGGTTCACCCGGTAGCCAGGCAAGGGCCGCCCCATGCTACCCGGCCTGAGCGGCTGGCCAGGCGTGTTGCCGATTTGGCAGGTGGTTTCGGTCTGGCCAAATCCGTCGCGCAAGGTGATGCCCCAAGCCTCCTGGAATCGCGCAATCACCTCAGGGTTCATCGGCTCGCCCGCGCCGATCAGCTCTCGCAGATGAACCTGGGTGCGCGAAAGATCCTCCTGCATCAGCAGCCGGTAGACAGTCGGCGGCGCGCACAGCGTGGCGACGGGCCGGGCTTGCAGAATGTCCAGCAAGGCGCGCGCCTGAAAGCGCTGGTAGTTGTAGACCATGACGCAGGCCTGCGCGTTCCACGGCGCGAAGAAGCAGCTCCAGGCATGCTTGGCCCATCCGGGCGAAGAGATGTTCAGGTGCACGTCGCCCGGCATGAGCCCCAGCCAGTACATGGTGGACAGGTGGCCGATCGGGTAGCTCTGATGGCTGTGCAACACCAGCTTGGGCTTGGATGTGGTGCCCGAGGTGAAGTACAGCAGCAGCGGATCCGTGACGCGAGTCGGCTGCTCGGGCGTGAAATGCGTCGGTGCGGCGTAGGCATCTTCGAAGCGCAGCCAGCCATCGGCTGCTCCGGCGGCGGCGATGCGCGTGTACCCACCGGGAATGTCATCGAACTTGGCCGTGTATTCGGCCGACGCGATGACATGCCGCACCTGGCCACGCTCGAAGCGATCCAACAGGTCTTCGTGTGACAACAGCGTGGTCGCGGGAATCACGACCGCGCCGACTTTCATCGCCGCCAGCATCGCCTCCCACAGGCAGCGCTCGTTTCCCATCATCAGCAACAGGCGGTCGCCGCGACGCACGCCTTGCGCCCGCAGCCAGTTGGCGGCGCTGGAAGAACGTGTGCTCATCTGGGAGAAAGAGCAGATCTCCTCGCGGCCGTCCTCCTCGACGATCCACAGGGCCGGCGACCCGTTGCCAGCGGCGATGTAGTCAAAGTAGTCGAGCGCCCAGTTGAAGGTTTCCAGCCGCGGCCAGACAAACCCTTTGCACGCCGCCTCGTAGTCGATGCGATGCGCCTGCAGGAAGTCGCGCGCAGCGACAAAGGTTGCGAAGGTGTCGCTGTTGATATGGTTCGACATGACCTTGTCTCCTGGTTGTTGCCAATCAGGACGGCAGTTCGTCCTTGGTGATCACCCAAAGCTTCTTGGTGAACGGCCCCTTCGAGGTCCAGGTGATGTGCTGCCCCGACGACAGCCCGATGATGTCGCCTGCGCGGAAGTTCTGCTTCTTCCCGCTCGCGGTCTCGACGACTTCGACCTCTCCTTCGAGCAGCAGGATCGTTTCGTCACCGAGCGTTCCCGTATAGGGCGTCACCAACGTGCCCTTGGCATCGACGTTGGTGCCGGCAATGCCCTTGCCTGAACGCCAGATGCCGCTCAGAAAGGTGCCCGTCGACCCACCCGTCCGGATGAAGAACAGTTCACCGGCCACCTGCGCGCCTTCCTTGGGCTCGGTGAAGTGATACTCCTGCCAATCGGATGGGTTGTCGCTGACGTTCGTGACCTGGAAGTCCTGCGGCGGACTCCGCGTGGCCTGCGACCCGTTCCAGATCACCCAATACTTCTTGAAGTATGGCGCGCGGATGTCCCATTCCACTTCGAGGCCCTTCGGGTGACTGATGACGGAGCCGGGCTCGACGAGGTACTGCTTGCCAGTGGCCTTGACGGTAATGACGGCCGAGCCTTCGAGCACCACCGCTGTTTCGTCGCCAAGCGGCGACGAATAGGTCAGGCGATGCGCGCCACTCGCGGCCGCGCCGCGCGAGTTCGACCCGGTGCGCCAGAGGCCTGCCTGCAAAGAGCCGGACGTGCCGCCGGAACGGATCACCGCAATCTCTCCGTGAACCTGCTTGCCCAAGCGTGGCTCCTCCCATTCAAACGGATGCCATTGCTCCGGCTGCGGGTTCTGTGTACCGCCATGCACGGTGTCCTTGACGATGCTGGTCATGCTTGCTGCTCCTGTGTTGAATCGTCTCTTGGTGAAAGCCCCTCGCGGCAGAGACGATGAAGAACGAGTCGAAACGAACCGCGCGAAACGGCTGGCTAGACGGCGATGAAAACCGACTTGGTTTCCAGATACGCATCGAGCGCGTTCCGTCCCAAGTCGCGGCCGATGCCGGACTGCTTGTAGCCCCCGAAGGGCATAGAAGGATCGAGCGCGCTGTGGCAGTTGACCCAGACCGTGCCGGCCTTGATCTTCGGAATCAGGCGATGCACCTTCGAAAGATTGTTCGACCAGATGCTCGCACCGAGCCCATAGGGTGAATCGTTCGCCCAGGCGGCAACTTCCTCGATCGAGTCGTACGGCAGCGCCGTCAGCACCGGACCGAAAATTTCCTCCTGCACCACTCGTGCGTTTTGGCTCACATTCGCGAGCACCGTCGGACGCACGAAGTAGCCCGCGCCCGGCTGCCGCTCCCCGCCCGCGACGATCTCCGCACCCGAGGCGCGTCCCGCCTCGATGTAACTGCAAACCCGGTCGAGCTGCTCCTGTGAGACCAGCGGCCCCATCTGTGCGGACGCATCGAAGCCACTGCCAAGTGTCATCCGATCGGCGATCTTGCCGATCTCGCCAACCACGCGCTCGTACATCTTCTTGTGCACGTACAGCCGCGAGCCCGCGCAGCAGACCTGGCCGTGGTTGAAGAAGATCGCGTTGGCCGCGCCGGCTGCTGCGGCTTCCGGGTCGCAATCATCGAGAACGATCACCGGCGACTTGCCGCCAAGTTCGAGCGTGAAGCGAGTCATGTTGTCAACGGAGGCATGACCGATCAGCTTGCCGACTTCGGTGGAGCCCGTGAAGCTGATCTTGTTCACGCCCGGATGGCGTGCCAGCGGTGCGCCCGCGCCCAGCCCGTCGCCGGTCACGATGTTGACAACGCCCGGCGGGAAACCAGCCTCTCGGATCAACTCGCCGAGGTACAGCGCGCTCAACGGCGTCTGTTCTGCCGGCTTGAGCACAACGGTACAGCCGGCGGCAAGCGCGGGACCGAGCTTCCAGACTGCCACCATCAACGGGAAATTCCAAGGCACGATGGCACCGACCACGCCGACTGCTTCGCGCCGCGTATAGGTCACGAACTCGGCCTTCAGCGCATAGGGCACCGAGTGCTCTTGCGTCGAGCCTTCGATCTTGGTGGCCCAGCCGGCCATGTAGCGCAGGAAATCCACGGTCATCGCCAGGTCCACTGCGCGCGCGATCGCGACAGCCTTGCCGTTGTCGATCGACTCGATCTCGGCCAGCGCCTGCGCGTGCTCCTCGACAAGATCCGCGAGCCGCAAAATCAGCCGCTCACGTTCGACCGGGCGCATGCCGGACCAGGGGCCTTCTTCGAAGGCCTTGCGCGCGGCGCGCACCGCGCGGTCGATGTCTTCCGCCCCGGCCGCCGCAACCTTGGCGATGACTTTCTCGGTGGCCGGATTGCGCGTCTCGAAGGTCGCGCCGTTCGCGGCAGACACCCACTCGCCATCAATCAGCAGTTGGTGCGTTCCGCGCTTGAGAAAGCCCGCCGTGCGCTCGGATATGAAATGTTGGATATCGGAAAGATCCATGCCGCCTCCAGATGATTTTCCGAACGCGATATGCGTGTCGGAATGGCCGTGTTCCGACGGCCTGGAGGCACTGTAGGGAGACGTTGGGCGCACGACTGGATCAGGACAATCCCTGACGGGAAAGTGTTCCAGCGCGGAACACTTTCCGGGCGCGGCGCGAACTGCGCAGAAAGATCGTGCTCAGTCCGCCGCCTTGCGGTGGCGATAGATCAGGCCGCGCGAGACGCCGAGCAGGCGTGCCGCACGCGCCACGTTTCCGCCGCTTTCTGCAAGCGCACGCGCGATCCTTTCGTCCCGGCTCGCGCGCAGGGTGGACGGTGCCGCGTTCGCTGCATCTTCTGCCTCGGCCTGTTCTGACTGCGATGCCGCTGGATCATCCGGCAATGCGGACGTCGCGACGAAATCTGCGGACGACTTGCAAGTTGAATGGCTCACCGAGCCGCCGGTCCGGTCGCCCGGGAGGCTGGCAGTCCTGCCACCGACGGTATCGGCAACGGCTCGCCCGGTACCGGTACGATCGTCCGGGTGCCAATGCGCCAGCGCCCAAACCCGCAGTCCATTCGGCAGACACAGATGCTTCGGTTGATCTTCGCGAAGCGCACACAGCGTATGCATCGGCCAGCCGAGTACGCTCTCGACCGCTTGCCCGATCGCGCCATCCGTCAAGCGCCTGGCGACTTCGTTGAGCCACTTTAGATGACCCTTCTCGTCGACCACCATCAATCCCGCCTGCGGCGGAGATAGCAAACCGGGCTCGACCTGGAACGCCAACAACAACATGCCGCGCGACTGCCGCGCGACGAGGTGGTATTCGATCATCCCTGCGTAGGTGCTGATCAGGGTCGCGGCATCGAAGCCGAACGAACGCCCTTCGACCGAAATATTCAGTACACCGGCCAATTGGGCATCCAGGTCGTGAATCGGCGCCGCGGTGCACCGCACGTTGGTGATCTCCTCGTTGAAGTGCTCTCCCCAGCGCACGGCACAGGCCTGCCCGGTCTTCATCACGATGCCAGGTGCGGTGGTGCCGAGCGCGGGTTCGGAAAGATCGACACCGACCCGCGCGATCCCCTTCATCAGCAACTCTTCGTGCGTGTCCCGACAGCGGCTCGCATACACCACGATCCCGTCGCGGTTGGTCAGGATGATCTGGCAGGGCGTGTCAGCCAGTACCGTTTCGAGCCGGCTCAAGCCTGGCGCGGAGGCTTCCCGCAGTTGCTGGCTGGTGCGCAGCGCGGCTGCAATGTTCAGCTTGCTGACCGCGTCAAGCACCAGAGGCTCGCGTGCGCTGCGACCCGACGTCACGCAGCGATACCAGGACTGGATGACCGCCTCGCTGACGAGGCCGGACGGCCGCTCGCCTGATTCAAAGAAGCGCTCGCGGGCCAGCGCAGCGCGCTGCTCGGGTGTGCCAAAGAAGAGCTGGGACTGGGCCATGCGGGGAATCCAGGGACGATGCGCCTTGTCCTTCGCCGGCGACCGGCAGACAAGCGCGCGTTACGCCTACGTGCGCAGGATCACGCTTGTATGGCCACGCCGGCGCAATGTCAATTCGCTCTATTCCGCGATATGCGGACGAAAGCCGCGAGCGATGGTTCAGGAACGGGCCCTGAACTGGCTGGGCGACAAACCGGTCGAATGGCGGAACGCCTTGGAGAAGTTGGCCAGCGAGGAGAAGCCGGCCGAAAACGCGATCTCCTCGATCGAGCAACATTCGTCGCGCAGACGACGCTTGGCCAGCATGAGCCGCCGCTCAGCCACGAAGGCATGCGGCGCTCGACCTGTCGCAGCCCTGAAGCTGCGAGTGAAGTGGCCCACGCTCATGCAGGCGATGCCCGCGAGCTCAAGCACTGTGAAGTCCTGGTCGAGATGGCCATCGATGAAGTCGACCACGCGTGACAGGCGCCGGCTGTCCAGCGGCTTGGGCATCTTGTCGGCCAGCGGCCGGGCCAGTCCCAGTTCCGAATAGTTCTTGAGGAGGTGGGCGCTGAGCGCCACCGAGAGGCTTTCGACGAACAGCCGCCCGACCCCCGTCTCGTTGGACAGCTCGCCCACGATCTGGTCCGCGATCATGCTCACGAAGGGGTCGTGATCGATCGCCTGATAACGCAGGCCGGCCCGGGCCGGATCGATGTCGAACTCGCGCTGGACGGTCTCGGAGAACGGTTGGCCGGGCAGGAACAAGTGCAGGCAGTCGGCCATGGGCTCGACCACGTTGATGTACTCCTCCTCGATGCCCGCGGGGCACAGCCAGATGGTTCCCCGATGGCCATGCGTGTGCTCTCGCCGGCCCCCGCCTGCGCGGTCGACCAGCGTCTTCCCGCTCAGTTGAATGGCGACCTCGGTTTCACGCGGCACCAGCCGGGGCAGTTCCCCGGCCGCGTGGCTCCAACGCTCGGCCAGGATGGCCGACCAGCCCAGCGCGCTGGAGGTCTGGCGCATCGTGCTGTTGACGTACTTGTCCAACGAATGCCCGAACATGGTGCTTGACCGGCTATGGGATTGATTGCAGATGGCGTGGTGCACGAAGCGTGCCGAATCATCATCCGCACGGCAGGAAAAGTAAATGTCGCTTTGGGAGAAGGGCTTTGGCCTCCGGTCTCGCCAGACTTGCCTCACCACGTGAAGCACTGGAGAGAAAGGACCCCCTATGGCCCGACACGTTGTCGTGGGCGCCTGCCCGCACGATTGCCCCGATACCTGCTCGATCCTGACCACCGTCGAGGACGGCAAGGCGGTGGCGGTGCGCGGCAATCCTGATCACCCCTTCACCCGCGGCCGGCTGTGCGTGAAGGTCAACAACTACCAGGACCGGACCTACAGCGACCAGCGGCTGCTCTTCCCGATGCGCCGCAGCGGGCCCAAGGGCAGCGGGCAGTTCGAGCGCATCTCGTGGGACGAGGCGCTGGCCGAAATCGCCAGCCGCTGGAAGGCGCTCATTGCCACGGAGGGTCCGCAGTCCATCCTGCCCTACAGCTACCTCGGAACGCAGGGCATCCTCAACGGCCTGAATGTAGGCGACCCGCTGTTCAACAAGCTGGGCGCCACGGTGTGCGAGCGCACCTTCTGCGACTCGGCCTCGTGCACCGCCTACATGATGACCATCGGCCACACGCCGGGCGCGGACCCCGAGAGCTTCGTGCACTCCAGGTACATCGTGCTGTGGGCCTGCAACACGCTGAGCACCAACTCGCACCACTGGCCCTTCATCGAGCAGGCGCGCAAGAACGGCGCCAAGCTGGTGGTGATCGACCCGGTGCGCACGCGCACAGCGCGGCTGGCGGACTGGCACATCCCCATCCGGCCGGGCACCGACGGCGCGCTGGCCCTGGCGATGGCACACATCCTCATCCGGGACGGCCTCATTGACCGCGACTACATCGACCGGCACACGCTGGGCTTCGACGAGCTGGCCGAGCGGGTGAAGGCGTACACGCCGGAATTCGCCGCAGAGCAGACCGGCATCCCGGTGGAGGACATCCTCAAGCTCACGCGGGAATACGCCTCGACACCACCCGCCGTGGTGCGCATCGGCGTCGCGGTGGAGCGCCATGCGGGCGGCGGGCAGACCGTGCGGGCGATCGCCTGCCTGCCCGCGCTCATCGGCGCGTGGAAGCACGTGGGTGGCGGCCTGCTGCAGCTGCCGATCTGGGCCTTTCCGGTGAACTGGCCGGGGCTGATGCGGCCGGACCTCCAGCCGGAATCGATGCGGGTGATCAACTCCTGGCGCCTGGGCCCGGCGCTCACGGGCGAGACGTCGCTGGATCCGCCGATCCGCTCGCTGTTCGTCTACAACGCCAACCCGATGGCCATGGTCAGCGACCAGGACAGGATCGAACGGGGCCTCGCGCGCGAAGACCTCTTCACCGTGTGCAGCGAGCATTTCATGACCGACACGGCGCGCTTCGCGGACATCCTGCTGCCGGCCACGACGCAGTTGGAGCAGAAGGACATCATGTTCTCGTGGGGGCACCTGTACCTGTCCTACAACAACCCGGCCATCGAGCCGCTCGGCGAAGCGGTGCCCAACACCGAGCTGTTCCGCCGCCTGGCGCGGGCGATGGGCATCGAGGATCCTTTCTTCCATCGCTCGGACGACGAGATGATCGAAGCATCGCTGGACTGGAGCAGCCCGGTGCTCGAAGGCATCACCCTGGAGGAACTGAGGCGCAAGGGCTTCATGCGCCTGAACATGCCCGTGGCTGACGACTGGGCGCCGCACCGTGAAGGCAACTTCCCGACGCCGTCCGGCAAGTGCGAATTCAAGTCATCCATGGCAGAGGGCGGCAACTTCGTGGTGCCACTCTTCAGGCAGGGCTATGGCGGCCAGCAGGCGGGCGAGCCGGTGGACCCGCTGCCGCACTACGTCGCACCCAACGAAAGCCCGGCCACTGCGACCGCGCTGGCGCAGCGCTATCCCTTGAGCCTGATCTCGCCCAAGAGCCATGCCTTCCTCAATTCCAACTACGGGAACCTGCCGGCCCAACGTGCTCAGGCGGGCGAGGAGCAGATGGTGCTGCTGCATCCCGATGACGCGAGCGCCCGCGGCATTGCCGCCGGAACGCCGATCCGCGTCTTCAACGACCGCGGCGCCTTCGAGGCCAAGGCCACGCTCTCGGCCGACGTGTCGCCGGGGCTGGTGATGGCGCCCTCGGGCTACTGGCACCGGTCGAACCGCGCCGGCCCGACGGTGCACGCGCTCACGCCCCTGGCCTTCGCGGACCTGGGCCGCGCGCCCACCTTTTCCGACACGCTGGTGCAGGTCGTCGCCCTCTGAGCCCGCGCCTCTCCCCAACCTTTTCCCCTTCACGAACATGGCCTACGTCGTCACCGACCTCTGTACCGGCTGCCGCTACACCGAATGCGTCACCGTCTGCCCCGTCACCTGCTTCCACATGGACGAGCGGATGACCTACATCGATCCGGAGAACTGCATCGACTGCGGAGGCTGTGCCACCGCATGCCCGGTGGGCGCCATCCAGGCTTCGTTCCTTCTTCCCGCCGACAAGGCGCCGTGGATCGAGATCAACAGGCTCCGGTCGGCCGAGACGCCGGTGATCGCCGAACGCCTGCCGCCCTTGCCCACCGCCGAAGCGCGGCGCATGGAGCTGGGCCTATGAGCGACGCCTCGCCGTTCAGGGTGGCCGTCGTAGGCGCGGGGCCCAGCGGCTTCTACGCCGCCGAGGCCCTGCTGCGCTCGGCGCTGCCCATGCGCGTCGACCTGCTGGAGCGGCTGCCCGTGCCCTATGGCCTCGTGCGCTACGGCGTCGCGCCCGACCACCCCAAGCTCAAGCAGGTGACCGCCGTCTTCGACCGAATCGCGGCGATGCCCGGCTTTCGCTTCGTCGGCGGCGTCGACCTCGGCGCGGACGTCTCGGTCGACGCGCTGCTGGCGAGCTACCACGCGGTCATCCTGGCCACAGGCGCACCGCTGGGCCGGCCCATGGGCATCCCCGGCGAAGACCTGCCCGGCAGCCACCTGGCCAGCGATTTCGTCGGCTGGTACAACGGCCACCCGGACCAGAAGGACTGCCACTTCGACCTGTCGTGCGAACGCGCGGTGATCGTCGGCCAGGGCAATGTCTCGCTCGACGTGGCGCGTATCCTGCTGAAGGGCGTGGACGCGCTGCGCCGTACCGACATCGCGGCCCAGGCGCTGGACGCCCTGGCGCGTAGCCGCGTGCGCGAGGTGTACATCGTCGGGCGCCGCGGTCCTGCGGATGTCCGCTTCTCGCCCAAGGAACTGCACGAGATCGGCGAGCTGCCTTCGTGCGACACGCTGGTGGACGCTGCCGACCTCCGCGCCGAAAGCTTCGCGGTGCCCGCCGGAACCGATGCGGAGAAGGCGGCGGCCATCGCGATGCTGGAGCGCCTGGCAGTCGTTCGCGCTGCCAAGGAAAAACGCTGCGTCTTCCGCTTTCACCTGGAGCCGCAGGGCATCGAAGGCGCCACGTCGATCGAGCGTATTCGTTTCGGGAGGCCGCACGGCTTGCCGGCGGGCCCGGAATCCGTCGAGCTCGAATGCGGCCTGGTGTTCTCCAGCATCGGACGCCGGTCGTGCTCGATCGCGGGTGTTCCCTACGACGCGGGCCGCGGCACGCATGCGAATCTCAACGGCCGCGTCATCGACGGCGGAAGGCTCGTGAGCGGCCTCTATGTGTGCGGCTGGAGCAAGCGCGGGCCCCAGGGCACCATCGGCACCAACCGCGCCTGCAGCTACGAAACCGCCGAGGCGGTGCTGGCCGACCTGCCGGCCCTCGCGCATCGCACGCCGGCGGTTGAACACCCCCTGCGCGGCGCCAGGCCCGCGCAGTACGTCGGGAAGTACCTCGACTTCCAGGACTGGGCGCGCATCGACGCTGCCGAGGTGGCGCGCGGTGCCGCGCTCGGCAAGCCGAGGGAGAAGTTCGTCTCGCTCGAGCATCTGTATGCGGCGGCGCGCGAGGAGCTTCCATGCTGATGGACCTGCGCCGAACTGCACCGGTGGTATCGGTGGCGCCGCTGGTCGACAGCTTCGAGCGGCAGATCAGCTACCTGCGCCTGTCGGTGACCGACCGCTGCAACCTGCGCTGCGTCTACTGCATGTCGGAGAACATGCAGTTTCATTCCCGCCCGGACCTGCTCACGATCGAGGAGCTCGACCGCCTCGCACGCCTCTTCATTGCGCGTGGGGTGAAGAAGCTGCGCATCACCGGCGGCGAGCCGCTGGTGCGCAAGGGTGTCATCGAGCTGTTCCGGTCACTGTCCGGCTGCTTGAAAGATGGCTCCCTGCGCGAGTTGACCTTGACGACCAACGGCCTGCGGCTCGCGCACTTCGCGCAGGACCTCGCGGCGGCAGGCGTGCGGCGGGTGAACGTTTCGCTGGACACGCTCGATCCGCAGCGCTTCGCGCAGATCACGCGCGGCGGCGCGCTGGACAAGGTGCTGGAAGGCATCGCAGCGGCGCAGGACGCAGGCATGGCCGTGAAGCTCAACGCCGTGGCCTTGCGCGGCGTCACCGACCTGGAGATCCATGAGCTGATCGGGTTCGCGCACGGCCGCGGCATGACCCTGACCCTGATCGAAACCATGCCCCTGGGCGAGACCGGCTTCGACCGCACGGAACAGTTCCTGGGCCTGGACGCGCTGCGCCGCGAGATCGGCAGGCGCTGGACCCTCTCTGACGTGGCGGACCGCAGCGGCGGCCCCGCGCGCTACGCCAGGGTCGAGCAGACCGGTGGCCTGCTCGGTTTCATCACGCCGCTCACCCAGCACTTCTGCGGCGACTGCAATCGCGTGCGGGTGACGGCCGCCGGCATGCTCTATACCTGCCTCGGACACGAAGACGGCGTCGATCTCCGGGAACCGATGCGCACCGGGGCGAGCGATGCGCGGCTGCACCAGGCCATCGGCGGCGCCATCGCGCACAAGCCCGAAGGCCACGACTTCTCGCTTCAGGGACGCGTCATGCCGGTCAAGCTGGTCCGCCACATGTCCGCGACTGGCGGGTAGTCATGGCTTCGTCCTCGCTTGCCTTGCGCCTGCCCCAATGCGCGAGACATCCTGCGCAAGCTGAGCCTCAGCTCGCGCATGCAGCAGGCTGTGGTGTACGCGGTTGGACGGTTGCGATGGGCACGACCCGACCACCACACGCGCACGAAGCGCTTGCCGCGCTCGCCTCGCGCCACTCGATCGGTGCCAGGATGCTCGCGTCGCCCGCGCCCAGCGACGCGCAATGGGCCGAGGCCGCCCGCATCGCCGCTCGCGCCCCCGACCACGGCCACCTGCGGCCCTTCCGGTTTGTGATCGTCGGTGATGAGCATCGCGCGCGGCTCAGCGAACTCTTCGCGCAAGACGCACTGCGCCGCGGCCAGTCGCCCGCAGACGTCGAGCGTGCCCGACAGCGCGCCTACAACGGACCGGGCCTCGCGGCACTGATCGGCCGCTTCCGCGAAGGCGTCGACGACGTGCCGGTGCAGGAGCAATGGATGTGCTGCGGGGCGGCGTTGATGAACTTTCTCAACGCGCTGCACCTGGTGGGATTTGGTGCAAAGGCCGTCAGTGGGCCTTCAGTGCGCGATGCGGCAATCCGGGCAGCGTTCTGCGCGGAGGGCGAGACACTGCTGACTTGGGTGATTGCGGGGACAACGGGGCAGGTGCCGAGGGCCAAACGGGGAGACGAGGGCGACGTACGCATTGAGAGTTGGGTGCCACCCCACGGTTGCCTCGGCACCCGCGCGTTCGATCGCTGATCCGGGACGGTTCAGACATGACCCATGTCGGTTTCAGGCCACTTCCCCAATGCAGCGCACGCCGCGTTGTTCCTCACGGATGCAGCGAACCTTCTCGTCACGCCAATGGCGGCCCATGCCGCGAGCGGGCTGCGGTGCAGGCGCGCCGCAAATGGTGCCGAAGCAACCTTGGCACATCGATGAAATTCGCCAACTCAATGACAGCAATGAACTATCTCATCGACCATCCAATCCTGATCAACATATCGGGCAGGCTCGCCACAACACGCGGCGGACGTATCGCTCTGCATTTAGCGTGCATGCTGGCCGGCAGCGATCGGCGGCCTCATTGGCGGGGAATCTGCCGAGAACTGGCAGGTCGCTGACCGTTTGAGGGCCTGTCGGCTGCGGATCTGACAGCGGCGACGACGACGACTACTGCGGAAGGATGGCGCTCGCGTACGGAGCGAACTGTCGAAGATTTTCGTTTACCTGCAGTTCCCGGCCGACAGCCGGAAACGCTCTCTGAGCACAGTTCTCGCGATCACATATCTTGCAGCCAGCACCGATCGGCGTAGCTGCATCCGGATTGCTTAAATCGATCCCTGTGGCGTAGACAAGCCGATGAGCGTGTCGTACGTCACACCCCAAAGCCACCGCAAAAGTGCGCGCAGGTGCACCAAACCCCCCGCGTCGCCGTGAAATGCACCGCGCGATCCAGAGGTAGGTACGGCCATCCGGCATGCTCGCGAGCTGCGTCAAGATCTTGCCCGGCTGGGCGAAGGCCTCATACACGTTCCACAGCGGACAGGTACCACCGGTGCGCGAGAAGTGGAAGTCCGTGGCCGATTGGCGCTTCGAGATGTTGCCCGCTCGATCAACCCGCACGAAGAAGAATGGAATGCCCTTCGCGTCGGGTCGCTGCATCGTCGAGAGTCGATGACACACGGTCTCGAAGCTGACGCTGAAGTGTTGGCTGAGCAGTTCGATGTCATACCGGAGGGCCTCGGCCTCTGCCAGAAATCTCCGGTAGGGCAACAACAGAGCGCCCGCGAAGTAGCTCGCAAAGCCAATGCGGGCCAGCGCACGTGCCTCATCGCTGCCAAAGCTCGCATGGTTCGCAAACGACTCGATCAGGTCTTCAGCGTCAAGGCGTGCGATCTGGGTTGCGAGTTGAAAGGCCCTTTGCCCGGGCTCGAGGTCGGCCGAGAGGCTCAAGGTGCGATCCGTTGGATTGAATCCGCGTACGACATCGGCGTTGTTGCCGAAGCGACGTGTCTTCAGGGTCGCGACTCCGTGCACTGCTGCCAGGTGTCTCTCGAGAAGAGGCACCAAGTCGCCGCCCACGGCAGTCACGTCGTCCGGGTTTGTCTTGCGCCGCCTGGCCTCGTCGCGACGCAGTTTCTCGAACAGTTCCTCAGCCCGCTCGTCGAGTACTGCCATGTGGTTGTGGCGTTCATAGAAATAATCCCGCACCTCTTCGAAAGGCTGCAGAGGCGCAGCGAAAAACGAAGGATTGCGATCTCCGTCCAAGCCACCCGCCAGGAGCGCCAAGCGCTCCTCGGCGCTCCTGCAGCGCTTGTGAAGCCGCGTCAACACCTGGGCAATCGCCGGAAGCTGAGCGACCAACGCTTGAACCTCCGAGTTCGGTACCAGGTCTTGCCCAGCCGCCTCGGCAACCACTTCGCGCAGTTCGGAGAGGAGCCGCGCCTCCTCGTCTTCCGAGAAGAACTGAAGGTCGACGCCCATCGTCGATTGCAGCCGCAGCAACACCGGCACCGTGAGGGGCCTCTGGTTGTTCTCAAGCTGATTCAAGTAGCTTGGCGACAGCTTGAGGGCCTGCGCCAGTGCGGCCTGCGTGATCCCGCGCTGTTCGCGCAGGGTCTTCAGTCTCACGCCCATGTAGGTCTTGTGCATCGGTACTTCGCAAACATTGCAAATTGATGGCTAGGGCTTCGCAAACATTCGCCACTTCAGCCCTAGGCAAGGAGATTGTCCATTGCGAAGATTGCAAACACAACCTGGCACCTTATCGAAAGTGAACCTCGCGATGACGACACAAGCCACCGCTGCATCCTTCAAGCCGAAAAAATCGGTTGCCCTTTCAGGCGTCACCGCCGGCAACACCGCGCTATGCACCGTCGGCCGCACAGGCAACGACCTGCACTACCGCGGCTACGACATCCTGGATATCGCCGAAGTGTGCGAGTTTGAGGAGATCGCACACCTGCTGGTGCACGGCAAGCTGCCCACGCGCGCCGAACTCAGGGCCTACAAGACGAAGTTGCGCGCCATGCGCGGCCTGCCCGCGAGCGTGAAGGAAGCGCTGGAGCGACTGCCCGCCGGCGCGCACCCGATGGACGTGATGCGCACCGGCGTCTCGGCGCTGGGTTGCATCCTGCCCGAGAAGGATGACCACAACCTGCCTGGCGCGCGCGACATTGCCGATCGGCTGATGGCCTCGCTCGGATCGATGCTGCTCTACTGGTATCACTGGAGCACACAGGGCAAGCGGATCGACGTGGAGACGGACGACGACTCCATCGGCGGGCATTTCCTCCACTTGCTGCATGGCGAGAAGCCCTCCGATGCCTGGGTGCGTGCGATGCACACCTCCTTGAACCTGTACGCGGAGCATGAGTTCAACGCCTCCACTTTCACGGCACGCGTGATCGCGGGGACCGGCAGCGACATGTACTCGGCCATCGCCGGCGCGATCGGCGCGTTGCGCGGGCCAAAGCACGGCGGCGCGAACGAGGTGGCCTTCGAGACCCAGAAACGCTACGACACCCCGGATGAGGCCGAGGCCGACATCCGGAGCCGCGTGGAGGCCAAGGAGGTCGTGATCGGCTTCGGCCATCCGGTCTACACGGTGAGCGATCCGCGCAACGTCGTCATCAAGGGCGTGGCAAAGCGCCTGTCGGTCGAGGCCGGATCCACCAAGATGTTCGACATCGCCGAGCGGATTGAATCAGTGATGTGGGAGGCCAAAAAAATGTTCCCCAACCTCGACTGGTTCAGCGCCGTGAGCTACCACATGATGGGCGTGCCGACTGCGATGTTCACGCCGCTGTTCGTGATCGCGCGCACCAGCGGCTGGGCCGCGCACGTGATCGAGCAGCGCGTGGACAACAAGATCATCCGCCCGAGCGCGAACTACGTCGGGCCCGAGGACCTGAAGTACGTGCCGATCGGCGAGCGCGGGTAAGAATCCATGAATACGAAATACAGAAAGCGGTTGCAGGGCACGACCCTGGAGTTCTTCGACGCAAAAGCCGCGGTGGACGCCATTCGACCCGGGGCCTGGAACACCCTGCCCTACACCGCGCGCGTGCATGCCGAAAACCTGGTGCGCCGCTGCGAACCCGCGATCCTCGACGAATGCCTTACGCAGATCATTGAACGTCGCCGCGACCGCGACTTTCCGTGGTTTCCCGTCCGCGTGGTTTGCCACGACATCCTGGGCCAGACGGCTCTGGTCGACCTGGCGGGCTTACGCGATGCGATCGCGGCCGAGGGCGGCGATCCGGCGCAGGTGAATCCGGTGGTGCCGGTGCAGCTCATCGTGGACCACTCGCTGGCCGTGGAGTGCGGCGGCTTCGACCCCGACGCCTTCGCCAAGAACCGCGCGATCGAGGACCGTCGAAACGAAGACCGCTTCCACTTCATCGAATGGACGAAGCGGGCCTTCGCCAACGTCGACGTGATCCCCGCAGGCAACGGGATCATGCATCAGATCAACCTGGAGAAGATGTCGCCGGTGGTCTACGTACAGGACGGCGTGGCCTTCCCCGACACCTGCGTGGGCACCGACAGCCACACGCCGCATGTCGATGCGCTGGGCGTGATCGCCGTGGGTGTAGGTGGACTGGAGGCGGAGAACGTCATGCTGGGCCGCGCGTCGTGGATGCGCCTGCCCGACATCGTGGGCGTGGAGCTGACCGGACAGCGCCAGCCGGGTATCACCGCCACCGACATCGTGCTCGCGCTCACCGAGTTCCTGCGCAATGAAAAGGTTGTCGGCGCCTACCTGGAGTTCTTCGGCGAGGGCGCGCGCGGCCTGACCATCGGGGACCGCGCCACCATCTCCAACATGTGCCCGGAGTACGGTGCGACTGCTGCTCTCTTCTACATCGACCAGCAAACGATCGACTACCTGAAGCTCACCGGCCGTGACGACGAGCAGGTGAAGCTCGTCGAGCACTACGCGAAGACGGCCGGCTTCTGGGCCAGCGAGCTGGAGAGCGCGCAGTACGAGCGCGTGCTGAAGTTCGACCTGTCCGCCGTCGTGCGAAACATGGCCGGGCCCTCGAATCCGCACCGACGGCTGCCGACCTCCGCGCTGCAGGCGCGCGGCATCGCGATCGATCTCGACAAGGCCCGTGCCGAAGAAGCACAGGGCCTGATGCCCGATGGCGCCGTGATCATCGCGGCCATCACGAGTTGCACCAACACCAGCAATCCGCGCAACGTGATCGCGGCGGCGCTGCTGGCGCGCAATGCGAATGCGCGAGGCCTCACGCGCAAGCCCTGGGTCAAGACATCGCTCGCGCCCGGTTCGAAGGCGGTGGAGCTTTATCTCAAGGAAGCGGATCTGCTCGGCGACCTGGAGCAGCTGGGTTTCGGCATCGTCGCCTTTGCGTGCACCACCTGCAATGGCATGAGCGGCGCGCTGGATCCGAAGATCCAGCAGGAGATCATCGATCGCGACCTCTACGCCACGGCCGTGCTCTCGGGCAATCGCAACTTCGACGGGCGCATCCATCCCTATGCCAAGCAGGCCTTCCTGGCCTCACCGCCGCTGGTGGTGGCCTATGCGATCGCCGGCACCATCCGCTTCGACATCGAGCGGGATGTGCTGGGCATCGATGCGCAAGGCAAGCAGGTGCGGCTCAAGGACATCTGGCCGAGCGACGAGGAGATCGACGCGATCGTCGCCGCCAGCGTCAAGCCCGATCACTTCCGCCAGGTCTACGAGCCGATGTTCGCGATCCGGGCGGATGACGGTGGACGGGCAAGTCCGCAATACGACTGGCGGCCGCAATCGACCTACATCCGCCGCCCGCCCTACTGGGACACGGATGGCGTGGGCGCGCTCGCGGCCAACCCGCGCACGCTCAAGGGCATGCGACCGCTGGCGCTTCTGCCGGACAACATCACGACCGACCACCTCTCACCGTCCAACGCCATCCTGATGAATTCCGCCGCCGGCGAATACCTGCACCGGATGGGCCTGCCCGAAGAGGACTTCAACTCGTACGCGACCCACCGCGGCGACCACCTGACCGCGATGCGCGCGACCTTCGCAAACCCGACGCTGAAGAACGAGATGGTGCGCAACGCCGACGGCAGCGTGAAGGCGGGCTCGCTGGCCCGTATCGAGCCGGAAGGCAAGGTCGTTCGCATGTGGGAAGCGATCGAGACCTATCTCGTTCGCCGGCAGCCGCTCATCGTGATCGCGGGCGCGGACTACGGCCAGGGATCGAGCCGCGACTGGGCAGCCAAGGGTGTGCGCCTGGCCGGCGTGGAAACGGTGGTGGCCGAGGGCTTCGAGCGCATCCACCGCACCAACCTCATCGGCATGGGTGTGCTGCCGCTGGAATTCAAGCCGGGCACGAACCGCCTGACGCTCCGGCTCGACGGCACAGAGACCTACGACGTCATCGGCAAGCGCACGCCGCGCGCGAGTCTGGCCCTTGTCATCCATCGCAAGAGCGGCGAGACGCTGCATGTGCCCGTGACCTGCCGTCTCGACACGGCCGAGGAAGTCTCGATCTACGAGGCCGGCGGCGTGCTGCAGCGCTTTGCGCAGGACTTCCTGGCCGGACAGGAGTGCGTCGCGTGACCACAATCGGCCCCATGAACGCAGCACCCCAGATCAGAATTCCCGCCACCTACATGCGCGGCGGCACCAGCAAGGGCGTGTTCTTCCGCCTGCAGGACCTGCCCGACTCGGCTCAGCAACCGGGCCCCGCCCGCGACCGTTTGCTGCAGCGCGTGGTCGGCAGCCCCGATCCCTATGGCAAGCAGATCGACGGCATGGGCGGCGCCACCTCGTCGACTTCCAAGGCCGTCATCCTGTCGGCCTCCAGTCGCCCGGACCATGAGGTGGACTACCTGTTCGGCCAGGTGTCCATCGACAGCGCCTTCGTCGACTGGTCGGGCAACTGCGGCAACCTGTCGGCGGCGGTCGGACCTTTTGCGATCGGCAACGGCCTGCTGCCGGCCGAGCGCATTCCGCAGGACGGCATCTGCACCGTTCGCATCTGGCAGGCCAACATCGGCAAGACCATCGTCGCCCATGTGCCGATCACCGGCGGGCAGGTGCAGGAGACGGGCGACTTCGAGCTCGATGGCGTGACCTTCCCGGCCGCCGAGGTGCAGCTCGAATTCCTCGATCCGGCGGACGAGGGTGAAGGCGAAGGCGGCACAACCATGTTCCCGACCGGCCGCTTGGTCGACGAGCTGGAAGTGCCGGGCGTGGGAACGTTCAAGGCCACGCTGATCAATGCCGGCATCCCGACCGTCTTCGTGAATGCGAGCGACATCGGCTACACGGGCACCGAGCTGCAGGATGCGATCAACGGCGATGCTCAGGCGCTGGCGCGCTTCGAGGCCATCCGTGCGTGGGGCGCCGTGAAGATGGGCCTGATCAAGGAGATCGGCGAGGCGGCGAAGCGCCAGCACACGCCGAAGGTCGCCTTCGTCGCGCCGCCTGCGGATTACGTGGCCTCCAGCGGCAAGGCCGTACGGGCGGCGGACGTCGATCTGCTGGTGCGCGCCCTCTCCATGGGCAAGCTGCACCACGCGATGATGGGCACGGCGGCCGTGGCGATCGGCACCGCGGCGGCGATTCCCGGCACGCTCGTCAATCTCGCTGCGGGCGGCGGCGAGCGCAACGCCGTGCGCTTCGGCCATCCCTCGGGCACGCTGCGCGTGGGCGCCGAAGCCATGCGGGCCGATGGGCAGTGGCAAGTGACCAAGGCCGTCATGAGCCGAAGCGCCCGTGTGTTGATGGAAGGCTGGGTGCGCGTGCCCGGCGACAGTTTCTGATTGGAAGTTCACGTATGTCCATGTCTACCCGCAAGCAACTCAAATCCCTCGCCGAAGCGCGCCGTGGCGCGCTGGTGCCGGGTGCCTTCAACGCGCTCTCGGCCAAGGTGATCGAGGACCTCGGCTTCGAGGCAATCTACGTCACCGGCGCCGGCGTCACCAACATGTGGTTCGGCATGCCCGACCAAGGCTTCATGGGGCTGGCGGAAATCGCCGATCACGCCGCGCGCATCCGTGATGCGGTCGCGTTGCCACTGATCGTCGACGCCGATACCGGCTTTGGCAATGCATTGAACGTGCGCCACACCGTGCGCGTGCTGGAGCGCGCCGGCGCCGACTGTATTCAACTCGAGGATCAGGTTGCGCCCAAGCGTTGCGGTCATTTCTCGGGCAAGGAGGTGATCTCGACAGAGGAAGCCGTAAGCAAGATCAAGGCGGCCGTCGATGCGCGCCAGGACTCAGATCTCATGATCATGGCCCGCACCGATGCGGCAGCCGTTCACGGCTTCGAAGCGGCCGTCGAACGCGCTCAGAAGTTCGCCGAGGCCGGCGCCGACATCCTGTTCGTGGAGGCCGTGACCACGGCTGAGGAAGTTCGCGCATTGCCCCGGCGTCTGGGCAAGCCTCAGTTGATGAACATGGTCATCGGTGGTCGCACGCCGATCTTCAATGCCGAGCAGCTCGGCGAGCTCGGCTACGGCATCGTTCTCTATGCCAACGCCGCCTTGCAAGGTGCGGTGGCCGGCATGCAGAAGGCACTGACCGTGCTACGCGACGAGAAGGAAGTGCAGGAATCGAGCGGGCTCGTCGCACCCTTTGCCGAACGGCAGCGGCTGGTCGGCAAGCCGGAATGGGACGCGCTCGAAAAGCGCTACGCGTGACGGCGGCGGGCGCGCCGCCGAGATAGATGTGCTTGGAAATGCCGCGCGGTCCGAGGCGGACCGGGACGACGTCCATCGTACGCCGATACTCCTCCGCCAGGTATCGAAGCAGCACGGCGACGGCCCTTTTGCGCGCGAGCATCTGACATGATGTCCGTGGTTCGATGGTCTCGTGCCGCTTCTACTTCATCGGCCACGCGCCCAAAGGAGCTGGAGATCGTCGAAGCAGGCAACGCCACGCGGTTTTTGGATACCATCCAAAAACA
Organism: Variovorax sp. HW608; assembly: GCF_900090195.1. Taxonomy (NCBI): domain Bacteria; kingdom Pseudomonadati; phylum Pseudomonadota; class Betaproteobacteria; order Burkholderiales; family Comamonadaceae; genus Variovorax; species Variovorax sp. HW608. The sequence goes on from NZ_LT607803.1 coordinate 1,436,661, forward strand.
TGCTCAAGCAAAGGCTTCCTGTTGCCGTCGGGCACTTCGCCAGTGTGCCCTGGATTCCCAACTACACCGGAGCCGATGCCTGGCCGGTCTCGCTGCTACGCTGCGAATCGAGCGGCGTGCGCGAGCTTGCCCTTCAGGGACGCGTCGACATCACGCCCATGGCTGTGGCCGATTGGTTCGATATGGGTGATTCGTGGCGCCGCTTAGACAATTGGGGCATCTCCTTTCGCGAGAAGGCTGAGAGCGTGTGTCTGTTCTCTCCGCGGCCGATCGAGGATCTCCACCTGGCCGAGATCGCCATTTGTGACCAAACGACATCCTCGGTTCGAATCCTTCAGGCACTTCTAAAGGGGAAGTACGGCCTCGGAATCGGTCCCTGGCGACGCAACGTCAACGTCCACGAAGCGACAACACCTCGCCTCCTCATCCAAAACGAAGCTGTCGAGGAGCGCGCTCGGAAGCGGTTCCCTTACGTATACGACCTTGGTCGGGAATGGCACGAATGGCAGGGCACCCCGGTGGTGACGGCGGTGTGGGTCTATCACGCCTCAGTGGATCCGAGCGACGTGGAGGCGATGCGCCAATTGCTCGCAGACTCGATGGCTCGCTACCGAGCCGACCCTTTGGCAGCAGTGACGTCCCATCGCACTCGCTTCAGGTGGACTTCAACGATCGAAGAAATCGTCGCCTTGCACCGCAACTTCGAGTACGAACTGCAGGAAGAGGCCTCCTACGGGCTCGATCGGATGCGCGCGATACTTCCTAGACGAGTCGAAGGCTTCGACATCGCGCATCATCAAAGCCTGGTGTTGCCTGAAGTCGAGGAAGAGCAAGTGGGCCTGGGAACGCGAAAGTGAGCCAAGCGCATGCCAGCCTCGACGGCGCAAGGACTGTTCTTGCGGCCTCGCGCGCGTGAGGCCGCGCGGGTTGTCACGCTCACCGACGACCTTGGAATCGCCGTGGACGTACGGCAGGTCTGCCGCTCGGCTTCTTCAAACCGAGGGCTGATGACCCAATTTGACGACCATCTTCGGATGACGCTCACTCAAAGCCTTCAATGCGAGCAAACTCTTGCGCTCGCGTTCCCGATCGAACGTGTAACTTCCGGGTTCGACACCATGCTCCCAACCCCAGCGCGTGTGGCAAGCATCGCCGGTGAGGAGCACCGGCCCTGTCGGTGTGCGGGCGAGATAGGAGACGTGGCCCTCAGTATGTCCCGGCGTCAGGATTGCAAACAGTGAGCGGTCACCGAAGACGTCGATCACCGCTTCGAATTTCTCGTCCGGATCCTTCTTGAACTGAAGCTCCTGAATTGCGGGCCGGCCTTCAAAGAAGCGATCTTCCATCCCCTGGACGAAAAGGTTCTCGAACTTCGACTCAGCAGCCTCACCGGGACCTGTGTAAAAGGGAACGTCCTTCGGAATGTCTGGCATCCCGGAGATGTGATCTAGATGGAGATGGGTCAGAAAGACCCCTTTGAGGGGCTCCCCTTCCGATTTCATGGCCGACGACGCATCTTCTCTGATCTGCATCCTTTCAATCTTTCCAAACTTCCTCACCACCAGTCCGACTCCCACTCCCGCGGGATCTTCCACCAGTCGTCTTGAGACGCCTGTGTCGACCATGAAGAACCCCTGCGTAGGGTGCCGTAAGAGATGCGTATAGATCTGAATCGGCTCCTCATGATCGCTTAGCCCCGCTTCTACGGCTTTTGGATCTTTCAGATTGAGCAGTCCAGAAAGATCGGCGACATATTCTGCGCTGGCGACCGTCTTGAGATCAATCGGTCCCGGGGTATCGATCACGGCCTCCATGGCCGCCGAGCTGATCGGCTTTCCGAGGGCCGCCGGCACCGATTCATGGGTCGATTGCGCACACGCAGAAAGCGCGGCGACGATGAACAAGAGCACTGCTTTTCTGAACATGAAAATTCATCAATGTAGTTGAGGGTCTTACGAAGCGAGCGAGGTCGATCAATTCAAAAATTGAGCTGATTTGCTTGGAGCCGCACCTCGTTGCAGCTCTCAGCGGATGCTGCAGGAGCTGCTCTAAGTTTGATTTTTGCGATGTGGGGGCCGCCTTACCAAGCCGCCTTACCAAGCCGCCTTACCAAGGAAGGGGACCTTGCGCATTTGAGAAGGTGCCGCTGGGCCCGTTGGCATCGAGGAGAGCCAAGCGGACCGGTTCTCGTGCAGCATCCTCGACCGATCCTGCTCCCTCTGCGAACTTAGTCTGGTCGGTCGCGGTGAATCCCGGACATGCTGCGTTGACCTTGATGTTGGTTCCTTCCAGCTCAATGGCGAATGCTTGCGTGACCGCATTGAGCGTGGCTTTCGAGGTCTGATAGACCCCGACATAGCTTCGTGAGTAACTCGACGGGTTTTCCTTTAACGTGAGGGATCCGCCCGAGCTCGAAATATTCACGATGCGTCCAGCCGGCGCCTTGCGCAGCAGCGGAAGCATCGCGTGCGTCACGGCGACAACGCCAAAAACGTTTGTCTCATACACGACCCGCATGTCGTCGATTGAGATGCGGGTCATCTTGCCCGACTCCCTCATTTCTTCCAGAGGTGCGCCCGGTGGTACTGGATGCGAAATCCCGGCGTTGTTAATCAGGACATCGAGGCGCCCGAGCGTCACTTCGATCTGCTTGGCTGCTGCGGCAATCGAAGCCGGATCTGTCACATCGAGTTGGATCGCCTGGGCATCTTTCCCGACGGTCCTCGCCGCGGCCACGCCCGCTTCCAGCTTGCGTGCTCCGACGAGTACCTTGAAGCCTTTCGACGCCAGATCCTTGGCAATCTGAAGACCGATGCCCTTGTTTGCGCCAGTGACCAGCGCGATGGGGGTGCTATGCATATTTGCTCCTTGAAAAGACGACGGGAAGAACCGATGCGGGGCAAGGTAGAATCAAACCGGAACATCGATCCGATTTCGCACTATACGGAACAATGTTCCGCTTTGCAAGGGGTGCAGGGCTCAACGCTCACGCGGAGTTCAGAGGCTTTTGCGGGCTAGTACAACATCCTGTAAATAGCTTTCATTGATATTGGAAGTGAGGTAGTCTCGGGGGCATGAGTCGAGGACGACAAGCGCAAGCGATCAAGCTGTCGCGAGAAGATCGCAAGTCCCTTGAGTTATTGACCCGTCGAGGCACCGCCGAGCAACGCCAAGTGGTTCGAGCGCAGATCGCGTTGATGTGCCACGCAGGGGCGTCGACGACGGCGATCGCAGAGGCAGTTGGCGTTTCCGTGCAGACCGTGTCGCATTGGCGCTCGCGGCTGGCCCGCAAGGGCGTTCAAGGATTGCAGGAGGTGCCCCGTCCTGGTCGCCCCCGGCGTATCGGTGAGACGCAACGGCTGGAACTGCTGGCCCTGGCCTGCGAGCCGGCCGAACTGCAGGGACGTGCGACGCCCACGCTGGACGAGTTGGTGGATCGTGCCGTCCAGCGCGGCGTGGTCCAGCAGATCAGCCGCAGCCACCTGCAACGCATTCTGCAAGCGGGCGACCTGCGCCCGCACCGCGTGCGACAGTGGCTGCACAGCCCCGACCCGCAATTCCGCCAGAAGGTCAATGAGATCTGCGCCTTGTACCGCCGGGCACCCAAGGGGTCGGTCGTGCTGTCCATTGACGAGAAGACCGGAATCCAGGCCATCGAGCGCAAACACGCGGACCGCGAGCCCCAGCCCGGTCGAGCGCGTCGGCGCGAGTTCGAGTACATCCGTCATGGCACACAGGCCCTCATTGCCGCGCTGGACGTGCACACGGGGCGCGTGATCGGCAGTTGCTCGGATCGACGCACCCAGGCCGATCTCGTGGCCTTCATGGAGCAGGTCGCGCTTGCTCACCCGAAGGGGCGAGTTCATATCGTGTGGGACAACCTGAACACCCACCGCGCCCAGGCCGTGTGGGACGATTTCAACGCCCGACACGGCAACCGGTTTGTCTTTCACTTCACGCCCCTGCATGCGAGTTGGGTCAATCAGATCGAACTGCTGTTCGGCATCTACTCGCGCCGCGTCCTGCGCCACGCCAGTCATTCGTCCATCGCGCAATTGCGCGAGCGCACCGAAGCCTTCATGGCGCAGCGCAACCAGGCGCCCCAGCCGTTCAAATGGACATTCGCCGGCTTTGAGCTACAAACCGGCGAACCCCTGAGGTTCAAACACCATGCCAACGTTCGAAGTACAAAGAAAGGCCGCTGAGCTCGAGGGCCAACTCGCCAAGCTCACCGGTCATCAGCGCGCCCGCGTCAAGCCCTACGGCAAGCATCTGCTGATCCAGATGCACAGAGAGGGCGGTGACGACGCTGACGACAGCGCTGACACCATCGCGCGCCTCACCGAGCTCGCGCGCAACTCCTACTCCGCCGCATTCCGCAGCCACACTGGCCGCTGGGAGCCCTTGCCCGCCATGGGGGACCTCGCCACGGTTGCCGACTTGGTCGTCTCTCTGCTCGGTCCCTACTTCGAGCCTATTACATAAAGCTATTTACGGGATGTTGTACTAGGTGTCATGGAAGGAGATCAATTGACAGTCAGAATGAGCAAGTCCACGAGCGCGGCTGCGCAGCGCCCGGTACGCTCCGACGCGCAACGCAACATAGAGACGCTTCTGCGGACGGCGCTGGCAGTTTTCGACTCATCGGGAGTCGATGCTCCCGTCCGCGAGATCGCCGAGAAGGCCGGCGTAGGGATCGGCACGATCTATCGTCACTTTCCTCGGCGCGCCGACCTCATCGTGGCCGCACTGCGCAGCGAAGTGGATGCTTGCGCGGACGCAGGGGCCGAACTGGCCGCCCAACATGGTGCTGGCGAGGCGCTGGTGGAATGGGTCGAACGCTATGTCGAGTTCGTGACAACGCGGCGAGGACTTGCCGGCGCCCTGACATCAGGCGATCCAGCTTTCGAGGGCCTGCCCCCGTATTTTCTCCAGCGACTCCGACCTGTAGTCCAGAGTCTCCTGGACGCAGCGACCGCTGCAGGCGAAATCCGCGGCGGGGTCAAGCCCGACGAGCTCTTGTGCGCCGTGGGTGCACTTTGCTCACCACTCGATTGCCCCGATCCACCCGAGGCCCGAAGGCTAGTGGGTCTGTTTCTCGACGGGCTGCGTTTTGGCGCGAAGCGGTGAATCGGGCATGGGAGGGCTCCCGACTGGCGGCATCGCGCTACGGGACTGCGCTCTTGCTTGTGTCAGTTCCATTCGGCACCCGCCTCCATGTAGAGGTGATCCTCCGTTGCCCGGTGATAGGTCCGCGCTGGAGGTGTGTAGTCGCGGGGCTTGAACGGGGTCTGCAGCTCCCTGACCGAAAGCCGTCGAACCTTGCGGCGAGCCGGATCAGGCATAGGCACTGCGTCGAGCAGTCGACGCGTGTAGGGATGCCGAGGGTTACTGAAAACTTCCGCCCGGGGTCCAATCTCGACGATCTCTCCCATGTACATGACCGCCACGCGATGGCTCACCCTCTCGACCACAGCCATGTCGTGGCTGATGAAAATGAAGCCCAGACCCAGCTGCTCTTGCAGTTCGAGCAGCAGATTGACGATCTGGACTTTGACCAACACGTCGAGTGCCGAGACCGCCTCGTCGGCGACGATGGTTCCGGGCTGAAGCGCCAACGCGCGGGCGATGCAGATGCGCTGACGTTGTCCACCCGAGAACTCGTGCGGGTACCGGGACGCGGCATCGCCGGGCAGGCCGACCTGTCGCAGCAGCTTCGCCACCACATCATTGCAGTCGCGGTTGTTGGCCAACCCATGTACACGCAACGGCTCGCTCAATGCCTCGCCCACGGTCTGGCGCGGATTCAGGCTCGAGTACGGATCTTGGAAGACCGTCTGGATCTTGCGCGCCCGCTTCAGCGGGGCGATCGCTCGCACCTCCTCACCCTCAAGCAGGATCCGACCATCCGATGCCGGCAAGAGACCGGTGATCATGCGACCGGTGGTCGACTTCCCGCACCCGGACTCGCCGACGATGGCCAGCGTCTCACCTCGCCGGAGGCTGAAGCTGACGTTCTCGACGGCGTGAACCCGGCCGGTCACGCGCCGCAGCACGGTCGAACGAACATCGAAGCGCACGCTCAAGCCCGAAACGTCCAGCAGTGGCGGCGTGGTGCGCTGAACGCTATCGCGCACCTCGGTTGGCTGCAAGGCGGTTCCGGTATCGATGTTGTAGATGGGAAAGCGCAGCGGCAGCGGATGCTCATTCATTGACCCGAGCTCCGGTACTGCCGACAGCAACGCTTTCGTATACGGCTGACAGGGCCGCGCGAAAACTTCAGTCGTAGCGCCTTCCTCGACCAGATCGCCCCGATACATGACAAGCGTGCGATCAGCGACTTCTGCAACCACGCCCATATCGTGCGTGATGAAAACGACGGCCATGCGTTCCTGCGTTTGCAGCTCCCGGATCAGTGCAAGAATCTGCGCCTGGATGGTGACGTCCAGCGCGGTCGTCGGCTCGTCAGCGATCAGCACGGCCGGGTTGCAGGCCAGCGCCATCGCAATCATGACGCGTTGGCGCATGCCGCCCGAGAACTGATGCGGATAGTCGGCAAATCGCTGATGCGCAGCGGGGATGTGCACCCGGTCCATCAGTCGCAGCGCTTCGGCCCGCGCCTGAGCGCGGTCCAGGCGGCGATGCTGGCGCAGCGGTTCCGCGATCTGCTCGCCGATGCTCATCACCGGATTCAACGATGTCATCGGCTCCTGAAAGATCATGGCGATCTCGTTGCCGCGGACGGCGGACATGTCCTCTTCGGACAGCGCCAGCAGTTCGCGGCCGTGCAGCCGGATGCTGCCTTCCACGCGACTGGAGTTCGGTGGTAGCAGCCCCATGATGGACATGGCCGATACGCTCTTACCGGACCCTGATTCACCGACGATCGCGAGGGTTTGGCCGCGGGACACCGAGAAGTCCAGACCGTTGACGACCGGGCTCCACGCCTTGCCTCGGCGGAACGATACCTTGAGCCCGGTTACGTCGAGCACTGGCTCCTGTACATCGGGTGACTGTGTGGGCGCTACGGCGGGGGTGTTCATGAAGTTTTGGCTTTCCGTGGGGTGCTGAAGCTTGGGGTCGGCACTCATGAACGCTCCGAACGAGTCTTGGGATCGATGGCGTCGCGCAAGGCGTCGCCCAGCAGGTTCAGCGCCAGCACGGTTAGGAGGATTGCCAGGCTTGGGAACACCATCAGCCACCATGCATCGAGGATGTTCTCGAAGCCTTCCCGAATCATGCTGCCCCAGGTGGCGGCGGGGGGCGGCACTCCGAGGCCAATGAAACTCAGCGAGGCCTCCGTCCGTATGGCCGACGCCATCCACAGAGATCCCAGCACGACAACATCGGAAACCATGTTGGGCAGGATGTGCACACCCATGAGCCGCATGGGGCCGTATCCAAGCGCGCGGCCCGCGTCAACGAAGTCCCGCTGCTTCAAGGCGATCGTGGGTGCACGTGCCACACGCACGAACGGCGCGATCTCTGTGATGGCGATCGCAATGATCAGGTTCTCCAGGCTCGCCCCCAGCATGGCGGCGACCATCAGCCCCAGCAGGAGCGTCGGGAACGACAGAAGGACGTCCACCAAGCCCATGATCATCCGGTCCACGGTGCCTCCGACGTACCCGGCCAGAATACCTAACGACGAGCCGATGATCATGGCGATCAACACGGCGACAAAGCCCACCAGCAGGGAGACCCGCGCGCCGTAGATCAGCCGGGACAACACATCGCGGCCGTAGGTGTCCGTACCCAGCCAGAATTCCGCGGACGGCGGCTCCAATCGGTAGGCGATGTTCTGCTGCAATGGGTCTTGGGGTGCGAGCCATGGCGCGAATACCGCGATCGATACGATCAGGGCCAGCAGGCCGATTCCGATCCAGGACAGCTGGTTCTTGCGCAAGGCCTGCCAAAGGGCATTCGGACTTGCGGCCACAGGGGCGGCCGTTGCGGCTGGTGCGCTCATTTGAATTTCACTCTAGGATCGACCAACCCGTAGACTAGGTCGGTCAGCAGATTGACAACGATGACGCAGGCAGCGAACACCACCATCAGCCCCTGCAGCAGGGTGTAGTCACGTGCGTTGAGAGCGCCCAGGATCAGCTTGCCGAGACCAGGGCGGTTAAAGACGATCTCGGTCAGCACCGAGTTTCCGATCAGCGTTCCGAAATACAGGCCAACCACCGTGACGATGGGAATGAGCGCATTGCGCAAGCCGTGCCGCAGCACCAGACGCAGCGGCCGCACCCCCTTCGCCCTGGCGGTGCGGATGTAGTCCTCACTCATCACGCCCAGCATGGACGAACGCGTGACTCGCATGACATAGGCGGTCATGATGAATCCGAGATTGAACGCCGGCAGCACAAGCGCGCGCAGCTGTTCGAGCCAGTCGGCACCGCTGGCGCTGCCGATGACCGGGAACCAGCGCAGTTCCACCGCAAACACCAACAGCATGAGAATGGCCGACACGAATGCCGGGAACGACAGCCCCGTCAACGACAGCAAACGCCCCAGGTAGTCAGGCCAGGAGTTGCGCCGCAGCGCAGCCCATATCCCAAGCGGCAGGCCGAACACAACCCCGATCAGTATCGAGGCCAAGGTGAGCTGTATGGTCCAAGGCAAGACGAGTGCAACTTCCTGCAGCACCGATCTGCCGGTGGCCATCGACACCCCAAGATTGCCGGTCAGCATGTCGCGCAGGAAATGCAGATACTGGACGTGCGCGGGCTGGTCCAGCCCCAATCGCGAGCGCAGCGCATTCAACGCTTCCGCACTGGCTTGGTCCCCGAGCATCACCGCCGCAGGATCGCCGGGCACCAGGCGCACCAGAACGAATACCGCCGTCAACATGGCCAGCAGCGTCGGTATCGCGAGCAGCAGCCGTTTGAAGGTGTATCCCATCATGCCGCTTGCTCCCGCATCCAATCGGACGCGATAGCCGTACCGTCATATGAGCCGCGTCCAACCCAGCTGCCTGCGCGAGTGAGAAGACGGCCGGCGCGCTGCCGCATGATGTCGATCCGCCGCCGTCCTGTTTTCGGTTTCATACGTCTTCCTTCTGGATATCCAAAGAGGCCAGCTCACCCAGGGTCAGCGGCTTCAGAGGTGGTCGGATGCGGTGGAAGCCCACCTCCGAGACAGGCCGCTGTTGCATTTCGGCAAGGATGTGGGCGACCGTGTAGCCGCATTGGCGGCCCTGGCATGGGCCCATTCCGGCACGCGTGTAGGCCTTGACTTGGTTCGGCCCCAGCTCCGCAAGTCGTGCGACTTTGCGGATATCGCCCGCAGTCACTTCCTCGCATCGACAGATGACGGTGTCATCGGACGGAGAGAAGATCGCCGCGCGTGGTGGATACAGCGCATCGAGCATGGGCCGCAGACGCAGCAGCGCCTTCAGTTTTTCCCTAGACGCGATAGCCAGCGCCGCCGCCGATTCTGGTGTGAGTTTTCCAGCACGCAGTCCGACGCCTACGGCGACCAGCTCGCCCCTCACGCACGCGGCCTTCGCGCCTCCAATGCCTGCGCCATCGCCGGCGACATAGATACCTGTCGCGCTGGTCTGCCCCCACGCGTCAAGATCGGGTACAAAGCAGGCTTGCTGCGCATTCCAGCTGTGCGCGCAACCCAACGCGTGGGTCATGTGGATGGAGGGCACGACGCCTTCATGCGCGAGCAGCACACTCGCCTGCACGCGCGTCACCGTGCCATTTGAACGCGTGTATTCCAGTTCACGTAGACGCGTTTGGCCGAGCGCCCGGATCGACGTCACATCCCGTATCCTGCGCACGCCTGCGCGGCGTATCTCACGCAGCCACGAACGGCCCTTGGCGATTTCCCCCCAATCGGCCCATACGACTGCTGCATAAGGCAAGGCACGGCGCCACTCGCCCGGGGGCGATGTGTCGAGCCAGCCGGCAATCCTGCCGCCAGCGCGCAGGAGCTGTGCCATGTAGAGGATGGGCAGTGGCCCGCTGCCAGCTATCCAGACAGGTTCGGCAGGAACCTGCCGTGAAGTCTTCAGCAGGATCTGCGCGGCACCGACTGTGAGTACGCCGGGCAGGGTCCACCCTGGAAAGGGTGCAGGCCGCTCTTGCGCGCCCGTGGCCAGGACCACCTGTTGCGAGCGCACCGCTTCGGTCCGGCCATCATGTCTCAACAGGACGCGCCACCCCGGCTCAATCTGCCATACCTGTGTCATGGGTTCGTAGGCCGCACCACAGGCGCGAAAGCGCGCGGCCAGGGCAGCGCCCGCACGGTATTCATCGCCCAGCAGGGCACCCACCGGCGTGGCCGCGACGGTCTCCACCGCCCGCCAGATTTGCCCGCCAGGCGCGGGCTGCTCGTCCACGACCAGCACGGAGAGCCCGAGCTCGCGCAAGCCGATCGCCGCGCTCATGCCGGCAGGCCCGGAGCCGATCACTACCACATCGAACCCGCGCGTCATGGCGTCACCCCTTGGCGGCCGAACTGACGGTCCACGCGCATGCCCTCGCGCACTGAGACCAGACAAGACTGCGTCGACGGCGCACCGTCGACGATGGCCAGGCAATCGAAACACACGCCCATCATGCAGAACGGGGCGCGGGGGGTCTCCTGGACCGGCGTCGTCCGGCTTGCCAACTCGCGCTGACGCAGAAGTACCGCTGCGACAGTCTCGCCTTGCTGCGCCTCGACAGGCTCTCCGTCAACGTAGACCGTCACGGAGGAAGCGGACGGGTCAGGCAGCTTTCTGAACATTGAATCGGTCATGATGGAAATCGTCTAGAACGGCAGTCGAGGCTTCTCCGACGAACGCCTTGGCATAAGGCCCGGCATGGAATGACGCCAGCGACACGCCGGAGTGACAGGTGGCGATGGATGCACCGGGATGGCTCTTGGAATCGGCGTACACCGGCATGCCATCCGGCGTCATGACCCGCAGGCAGGCCCACTGGCGCACCAGCTTCGCCCGGGCAAGGTCGGGAAGGATGCGCAGGGCCTTTCGGACCATCTGCACGGCGCCTTCGGCGGTGGTGGCGAGGTCGTAACCGACCTCCTCCTGCGTGACGCCGATCATCACGGTGCCTTCACCTGTCTGGCGCAAACCGCTGGCCGGTACCGGCAGCAGCGGCGCCAGACGCTCGGTCACCAGCAACTGGCCTCGCTGGGGCCGCAGAGGGACGTCGAGCCCGACCATGGCGCTCAGGGCGGTGGAGCCTAAGCCTGCAGCAATGAGGACACGTCCACCCCGCACGCTGTAGCCACTCGCCGATACCTCGAATCCTCCACCCGCGAGCGCGCGGATCGCCATCACAGCACGGTTGCACTCGAGGCGCCCGCCTCGCCGAACGAACGCGGTCTGAAGTGCCGCGAGCAACCGCAGCGGGTTGACGTGACCGTCTATATCCCCCAGGCTCGCACCCGCTACCTCGCGGCCGAGGCGCAACGTTGGAAAACGCCGCTCAAGCTCGTTGCGGTCCAGAACCCGGGCCGTGGGTGAGATATCCGGTGTTTGCGCATGCCAGGCATCGATGCGCTTGACGCGCGACGCCAGTTCCTGCTCGCTCAGACAGAAGTGCAATCCACCGTTACGCTCATAGGCGAGTGAGATCCCGCTCTCCTCCTCCAGCCGCCGTGCGAAATCTGGCCATGCCTGTGCCGCCTCGATGGATAGGCGCTGGTAGGCGGGCTGCTCGAATCCCTTGCCATGGGCCCATACCAGCCCGAAATTGGCTTTGGCCGCCCGATAGTCGGTGTCCGCGCCGTCCAGCAGGAGCACTCGGCGCTTCAGGCCCGTCAACCCGTAGGCCACCGCTGCGCCGACCATTCCGCCGCCGACAACGATTACGTCGTAGTCTGTTGACATTCAGCGTGCGCTCCGCGTGACGGTCGTCCGTTCGGTGATGGGCGGCTGCAGATTCAGCGCGCCCTTCAGTTCGTAGCCATAGTCGACGCGATCACTGCGCGCCCACACCTGCTTCAGGCCGAACAACGGTATGGCGCAGACGTCTTCATGGATCTGGACCTGGGCCCGCTTCCACAACGCAAGCTGCTTCTGCGCATCCGGCTCGATCCGCGCCTTGCGGATCGCGTCGTCGGCAACCGCACAATGGGCAAAGTTCGACATCGCCCCCGGAGCGCCGATGGCCGCAGCAGAGTCATAGAACTCTGTCAGCCAGTAGTCCGCGTTGGGAAACCGGGCAGCGCCATAGAACACAATGGCACTGACGTCCTGGCGGCTCTTGGCCTGGTAGGTCGCGTGGTCGACGACTTCCATCTCCAGCTTCACGCCAACCTTCGCCAGTTGGGCCTGCACTATTTCCATGATCGGCTGTTGCGCCGCAGCGTTCGACACCACCGACTTCAGCGTGATGCCGTTCGGATAGCCGGCTTCTGCGAGCAGACTCTTGGCACGCGCAATGTCGTAAACATAGGCGCCCGTGCTGCAGTCACCGCCAAGATAGCCATTCGGTACGACCGAGCAACCCTTGTCAGCCACATCCTTGCCCGCGTACCTGACGATGTCGTCCACGTTGATCGCGGCGGCGATGGCCTGACGCACCTTCAGGTTGTCCAGCGGCTTGATGGTTCGGTTGAGAAAGAGCGTGCGGAATTCGGCGGGCTCAAAGACATCGACCTTCACACCCCGCTTGCTGGTCCGCTCCACCCAGCGCTGCTCGCGCTTGCCGATCGCCATGTCGAGCTCATTGGAGGCAAACGCCAGATCTCGAGCGCTGTCCGCGGGGATCATCCTGTAGCTGATTCCAGCCAGCTTGGGCTTGCCTCGGAAGTACGCGTCGTTAGCGACCAGCTTGACTACCTGCTGCGTAACGTGCTCGCCGAATGCGAAGGGGCCGGTTCCAATCGGCGTCTGCCCGAACTGGTCGCCGAGCTTTTCCGCAGCAGCCTTGCTAACGATGTTGCCCCCGTGGTAGTTGGACACCCGCCCGAGAAAGGCAGCGTCCGGATACCTCAGCGTGATACGGACGGTGTACTCATCCAGCGCCTCGATCTTATCGACGATCGCGAAGTTTGCTGCGAAGCTGGAGCGTTTCGGATCGGCTGCGCGCCGCAGCGAAAACACGACGTCGGCGGCCTTCAACTCGCCATAGCCGCCGTGGAACTGCACACCCTTCCGCAGCCTGAAGGTCCATACCCGGTTGTCAGAAGAAACCTCCCACTTTTCCGCGAGATCGGGTTGCAGCGTCTTCGGGTCGGCGCTGCCCGGGGGAAAGCGCACAAGGCCATCGAACAGCGAAGAGACCACGCCTTTGTCGCCAATGGCCGTGGCGCGGTGGGGATCCATCGTCGTCACGTCAGCGAAGCCGGAGCTGATCGTCAGCACGGGACGCGCGTCAGCCTGGGCAAACACCGTTGAAACGGCGCACAGCAGCAGTGCGGTTGCTGCGCCCAAACGGGCGGATAGAGCAAGAGTCTTCATCGTCTTTGAGGGTCTCTATGAGCAAGTGGAAGCGGAAAACACGGTTGCGCGGTACACGTTCGAACACACTGAGTAGCACGTATGCTAATTTGCTATGAGCCCTCTGGCGAGCGTATGAACCACTAGGCATGCTCAAATGCAATCATTGCGACAACTGGATGTTTGACGTTGATTTAAAAGGATTTTTTGCCACTCTCCCCCAAATACAATAGTGGTCAAGCATCAATCAATGTCTAAATACTATGGACAAGAAGATCACCCTTCGTCACTTGGAAGCCTTTCGCGCCATCATGATGAGGCGCACCGTCACTGGCGCGGCGCAGATGCTCGAAGTGACGCAGCCAGTGGTAACACGCCTCATCGCCGACCTGGAAGAACGCATCGCCATTCCGCTGTTCAAGCGCATCAAAGGCCGCCTGGTGCCAACACCGGAGGCGACGTTGCTTTTTCAAGATGTGCACCAGTCATTGATGGGCATCGAGCGCATCGCCAACGCTGCGTCGAACCTCAACTCCCTGAAACTGTCGCGACTCGAGATCGCTGCCGCGCCCGCGATGGCCCTGTCGTTCCTGCCCAGGACCATTGCAAGCTTCACTCGCGAGCATCCGGAGACCCTCGTGGCCCTGCAGACCCACAGCAGCAGTACGGTGCTGGACATGGTGCAAAGCGGTCGGTGTGACCTGGGTTTCGCGATGCTGCCCGTGCGGAAGATGGGCTACGCCAAGACTGAGGTGTTGGTATCGGCAAAGATGGTTGCAGCGCTGCCGGCGCAGCACCGCTTCGCGACCCGGAAGGTCTTGCGACCCGAGGATTTCGAGGGTGAGGGCTTTGTGTCGCTATCACCGTGGGTGGAGGCCCGAACGCGCATTGACTCACTGATGACCGCGCACGGCGTCCATCGGCGCATCAATGTCGAGACCCAGCTTTCATCGGCCGTCATCAAGCTGGTGGAGGCCGGGGCGGGTTTGGCCATCATCGAGCCGCTTACCGCCTGTGCCTATACCGGCGGTTTGCTCAAATTCATCCCAGTGGAGCCGCACATTGTTGCCGACTACTCGATCTTGATCTCTCCACGCATGTCGTCCACGCTGATCCTCAAGCCATTCATCGATCATGCCCGGCGCGAAATTCGCAAGATGGTGTCATCGAACCTCATCGTTCGAGACTGAGAACGACGCGTCAGGCGCCACCGGCTGTGCCTGCTGCCCTAGCCTCTTGATCCGCCGCAAACTTGCAGAAAACATGTGACGTCGGTCTGACGAGAACACGAACTGCGAAGATGACCCTAGTAGTGGCTGACGAGCCACGATCTGCTCCTCGGCTTGTCGCAGCATCGGCTATGCCCAGACTCGATGGCGAACGGCATTGGCTCGCACCTCACCCCGCCGCGGCGACGACAGCAGAGCCCCGGATTACCGTCAAGGATGCGGATGCCAAGGACCACTAGGTAACCAATGGCAGTGATTGCTACTCGAGCTGAATCTCTGCCTTTCTCACAACAGCTTCCCACATCTCTTCCTCGCGCGCGATCTGCGCTCCGACCTGCGCCGGTGTCGCCGGCTTCGACACTTCGATACCTCCAACGGACTTCACCTTTGAATAGAAGGCCTCGTTCGAGATAACCTTGTTCGCAGCCGCGTTGAGTTTCGCAACGACTTCAGCGGGTGTTTGCCTTGGCGCGAGAAGGACGAATCTCACAGTGGCCTTGAAGCCAGGAAGACCCGCCTCTTCCATTGTGGGAAGTTCGGGATAAGCAGGATCGCGCTTTTCCGCCGCCAGACCGAAGCCTTTGAGCTTTCCGGATCGCACGAAATCCATTGAGCCCGTGGGAAGGAACGCATAAGTGACCCGATCGCTCATGAGATCGAGCTGCACCTGATTGCCGCCCTTGTAGGGCACATGTAGCGTCTTGACGCCAATGTCCTTGTTGAACATTTCCGCCATCAGGTGGATCGGCGTTGAGATCCCGGATGAACCATAAGAGTACTTCGAAGGATCGGCCTTCAGCATCGCCATGAACTCCTTCAGCGAGTTGGCTTGTACGCTCGGCGAGGCGACGAGCATGAAGCCGATGGTCAGGATGTCCGAAACCGGTGCGAAGTCACGGAGGCCCTTGTAAGGGAGCTTGTTCTGAATCGATGGCGGCGCGACGGCAGGCAGGTTCGCAAAGAAAAGCGTGTTGCCGTCGGCCGCAGCCCGTGAAACGAACGAACCTGCCACCGTCTGATTGGCGCCAGGTCGGTTGTCCACGATGACCGGTGTGTCCAACACAAGCCCGAAGTCGGTCGCAAAGACGCGTGCGACAACATCCGTCGGACTGCCCGCCACGAACGGAACCACGATCGTGATGGGCCGGCTCGAAAATCCTTGCGCAAGCGCTGCACCCGACAGGGAAAGCAAGGTCATCGCGCCCACGCAGATTCGTGCGGCGGCCTTGCGAAGCAGAAACCAATACATGTCGTCTCCAGGAGTTTGTGTGTGTAGTGCTGGGCTTCGCAATCGAGAATAGCGACCACGCAACCCACTGCACAGAACTCCAGTCAGCAGAGTTTCACAGGCTGAACTTTCGATCGCTCCTCACTCGATCGGCACGCTGGCCTCCTTCAGCACCCGCAGGACGAAGTGCGACTTGCTGTGGCGGATGCCCGGGATCTTGTAGAGCTTCTCGCGCAGCAGGCGCTCGTAGTCGCGCGTGTCGCGCACCGCGATGCGGATGTAGTAGTCGTAGTCGCCCGACACCAGGTAGGCCTCCAGGATCTCGGGGATGGTGGCCAGCACGCGCCCGAATTCGTAGAGCGTCTCGTCGGTGTGGCTCTCGAGCGTGAGTTGCACGATCACCGAATCCCGGTAGCCGATGCTCGCGGGGTCGACGTCGATCGTGTAGCGCCGGATCACGCCCTCGCTTTCCAGGCGCTTGATGCGGCTCCAGCAACTGGTGGCCGAGAGACCGACCTCGGCGCCGATGTCCTGCAGCGAGCGCCGCGAGTCCTGCAGCAGGATGCGCAGGATGGCCAGGTCGATCTTGTCGAAAAATTCTTCGTCAGCTTTTTGATTCTTCCTTTGAATCTTCAAGGAACTCTCCTTTTTTGCCGAATTTCCGAAGCACATTCTGCTGCAATCCCAGAAGAATCGTGGCATGGAAATCGCCACGAGAAAGCCGGCTTCGCCCGGCCATGAAGAAGCCCCCGCGCGGGCCAGACATCACGAGGTGATGCCGGCCGAGGACCGCCGGCATGAAGAAAAGGAGGCGTAGGACCGACCGTCGCACCATTTCTCTCTTTGCCTCCCCAATCCCTTGGGTGCCACGCGCTCACCCGTGCGCGGCGCCCCTACCCCGCCAAGCCACTTACCCGCGGCCACGCGGACCTTGAAGGTTCCTACCCGGAGACCATGCTCATGCCATCCCACGATCTGGCCAGCGTCTCGCTGGACGACAAGTACCGGGCTACGTCCGGCCGTATCTACCTCAGCGGCGTGCAGGCGCTGGTGCGCCTGATGCTCGTGCAGCGATGGCGCGACCAGGCTGCCGGGCTGAACACCGCGGGTTTCGTCTCCGGCTATCGCGGCTCGCCGCTGGGCGGACTCGATGAGGCGCTCTGGAAGGCGCAGCCGGAACTCGACGCCAACGCGGTCAAGTTCCTTCCCGGCGTGAACGAGGAGCTGGCCGCCACTGCCGTATGGGGCACCCAGCAGGTTCAGCTCACCGGCGAGTCCAGCGTCGATGGCGTCTTTGCCATGTGGTACGGCAAGGCGCCGGGCGTGGATCGCTGCGGCGACGTGTTTAAGCACATGAGCCACGCGGGCACGTCGCCCCACGGTGGCATCCTGCTGGTCGCGGGCGACGACCATGGCGCCTATTCATCTACGCTGCCCAACCAGAGCGACCACCTGTTCGCGGCTTCGATGATCCCGATGCTCTATCCGCAGAGCGTGGAGGAATACATCGAGCTTGGTCTGCATGGCTTTGCGATGTCGCGCTACGCGGGCCTGCCGGTCGGGTTCAAGGCACTGGCGGACACAGTCGAATCGTCCAGTTCCATCGCCGCCGACGCGCTCGCGGTGCGCTGCGTACCGCCGGACGATTTCCAGCTACCACCCGGCGGCGTGCATGCGCGCCTGTCGACCGACACGCTCGGCGTGCAGGCGCGCAAGCAGGAGGCGCTCATGCAGGACGCGAAGATCTACGCCGCGATCGCCTACGTGCGTGCCAACAAACTGAACCGCATCACTATCGACGCGCCCCGAGCGCGTCTCGGCATTGTTGCTTCGGGCAAGTCATACCGCGATGTGCTCGAAGCGCTGGAGGAACTGGGCATCGATGAAGACGAAGCCGCGCGCATCGGATTGCGCCTCTTCAAGGTGTCGATGCCCTGGCCGCTGGAGCCCGACTCCGTCCGCGATTTCGCAGACGGGCTGGAGGAGATCCTCGTCGTCGAGGAAAAGCGCCAGATCGTCGAGTACCAGCTCAAGGAGCAGCTCTACAACTGGCGCGAGGATGTGCGCCCGCGCGTGATCGGCAAGTTCGACGAGGAAGGCGAATGGGGGGCGCATCCGCGCGGCCGCTGGCTGCTGCCGGCGACGGCCGACTTCTCGGTCGCGCAGATCGCACGCGTCATCGCCGGGCGCATCGCGCGCTTCCACACGAGCGATCGCATTCGCACGCGCCTCGCGATCCTGGACGCGAAGGATGCCGTGCTGGCCAAGGCGCAGGCGACCCCGTCCCGGCCTGCGTGGTATTGCTCCGGCTGTCCGCACAACACATCCACCAAGGTTCCCGATGGCAGCCTCGCGCTCGCGGGGATCGGCTGCCATGTGATGGCGACCGCGATCTATCCCCAGCACAACCGCACGACCACGCACATGGGCGGCGAAGGCGCGCCATGGCTCGGGCAGGCGTGGTTCTCGAAACGCAAGCACGTCTTTGCCAACCTGGGTGACGGCACCTACTACCACTCGGGCTCGATGGCGATCCGCGCGGCCGTCGCGGCCGGGGTCAACATCACCTACAAGATCCTCTACAACGACGCGGTCGCGATGACCGGCGGCCAGCCGGTCGATGGGCCGTTGACCGTTCCGCGCATCGCCCATCAACTCGCGGCCGAAGGCGTGCGCCGCATCGCGCTGGTCGCCGACGACCCCACCCGCTGGCGCGCACGCGCTGGCCTTCCACCGGACCACGAAGGCTTCCGGCTGACCGTGCACCATCGTGACGAGATGGACGCCGTGCAGCGGGATCTGCGCGGCTTCGAGGGCGTATCGGTCCTGATCTACGACCAGGTCTGCGCGGCCGAGAAGCGCCGCCGGCGCAAGAAGGGCGAGTTTCCGCAGGCAGCACGCCGCGTCTTCATCAACGAGGAGGTCTGCGAAGGCTGCGGCGATTGCGGTGAGCAGTCCAACTGCACGGCGCTGCTGCCGCAGCCGACCGAGTACGGGCTCAAGCGCAAGGTCGACCAGAGTGCCTGCAACGCGGACGAGTCCTGCCTGAAGGGCTTCTGCCCAAGCTTCGTGACCGTCGAGGGCGTGAAGCCGCGCCGCCTCGTGCCGGTGAAGGCTGCGATCGCGCAGGAGACACTGCCCGAGCCTGCGATGCCGACGCTCGACACGATGCACAACATCCTCATCACCGGCATCGGCGGCACCGGCGTGATCACCATCGGCGCGCTGATCGGCATGGCCGCGCATCTGGAAGGCAAAGGCGTCAGCGTGCTCGACATGACCGGCATGTCCCAAAAGAACGGCTCGGTCACCTCGCATGTGCGCGTGGCTCGCGAAGCGTCGCTCCTGAAGGCGCAGCGGATTCCGACGGGCGAGGCCGACCTGATCCTCGGCTGCGACATGCTGACGGCGGGTGCACCCGACGCGATCGCGCGCATGCAGCCCGGTCGGACCTTCGCGCTGGTCAACACCTTCGAGCAACCCACGGGGCACTTTGCACAGCAGCCCGACTGGCAGTATCCGGCCGACACGGTGCGCGCGCTGATCGCCGAGTCCGTGGGCGGCCATGCCGAGTTCCTCGATGCGACGACGCTGGCCACGCGATTGATGGGCGATGCGATCGCGGCCAATCTCTTCCTGCTTGGATTCGCCTATCAGAAGGGCCAGGTGCCGGTGTCGGCCGGCGCGCTGAACCGAGCCATCGCGCTGAACGGCGTCGGGGTCGAGGCCAATCAGACGGCCTTCCTTTGGGGACGGAAGGCGGCCCTGGATCTGCCCGGTGTGCAACGCCAATCCATGCCGGCGCAGCCCGTGATGCTGCACAAGCCCGCGACCCGCGGGAGCCTCGATGCGCTGGTGGCGGATCGGGTGACGCAACTCACCGCCTACCAGGACGCAGCCTATGCCAAGCGCTACGCCGACGTGGTCGGGCGCGTGCGCGAGGCCGAGCAGCGCGTGCGCGGCGGCCAGCAGCTCGCAAGGGCCGTGGCCACGAATCTCTACAAGCTCATGGCCTACAAAGACGAGTACGAAGTGGCCCGCCTCTACACCGACGGGCGCTTCCTCGAACGGCTGGGCCAGGCCTTCGAGGGCCGGCCCACGGTGCACTTCCAGATGGCACCGCCGATCCTCGGCCGACGCGATGCCGAGGGCAGGCCGTTGAAGTCAGAATTCGGCCCGTGGATGCTCAAGGCGCTGCGG
Organism: Variovorax sp. HW608; assembly: GCF_900090195.1. Lineage (NCBI taxonomy): Bacteria > Pseudomonadati > Pseudomonadota > Betaproteobacteria > Burkholderiales > Comamonadaceae > Variovorax > Variovorax sp. HW608. The sequence goes on from NZ_LT607803.1 coordinate 1,456,720, forward strand.
CTGCTGGTGCCCCTGCGTCGCCTGCGCGGCACGGCCCTGGACCCGTTCGGACGCACCGCAGAGCGGCGCAGGGAGCGGCAGCTCATCGTCGACTATGTCGCACAGATCGATTCCATCGTCGCGGCGCTTGGCGAAGTCGACTTCAACACCGCGCTCGCACTGGCGAAGCTGCCCGAACAAATCAGCGGTTTCGGCCATGTAAAGGAGGAAAACCTCGTGGCGGCGCGTGTCCGATGGGCGACCCTGGCGAAAGACCTGGAGGCACGGAAGGTGTCGCCGCTCCCGGTCGCCGCGCTCGCCCGAGTAGGTGCCGCCTAGTCCACCCTCGCCCCGGAAGCCTCGACCACCCGCCCCCACTTCACGATGTCTGACGCGAGCAGCTTCCGGAATTGCCCAGGGTCGGTGGCGAGGGCCTCCGCGCCCTGCGCTTCGAACTTGCCGATCACGTCCGGGTCCTTGAGCAGCGCATTGACATCCGCATTGATCTTCCGGATCACAGGTGCGGGCGTCTTGCCTGGAGCGAACAGACCGAACCACGGATTGACATCAAATTCGGACAAGCCGGCCTCGGCGATCGTCGGGACGTCGGGGAACGCACGCGCGCGCTTCGCACTGGTCACCGCGATCGGCCGCAGCGCCCCCTGCTTGATCGCGCCGGCCACCGAGGGCAGGCTGGTGAAGACAAGATCGATCTGCCCGCCGAGCAGGTCCTGCATCGCGGGGGCGGCACCCCGATACGGCACATGAATCAGCTTCACGTTCGCTGCCGAATTGAACATCTCGCCGAGGAGATGATTGACAGATCCGTTGCCGCCGGACCCGTATGTCAAGCGGCCATTTTTCGCGGCCGCCACCAATTCTGGAACCGTCTTGAACGGCGCATCGGGACGAACGACGATCACGAAGGGCAAGGTCGCCAACGTCGCGACCGGCGCGAAGTCACGTTCCGGATCGAAGGGCAGCTTCTTGTAAAGCGCACCGTTGATCGCATGCGTGCCCACATAGCTCATCAACAACGTGTAGCCGTCAGGGGGAGAGGTCGCCACGACTTCCATGCCCACGTTGCCGCCCGCGCCGGCACGGTTGTCGACCACGACGGGCCGGCCCCACTTATCCGACAGCTTCTGCGCCATGATTCGCGCGAGCGCATCCGACGCGCCACCCGGCGCCTGCGGCACCAGGATCTTGACCGGCCGATCCGGAAAGCTCTGGGCCATTCCCACGATCGCGAACGAGAAGATCAATGCGAAGCCGAGCAGTCTCTTGATGGTGATCCACATGTCCGATGTCTCCTTTGTTCTTGCTGGCGCGATGCTAGGTTCGCTCGCCGCTGGAAGGAACGGTCTTCGTTCGATCCTCTGAACAAGGAGAACGCAATTTGCGTCCTTCGCAAAAGCCGCCGGCGGATGTTCGAAATGCGGAACATCCGGCTGCGGGAAACCCTCATGGTGGCACTCAGGTACTCAACGGGCTGTCCTCGGCGTCAGCAAGTCGCACATGGAGATGAAGCGCGCCGCGGAGGGAGACGCGGTGTGTCCACGGATCGTGACGACCGCGATCGTGCGCAGCATTGCCGGACGAATGACGCGAAGCTGCGTCAGCACAGTTCCACGCGGCACCGCGACACTCGGCAGCACCGCGATTCCCAGCCCCGCCTCCGCCATGGCCACCATGGTGTTCACGCTCGTGAATTCATAGCTGAGCTGGGGAGCGAGGCTCTGTTGCTGCATGGCCATCATGAGATGACGGTGGAACTGCGACGGACCCAAGGTCAGCAGCGGCAATTTGGCCAGCGCGCGCAGGGAGATGCCCGACCTGCCGGCTGCCGGATGGTCACCCGGCACCAACGCGACATAGGGATCATCGAAAAGCGGTTGAGCTTCCAGCTCGCCGAGTCGATCAGGCACGGGGCCGATTCCGAAGTCAACGTCACGTCGTCGCACCGCCTCCAGCAATTCAGGTTGCGCGAGTTCACGCACCCGAACCGAGATGCCGGGATAGCACCGCGCGAATTCCACCAGCAATCCGGGCAGGCGCTGCCGGCGACGGTCGGCACGCAGGCGAAGGACAGATGGCCCTGCTGCGCCTTCGCCGCCATCTGAATGCGCGCGAGCGACGAGTCCAACTCGGCGATCGCCTTGCGGGTGCTGATCATCAACGCTTCGCCTTCGCGCGTGAGTTCCACCTTGCGGGTCGTCCGTTGAAACAAGGCGACACCCAGTCGCTCCTCGAGCTGCTTGACCTGCATGCTCACCGCCGGGAGCGACAGATGCGTCTGCTCGGCTGCCTTACTGAAGCTCGCGTTCTCCGCGACTGCAAGAAAGGTGGACAGCACCTTGAAGTTGATCTTCATCTCCGGATTTGAATAATCGTTCAGATTATTTGATTTGTTGTGCAGGAGCCGCAAGCCTAGCATCTCGCCTGGCCCGGGAGAGAGGTTCGCGTGACCGCCTCTCTGTCAGAACAACCCATCAAGGAATCCGCATGAACGTCAAACGCGTCGCAGGTGCTCTGGGCGCTGAAATCTCAGGCATCGACCTGCGGCAGCCACTCACCGAATCGACCGCCGCGCTGGTGCGCGAAGCGCTCCTGACGCACAAGGTCATCTTCTTCCATCGCCAGGCTCTCGACCCGGCGCAGTTCCTGCAGTTTGCACGCGCGTTCGGCAACCCGATCGAATATCCGTTCGTGAAAGGCATCGACGGGTTTCGCGAGATCATCGAAGTGAAGAAGCTCGAACATGAACGAATCAATTTCGGCGGCGTGTGGCACTCCGACACCACCTATCTCGAAGAGCCGCCCATGGGCACGCTGCTCATGTCCAAGGAGATCCCACCGTATGGCGGCGACACGATGTTCGCCAACCAGGCGGCGGCCTATCGGGGCCTCTCGGACACGATGAAGCGCCTGCTGGAAGGTCTGAAGGGCATCTCCAGTTCGGCCAAGGCGGACGTGTCCAAGACGCGGGAGGACCGCATCAGGACCGACGGCCAGGGCGCTTCCTCCAAAGACTACACGGCGAGCCACCCCATCGTGCGTACACACCCGGAAACGGGCGAGAAGGCGTTGTACGTCAACGTCGCCCACACGGTGGGAATCGAAGGCCTGACCGAGGACGAAAGCGCCCCTCTCTTGCGCTTCCTGTTCGAGCATCAGGTCAAACCGGATTTCACCTGCCGTTTCATCTGGCAGCCGGAATCCATTGCCTTCTGGGACAACCGCGCGACGATGCACAACCCGGTGAACGACTACCACGGCTTCCGTCGCGTCATGCAGCGGATCACGCTCGCGGGGACGAAGCCTTGCTAGGACCCGTCGGGTGGAACGCCTCTGCGCAGAGACTCTCGATCGAATGCCGCAGCAGAACATCCATCGGCGCATCGAGTTGGTCGGCATCCAGTTTCGCGACCACCTCTGCGATGCGTCGCTCCAGCAGGCGCCGCAGGCGATAGCGCGCCCGATTGCGCCGCAGGCCCGCGGCCGCATCCGTGCTTGCCAGCCATTGCTGGTGGCGATCGATTTCCGCGGAGAGCACGGCCACGGATTCCGCCTTCGATGACGAAACCAGCAGCACGGGTGGCCGCCAGGCAGTCGCGGGGCGCGGGGTGATCGCGGCGATCCGCTTGATGTCGGTCGCCATCTTCTGCGCGCCCTGAAGGTCGGACTTGTTGACGACGAAGATGTCGGCCATTTCCATGATGCCCGCCTTCATCGCCTGCACCACGTCGCCGCTCTCGGGCAGCAGCACCAGCACCAGCGTGTCGACCTGTTGCCGCACCGCGTATTCCGCCTGCCCCACGCCAACGGTTTCGAGAAGCACTTCGTCGAACCGGTATCGGTCCATCAGATCGAGCATCTCCGGAAGGTTGTCCGACAGGCCGTCGGTGGTGGACCGTGAGGCGATGGAGCGAATGAACAGCTCCGCGCTTCCGGGCAGCTCATCCATCCGGACGCGATCGCCAAGGATCGCGCCGCCGGACTTCGGACTGCTCGGATCGACGGCGAGCACGCCCACGCGTCCTCGCGGCAGCCGGTGCAGCGCAAGGTTCCCGCAGAGGGTGCTCTTCCCCGCGCCGGGCGCGCCCGTGATGCCGATGCGACGCGCGTGCCAGCCGCCGGTGTCGTCAGACGTATCCATCGCCGCGCCCGCGCTCGCATTCGCCAGTGCGGTCAATGCGCGCCCGAGACCCTGCCGATCCAGCGGCCGGCGCTCGGTCATGCGGGCGCTCCAGAGGCGATCTGGTCGTGGTGCTCGTCGAGCAGGGGCGGCAGTCCGTACTTCGGGACGTACCCGCTGAAACGCACAGGACTGGCGACCGCGCGCAGCCCGCTATCGCTTCCGCCAAGCGGCACGATCAGGCCCCGCGATCGCGCGAGGTCGCTCTCCAGGGCCTCGGCGAGCGTGCCCACTTCGGAAACCACCAGGCCCAGCGGCGCGAGGCGGCGCACCCACGCGGCAGCAGTTTCAGCAAGCAACACTTCGCCAATGGCGGCCAGGACTTCGGCGCGGTTGCGGCGTCTGCTGTCCATGGTCGCGAAGCTGGAGTCATGCTCCCATTCAGGCCTGCCGACCTCGCGGCAGAACTTCTGCCAGAACTTGTCATGGGTGATGAAGAGCGTGAGCCAGCCGTCCCGCGTCGGAAAGATCTGCGCCGGCACCATGTACGGATGCGAGGAGTTCGCGAACCGCTGCGCCACTTCTCCCGCATTGAGCGTCGCGCCCGCGAGGTAGTTGAGCTGCGACATCATCACGTCGTACATCGCCACATCCACCTGTCCGCCACGGCCCTCGACGATCTTCGCGAGCAGCGCCATCGCGGCGGCCATGCCGGCGGAGTTGTCCACTGCCGAGTAGCCGGCCTTAGTCGGCGGCGCATCGGGTTCGCCGGTCAGCGACATGACGCCTGTCACGGCCTGGATCACGTAGTCGTAGGCTGGGCTCTCGGCATAGGGGCCGTCCAGCCCGTAGCCTGTGAGCGCGACGCAGACGAGCTTCGGATTGCAGTCCCGAAGGCCCTCGTAGGTCAGCCGCAGTTTCTTGATCGCCGAGGGACGCAAATTGGTAACCAGCGCATGCGCGTCGGCGGCAATGGATTCGAGCTGTGCGCGCCCTTCCGCACCCGCCAGGTCGAGCACGATGCTTTTCTTGTTGCGATTGAGGCTCGCGAAATACGCGTTGTGCGGACCGATGGAATGCGGACTCACCCGGCGCCCGATGTCCCCTTCTGGCGGTTCGATCTTGATGACCTCGGCACCCATGTCCGCCAGCAGCAGCCCGCAGAAGGGCCCGGCCAGCATATGCCCCACCTCGATCACGCGAATACCGGCCAGCGGTCCGCTCATGCTGCAAGCCTCTCGACCATGAGCGAGACCACCGAGTCGAGGGTCATGTCCGCCGTAAATACCGCGAGCACGCCGAGTTCGTGCAAGGCGGAGTGATCTTCGCCGGGAATGGTCCCGCCGACGAACACCTTGATGCTTTCCGCATCCAGATTCCGCAGCTCGGCAATGACGTCGGCAACAAGCTCCTTGTGGCTGCCCGACAGGATGCTGAGCCCCACCGCATCGACGCCCTCGTCCACCGCGACCTGCGCAATCTGGCCCGGGCTTCGCCGCAGGCCGGTGTAGATGACTTCGGCGCCGGCATCGCGAAGCGTCAGGGCGACGATCTTCGCGCCGATGTCATGGCCGTCCAGGCCCGGCTTTCCGATGAGGATGCGCCTTCCGGCCAGCGGCCGGACTTCCTTCACATGGTTCATAGCTTCACGGGCTCCTTGAATTCGCCCCATTCCTTCTTGAGGCAGGCGACCATCTCCCCGACGGTGGCGTAGGCATGGCAGCAGTCGACGAGGTAGGGCATGACGTTCTCGTCGTCCTTGGCGGCTGCGACCGCAAGCTTCGCCAGGGCCGCATCGACGGCCGTCTGGCTGCGCGTATCCATCACACGCTGGAACTTCTCGAGCGCGCGCTGCGCGACAGTGGAGTCGAGCGTGAAGACATCGCCGACGCCGATCTGCTCGTCCTGCTTGCGGAAGAAGTTCTGGCCGATGATGGCGTGGCGGCCTGCATCGGTATCGAGCTTGCGCTCGAGTCCGCGCTCGGCGAGGCGAAGCTGGATCCATCCGTCTTCGATTGCTGGGATCACACCGCCATAGGCGTCGATCTCTCCCATGATCCCAAGGATCATCTCCTCCATGCGATCGGTGTGCTGCTCCAGGAAGTAGCTGCCGCCGAGCGGATCGACGCTGCGCGCGATGCCGGACTCGTAGGCGATCATCTGTTGCGTTCGCACCGCGAGTTCCGCGGAAAACTCCGTCGGGATCTGGAATGCTTCGTCGAACGCGCAGGTGAAGATCGATTGCGCGCCGCCGAACACCGCTGCCATCGTTTCCACCGCCACGCGCACCACGTTGTTGTAGGGCTGGGGCGCCACCAGCGAAGAGCCGCCGCACACCACGCCAAAGCGGAAGTGCTGCGCCTTCGGATCCTTGACGCCGTAGCGTTCCTTCAAGAAGCGCGCCCAAAGGCGCCGGCCTGCACGGAACTTCGCGATCTCGTCGAAGAAGTCCATGTGCACGTAGAAGAAGAACGAGAGGCGCTTGGCGAACTTCTCGACGTCGCCGCCGCGGCGCCGAAGCTCCTCTACGTAGGCGAGGCCGTTGGCCAGCGTGTAGGCCATCTCCTCCGCCGCGGTCGCACCGGCATCACGCACATGCGCGCCGGCAATGCTGATGGGGTTGAAGCGCGGTGTCGTGTCATTGGAATAGAGGATCGAGTCCGCAATCAGGCGCATCGACGGACGCACCGGGAAGATCCACGTTCCGCGCGCGACGTATTCCTTCAGGATGTCGTTCTGGATCGTGCCCGTCAGCTTCGCGCGCGGCACGCCCTGCTTGTCGGCCACAGCGAGGTACATCGCATAGACGATCGCCGCCGTGCCGTTGATGGTGAACGACGTGGAGATGCGAGAGAGGTCCAGTCCATTGAAGAGGATCTCGGCTTCGCTCAGGTTCGACAGCGACACGCCGACCTTGCCGATCTCGGGACGCGCCATCGGATGCGTGGGGTCGTAGCCGCACTGCGTCGGAAGGTCCAGCGCGACCGACAAGCCTGTCTGTCCCTGCTCGAGAAGGAATTTGTAGCGCTCGTTGGATTCCTCGGCTGTGCCGAAGCCGGAGTACTGGCGGATGGTCCATAGCCGCCCCTGGAAACCATCGGGAAAGATTCCCCGCGTGAACGGATACTCGCCCGGCCGCCCGATCTTCTCGGGGCGAACGGCGCTCGCGTCGACGCTGGTTGGAACGGGAATTCCCGTGCGGCTGAGCGGCCCCAGATCGGGCTCCGCGGGGAGGGCCTGGAACGCGTTGTCTCGCATGTTCATCGTGTGCTCTTCGACAGCAGTTTTTCGGAAGCGGTCCAGTGGTCCTCGTGCAGCCAGGTGCGCACGAGATGGTCCCTTTCGACGAGGCGCTGGGCGTTCCATCCATCGCCCGCACGCGCCGCGATGGCCTGGGCCTTGATGCCGCGGAGAACCTGCGGCGGACACGTCAAGAGTGGCCGAAGGAAGTCGGCCATGTCAGAGCCGTCCAGGCCCTGGTCGATGACTGCATCGGCCAAGCCCCACGACAGCGCAAGCACCGCATCAACCAGCTCGCATCGCGCCATCATGCGAAGCGCGCGCGCGGGCCCGACGAGGCGGAAGAGGTCCGGGCCACCGCCCCATGCAGAGGTGATCGCCAGCTTGGCCTGGATGAAGCCGATGCGCGCATGCGAGGCCTGCAGCCGCATGTCGCAGGCCAGCGCCAGCTCGGCGCCACCGCCGATCGCGTCACCGTTGAGGTGGGCGATGACGGGCACCGGACAGCGGCGGATCGCATCGAGTGCAGCACCGGCCTCGTCCATCATCGCCTCGGTGGCCTGGACATCGCGAACGCTCGCGAGATCCTTCAGGTCGCCGCCGGCCGCGAAGTAGCGTTCACCAGCGCCGGTCAGAAGGATGAATCTGAGGTCGCTCCGTTCGCCGGCCGACCGGATCGCATCACCCAGCTCGGCCAACACGGGTCGCGCAAGCGCGTTGTGTTTTTCGGCCCGGTCGATGGTCACGCGAACCACGCCGGGTGCCTGTTCTTCCACGCGCAGAGTGCTTGCGACGCGGGGTTTCTCCATGGTTGTCGTCGTCATGCGGCGATGCTAGATTTGCCATCCTTCCCGAGGAAGAACACAAGTTCGACCCGCTGAACAAACCACCACGAATGGAACCACAAGAGGCAAGCTTGGAGCACGATGTTCGAAATACCGAACAAACTGAAACCGTGCAGGCGCGAGCAGGCGGGTCGGCAGCGGCAGTCACCGCCGTGGAGCGCGTGCTCGACATCCTGGAGGTTTTCCACCGGCACCAGAAGCCGCTGTCGCTGACCGACCTTGCCGAGGCCGCCGGCATTCCCAAGAGCAGTTGCCACGCGATCGTCGGCACGCTGACGGCGCGCGGCTATCTCTACTCGCTCACGCGCCCGCGCGCGCTCTATCCGACGCGGCGCTTCTTCGATGTGACGCGCGAGATCCATGAGCACGACCCGTTCATGGATCGCGTCGTCCCGCTGCTGGAGCGCCTGCGCGATGCATCGCGCGAGACCATCATCCTTGGCAAGCGCCAGGGCAACGCGGTGATCTACCTGCAGGTCATCGAAGGTCCGCATGCCATCCGCTACACGGCGAAGCCGGGCGAATTCAAGCCGCTGCATTCGAGCTCGATCGGCAAGGCATTGCTCGGCAGCCTGAAGGAGGCGGAGTTGCGCCAACAGGTGGCGGGCCTGCAGCTGCCGGCCATCACCGGGAGCACGCTGACCACGCCCGATGATCTGGCGAATGACGTTCTCGACGGTCGCCGTCGAGGCTATTTCGTCACGCGCGGCGAGAACGTGGTCGACGTGTGGGCTGTGGCGTCGTCGCTGACGCTCAACGCCGAGACGCTCGCCATTGCCATTGCAGGGCCGCGCCACCGCATGGAAAGCAGCGTGCTGGAGTGCGCCCAGCTGCTGCTCGCCACGACGAGCTTCATCGAGCGCCAGTGGATGCGGTCCTGACCTTCAGCAACTGGCGCGAGCGCCGGACCAACGCTTTCAGTTCCGGTTCGTCCGCCGACTTGGCTACCTGCTCGCAGTAAGCCACGTGCTGGGTCGTCAGGGCGGCGCCCTTCTCCGCGGCATCGTGCAGGCGAAGTACGGCGAGGCGCCGGTGACCGCATGCGATCGACCGCTCCAGTAGGGAGATCGCGCAAGCGGCGAGCGCTTCGCAATCCTGGACGCGCACCGCTTTTCGGCGTGCGCGCTTGACTGCCCTCAGTTGAACGCGATCCATCGAACGATGCGGCGGTGCCGCATCGCCCGGACTAGCGCGCAGCGAGGGCACCATCGTCAAAGGCGGCATCGATCTCCTCTACGCCGGCGAGACGGGCATAGCTCTCGGCCGCACCGCTGAGCTCCCACACCGACGTGCCCGCGCGAACCCTTTCCGCGCCTGCGTCTTCCTTGTGCATGCGCGCCTGCGCGGCGTCGAGCACGCCCGCTGCGCCGTCGCGCGGCACGCAGACCACTGCATCGCTGTCGGCCACGATCAGGTCGCCCGGCCGGACCAACGCGCCTTCGCACACCACCGGCGCATTCACGAGACCGTGACCCGACTTGTCGGGATGGATGGGCCAGATGTGCGTGGACCACACCGGCAGGCCGATCTCCCGCAACTGGTCCACATCGCGCACGCAACCTTGCACGACCACGCCCGCAAGTCCCTTCTGCTTTGCGTAGCGCCCGGCCATGTCACCCCACTGCGCGCCCGAGAGTTCCGCCTGGCAGACGACCACGAGCACATCGCCCGGCTGGGCCAGATAGAGGGCGCGATGCATCATGAGGTTGTCCCCGGGCCAGCATTGCGCGGTCACGGCAGGGCCCGCGATCTTGGGCTGGCCTTCGCGGATAGGCCGCATGCGCGCACCCATGAGGGCGCTTCGCCCCTGAGGCCCCATCGCCTCGTGGATGTCGGCGACGGAGACTTCACGCGCGCGCTCGACCAAGTCCTGCGCGACACGGCGCACCTTCAGATAGACCTTTGAACTCATGCTTGCTTGTCTTTCAAAAGGGTTCACGCGTGCGGAACGCAATGCTCGCTGGGCGAGAGACGGAAGGTGGTCCGCTTCATCAGGCGCGGCTGGTCGATGCTCATCACATCGCGCCGGTGGAGCGTGCATCCGTTGTCCCAAATCATCACGTCGCCGTTGTGGACCTTGTGCCGATAGACCAGCGAGGGATCTCCACCGGTCGCGAACAGGATCGGCAGAACGCGTTCGTTCTCCTCCTTCGACAGGCCCTCGATCTCGATCAGCGTCGTCTGGTCGGCATAGAGCGCCTTGCGACCGGTGCGCGGATGTGTCAGGACCACGGGGTGACGGGCATCGGGCAGGCTCAGCATCGCATTGGCCTTCGCCTTGTCGCGAAGTTCGGTCGCATTGAGCATCGCGTAGCGCTTGGCATAGCGGTAGACGCCGACACGGCCGTCGATCAGACGGCGGACGTCCTCGGGCAGCAGGTCCCACGCGCCGTACTGATTGGACCAGTAGATGTCACCACCGTCGCGCGGCACTTCCGTGCCGTAGAGCAGTGCGCCGGTCGCCGGCCGTACCTGGAAAGTCTGGTCCGAGTGCCAGTCGACGTCCTCCCCGCCGGCGAACCCGCCGACGAAGCGGCCATCCGAGTACTTGAGCGTGCTGAAGTAGATGATCTGCTCGTGATACGGCGACTGAATGTCCTTGCGGCCGCTGGTCTCGCACAGGCCGAAGCGCTCGGTGAAGCGCACAAGTTCGGCCTCGTCCAGCGACTGCCGCCGGAAGATCATGACCGGCGATCGATGCCAGATCGCCTTGATCTCCGCGATCGCGTCCAGGTCGTCGACGATGTCCATGATCGAGGCATGCACCTCGACGGCATAGTCTGAATGCAGTGGCGTAGTCTGAATGCTCATGTGAGTTCCTCTGCCCTTGGAATGGGCCTTCGTGACAAGAATCGGGACGCGCGAAAGCCCTGCTATTCGGCGCGCATGTGCGCTGCCTGGATGACCGAGGCATAGTTGCGGCGCTCTTCGCGCAGCCAGCTCGCGAGTTCATTCCCCGCAAGGCTCGGCGCACGTTCGAAGCCCAGGTCCGCGAGCGCCTTCTGGGTCTCCGGCAGATCGAGGATCTTGCGCATCTCGGCCGCCAGCCGGCTCTGGATCTCGGCAGGCACGCCGCGCGGAACCATCAGGACGTTCCAGGCGGCGATGGTGAAGTTGGGCAGGCCCTGCTCGGCGGTCGTCTTCACCCCCGGCATCGACACCACCGGCGTCGCGGTGGTCACCGCCAGTGGCCTGATTCGAGGCATCTGGGTGCGTGTGGCTGCCACGGTATCGATCAGCACTTGCACGTGCCCTCCCAGGACAGCGGCCATCGCCTCACCCGAGCCCTTGAAGTTGATGGCATACAACGGCACGTCGCGCTGGCGCAGCATCTCGAACACGAGCTGGGCCGTCACGCTCGGAAGCGCGGCGTCCACCTTGTCCGGTTTGCTTTTCGCCATGGCGATCAACTCGCTCATCGAACTGACCGAAGCGTTCGACGATGTGGAGATCGCGAACGGAATCAACGCGGTCAGTGCAATGGGGTCGAAGTCCTTCTCGGCATCGAAGCCCGGGTTGGCGTAGAGCGCCGGATTCATCGCGTGCGTGCCCGAGGCGCCCATCAGCAGCGTGTAACCGTCGGGCGTCGCGCGCGCCGCGAAGGCGGTGCCGATATTGCCGGAGGCACCGACCCGGTTCTCGACGAAGAAGGTCTGGCCGAAGGCGTGCGTCAGCTTCTCTGCGAAGTAGCGCGTCGCGATGTCGGTGCTCTGCCCCGCCGGGTAGGCCACGATGATCTTGACCGGCCGGCTTGGCCAAGCCGCGGCTCCCTCGGCGTGCGCGGGCGGCGCGACCCGGGGCGCAAGGGCAAAGGCCGCCAGCAAGGCAAGCATGCGACGGCGGAAGATGGACGTCATGGTGCTGTCTCCTTTTCTTCGATAGCGACCTTAGCCTCAGACCGTCGCCGGTTGCGACTTCCGCGGCAGCGTTGTTTCATCCGTTGAACTTCCGATCGCAGGACCGGGCTGCTGCGACATGAGATACCCCGGCCCGAGATCGGAGAGCGATGCGCAACCGATCTGCGCCATGACCATGTCGATCTCGTTGCGCATGATCTGCAGCGCGCGGCTTGCGCCGGCCCGTCCGCCCGCGGCGACCCCGAACAGCGTGGGCCTGCCGAAGATCGCCGACTGCGCTCCGAGGCAGCGGGCGATCACGACATCCGATCCACGGCGCACGCCGCTGTCGAGGATGAGCTGCACGTCCTTGCCGACGGCGGCGCGGATCTCGGGCAGCATTTCGAGCGGTGCGGGCGCGGCGTCGAGCTGGCGTCCGCCGTGGTTGGAGATCACGATGCCGTCCGCGCCGAGTTGCGCCGCCTCTCGCGCATCGTCCGGATGAAGCAGCCCCTTGACAACAAGCGGTCCGGACCAGGCGCTGCGGATACGCTTCAGGTGCGCCCAGGTCACCATCGGCGCCGGCGTCAGCGTGCCGTACATGTCGGCGACTTCGCCTGCCGTGGCGCCCTCGCGCGCATAGGGCTTCCAGTTGCGCATCATCGGAATCCCGCCCGTGCGCAGATAGCGCAACACCCACGCCGGATGCCCCAGCGCTTCAAGGGCGACGCCGGTCGTCATCCGGAAGGGACGCGAGAAGCCGTTGCGGCGGTTGCGCTCGCGGTTCGAGTTGACCGGAACGTCCACCGACACCACGAGCACGCCGATCTTCGCCTTGCGCGCACGCTCCACCAGATCCGCGTTGATGCGCTCGTCGCTCGTGCAGTACATCTGGAACCACACATGCTCCGGCGCGACGCGGATAGCGTCTTCGAGCGCAGCGTTGGCCGCGCTCGACAACAGGAAGGGCACGTTCGCCTCGCGCGCCGCCTCGGCAAGCATCAGGTCCGCGTCCGGGCGGAACAGTCCCGCGAGGCCCGTGGGCGAGATGCCGATCGGGCTCGCGTAGGTTCGCCCGAAGAGCGCGACCGACTGGTCGCGCCGTGTCACGTCGCGCAGATAGCGCGGCACCAGGCGATGACGTTCGAAGGCCTCACGATTGCGGTGCAGGCAGAGTTCGTCGTCGGAGCCGCCGTCGATGAAGTCGAAGGCAATGCGCGGAAGCTTTCGGCGCGCGAGGCGTCGCAAGTCTTCCAGGTTCACAGCGGATTGAATGTTCATGGTGTGGCGAATCGAGGACCGCCACAACCTTAAGCCTCGCCTTCGGTCAGGCGAAGGCCCGGCCTTCAGCATGTTTCACATATTGAACTTGTGAGCGTCGGCGGCCAGCGCATCCGCCGCAGCGAACAACACGCCGCGAATCTCGCCCGCCCGCTCTTCGCCATAGAGATCGCCGGTCCCCATCAGGCAAACCGCTGCGAACGCATCACCCTTGCCGTCGCGCACCGGCGCCGCGAAGGCATGGACACCCGGCACGACATCGCCCAGGTTGACGCCGAAGCCATGCCGGTCGGACCGCTCCCGCATCTTCTGAAGCGCTTCGAGGCGCGCGGTGCCCCGGCGCGCGATCTCCTGCGCGACGTTGTCCAGCAGCACCTCGCGAACCTCTTCGGGCGGAAGCGTCTGAAGAATCGCAACGCCACCCACCGACGTGAAGAGCGGACGGCGGGTGCCCGCATACACCATCATTCCCGTGAGCGGGAGCGTTCCGGCGCGGATCGTGCAAACGTATTCATTGCCGCTTCGCAGCAGCATCACGCCGATGCCGCCCATTTGCCGGGCGAGTCCCTGCACGACGGACTCGACGCAATGCTGGTACTGCACGCGCTCGGGCAGCGCGAAGCCCAGTTCGTACATGAGCGGGCCGGGGACATAGTGCTTGTCCGAAGTGCGCTGTTCGACGAGGCGCTCCTCCACCAGGCACGCGAGCATGCGATGCACCGTGGCCTTGTCCTGCTGGCAAGCCGCGGACAGATCCGACAGGCGCCACCCGAAGCCGGGGCGGGTGGCGATCATTCGCATGAGCTTGATGCCACGCCCCAGGCTCTGGGTTCCTGCGCGGTCAGAGCCGCCGGTGCGCGCCGGGCGTTGCAGCGTTGGGGAATCTTGACTCATGGCGGAATTGTCAGCATTCCCTTCCTGTCCGCCTATGGTGAATCCCCGCCCCCATCGTTCGGAGGGCGGGACGGCCATCTCACCAGGAAAGACACACGCGCGGTGGTGCGGGGAGCTCAGACTTTCGCATGCGAGTACATGGGGCGTCCCGCAACCGGCACCCTCGCAGTGAACACGGTGCCGCTGCGCGATTCGAGCATGTGCAGCGTCCGGCCGTCGGGCCCGCCATAGGCGCAGTTCGTCGTATAGAGGCCGCCGTCGGGTGCATCGATGCGCAAGAGCGGCTCGCCCTTCGGGCTGAAGAGCCATACGGCGCCGAAGCCGACATGGCACACCGCCAGCCCGCCGGCTTCGTCGAGCGCGATGCCGTCCGGACCGCCCCCGCCGCTCATGCGGATGTACGCACCCACCTTGGTCGCCGTGCCGTCATGCATGAGCGGCACGCGCCAGATCGCGTTGTCACGCGTCACGGCGAGGTACACCGCCGTCTCATCGAGATTCATCACGAGTCCGTTCGGACTCGGGATGCCGGCAAGCACCAGGTCGAGCTGGCCCGACGGCCTGAGCCGGAACAGCCGGCCGGTGGGGTCGTGGAGCCCTGTCTGTCCCTGGTCCGTGAAGTAGAGATCGCCGTTGGATGCAAAGAACAGGTCGTTGCATCCCTTGAAGCCTTCCAGGCGCGCGCGCTCCAGATGCGGCTCGAAGCGCCCTGTTCGCGGGTCCAGCACCATGATGCCCCGCCGGTAGTCGGCGATGAAGGCGCGTCCGTCAGGGTGGAACTTGAGTCCGTTGGGCTCGCCGTCGTACTGCACGACGAGCTCGACACCGCCGCGCGGGTCGATGCGGAAGATCCGCCCCCACGGAATGTCGACGATCCAGAGGTTGCCGTCGCGATCGAAAGAGGGCCCTTCAATGAAGACCGGTGCCGGCGCGCCGTGGAGCTGAGTTCGCACCCATTCGCTCTTTCCATGCGCGTGGAACTTCTCGGGGATGCGCGCGAAGACCTCGGCCTTCAGTCTCTCGGGAGGTGCAAACATGGTCATGTCCTGATTTGTGAGGCGATGAACTGAAGGGGTCACTTTCCAGTGATCTGCCCGGGGAGCCAGAGGGCGAGCTCGGGCCAGATCACGAGCAGCAGCAGGAGCAGGAACATCAACAGGTGGAAGGGCACGGTGCCCAGGACCACGTCCGAGAGCTTCCCGCGCGAGATGCTCTGGATCACGAACAGGTTGATGCCGATCGGCGGCGTGATCTGGCCCATCTCGATGAAGAGCACCACGATGATCCCGAACCACACCGGATCGATGCCATAGCTCGCCAGCATCGGGTACAGCAAGGGAACGGTGATGACGACCATCCCGAGGCTCTCGACCACCGCGCCCAGCGCGGTGAAAAGGACCAGCAGCGCGATGAAGAACTCGAGCTTGCTCAGGTTCAGCCCGATGATGAACTTCGTGATCTCCTCGCCCACGCCCGCGAAGCTCATCGCGTAGGCGAATATGAATGCGGCATAGGTGATGAAGAGGATGTTGCTCACCACGAGCGTGGAGCGCTTCAGGCAGCCCACGAAGTCGCGCCACGTCAGCTTCCCGAAGAGCCTGGCGAGGACCACCGCGAAGATGCAGCCCGCCGCGGCGGCCTCCGTCGGCGTCGCGATGCCGGCGTAGATCGCGCCGAGCACGGCCACGATCAGCGCCATGAAAGGGAGGATGTCTCCCACGGCGCGCATCGCCATATGAAGCGTGAGCTCGCCGCGATCAGGCGGGGCGATCTCCGGGCGCATGAGCGCTGCGATCGCAATATAGACCATGAACATGAGCGTGAGCAGGAGTCCCGGCGCGACCCCGGCGATGAAGAGCTTGACCACCGAGGTTTCCGTGAAGGTGGCGTAGACGATCATCGCGATCGAGGGCGGCAGCAGCACGCCGAGCGTGCCGCCCGCCGCGAGCGTCCCACTGGCCATCCGTGGGTCGTAGTTGCGCGAGCGAAGCTGCGGCAACGCCACCTGCCCAATCGATGCCGCCGTGGCGATGCTCGAGCCGCTCATGGCCGCGAACATCGCGCAGCCGGCGATGTTGGTCTGCAGCAGACCGCCCGGCACCCGGCGCACCAGGCACGAGAGCCCGCCATAGACGCGTCGGCCGAGGCCGCTGGTCTGCAGCATCTCGGCCATCAGCACGAAGAGCGGAATCGCGGTCAGCGTGTAGCTGTCCATGCTGCCCCAGCTCGCCAGCCCGAGCCCATGCAGCGCTCCCACTCCGCCCTGCAGGTAGAGGTAGAGCACGCCCGGCAGCAGGATGGCGAAGGGCACGGACATGCCCACCCCGAGCAACCCGATGAACAGGATGAAGATGAAGACGATCTGATAGTCGCCGCCCATGGCGAACTCCTTTGTGTTCGGGTTGTTGAAGCGTCAGGCGCGCGCCGCCGAGGCCGCGCGCAGGCGGCGCCAGTCCCCGGCGAGCGTCCTCAGGAGCGCCCACAGCAGGAGCGCCGTCCCCACGGGCATTGCCAGTCGCGGAATCCACAGCGGCGTCATCAGCGTGGTTGCGGCGACATCGCCGGAATTCCAGGTCAGCCATTCGAAGCGGACCATCTCGACCAGCAGGACCGTCGTCACCACAGCCGCGGCGAAGTTGAAGACCAGGCGCAAACGCGCCTGTGCCACACGGCCGACGCGCTGGTCGAGGAAATGCACACGATGGAAAGCGTGCAGCAGGAGTCCCGAGGCGGGCGACAGGAAGGTGATCGCGATCAGCGCATAGCCGCCGATCTCGTTGCTCACCTGGATCGACCAGCCGAAGGCCGAGCGCACCAGCATCTCGATGCCCATCATGGCGATCAGCGCGACGACGATCGCCTGCACGCACCAGCGCGCGAGGCGTGCGGGCAGGTCTTCGTGCGGACAGAACTCGTCGGCATCGGGGCTGTGCAGCTCCAGCACCTCGGCCAGCACCTCGGTCTTCACGGCAGGGTTGAATTTCGCATCCAATCGAACTCTCCCCGCTCGATCAGCGGCCGGTGGCGGCGCGGACCTTCTTCAGCGCTTCGTCCGCCTCCGGCTTCTTGCTGCCCCACTCCTTCCAATACGGGGTGATTCGCTTCTCGGCTTCCGAGAGGTCCGCGGCCGACGGTTCGGTGATGACCATGCCGTCCGCCGCGAGCTTGCGGGTCAGCTCCTGGTCCTCCGCGGCCATGGCGGCGGTCGTCTGCCGCGTGTGCTCGTCGACGATGGCCTGCACCTTGGCGCGCGTGTCTTGCGGCAGCTTCTCCCAAGCGCCTTTGTTCACGAGGATGAGCGAGTCGACGTAGCTCACGTTAAGTCGCCAGCTGTACTTGAGCAGGTCGCGCCAGACGTAGCCGTAGCCGGAGGTCGCGGTCAGCACGCCATCGATGACGCCGCGATCGATCGCCGCAGCGACTTCCGACGTCCCGAGCGTGACGGGAATCCCGCCGAGCAGCTTGATGAACTCGGCCTGCTCCGGCGAGACGACGCGGATCTTCTGCCCCGCCACGTCCGCCAGCGAAGTGAGCTTCTTCTTGGACCACATCACGTTCTCGGGAAAGATGTAGCGCCCCAGCAGCACCACGTTGCGCTTGTCGTACTCGGCGCGCAGGAAAGGCGCCTCGACATCCCACGCCTTGTCGAATTCGGCGCGGCTGCGCAGCAACATCGGCAGGCGCACGACGCCGCCGATCGGCACGCTGCCCACGAAGAACGCGTCATCGCCCATCTGGACCACGTTGTCGCTTACTGCCTGCGTGATGTTGGTTGCGGAAATGGGCAGCGTCCCGCCGAGGTTGAGGCGCACGCTGAGCTGGCCGTCGGTCTCCTTCTTGATCGCCTCGAGCATGGCGTTGAGGCCCTTGACCGCCGTCACCGTCGCGACGGCGTTGTAGGTATACGCGCGCCAAGTCTCCGCCGCAACCGCAGACACCGAGATGAATGCGGCGGCTGCGATCAGCGTCGATGCGCGGGAGTACGCCTTCAGGCGCTTGAGAATTTGCATGACTGTCTCCGTGTTGTTCCGCGCCCCGGAGCGATGGCTCCGAGGTCGGGTCAACGTTAGTCGTGCCACTTCGCTCGCGAAAGATGCGTAACGGGCGCAGTTCCACATGTTGAACTTTCGCCCGGAGCCGCTTTGCGACATGCGGCCCGTCAGTCGACGATCTCGGCGAGCAGTGCGGGGCTCGGCGACAGCTCGCCCTTTTCGATGCGCTTGATCACCTCATTGACCCGGCGGTGGATCCGGACGTCGACACCGACCTCCTCGCCTCGCCGCGCCACCAATCCGTTGATGTATTCGGTCTCGGTGCGCCGCCCCTTGAGGATGTCCTGCCCCATCGACGGACGTTGGGCGTCGCTGCGCGAATTCGCGACCTCCATGATCATGCGCGTGATGGTCTCGTGCGCAGCAGCATCCTCATCCGCGCGCGCCAGCAGCTCCAGGTCCAGACCGCCCACCGGCTCCAGCGCAAGACCGAGCGCGCGCCCGACGCGTATGCAGGAGCTCCCCAGCCGGACCGTCAGTTCGCGCGACACCTCGTTGGTATCGCGCTGCTTGCCGGTCATTCCCGTCAGTGCGCAGACGCCGTTTCGCATCGCATTGATCGTGAGTTTCGACCAGCGCTCGCCCCATAGATTGGACGTCACCTTGCAAGTGTCGCCATGTGCAAGCAGTCCGGAGATCAAACGTGCGCGCGGCGTGTCCTGGCCGTGCAGCTCTCCCACGCGCAGTCCGGCCTTCTTCTCGTCACCCAACGGCGAGTTGCGGACGATCAGGCCGGGCTCGACGAGTTCGGCAGCCAAGGCACTGACCGAACAGCCAAGCGTGCGGGACCATCCGGCGATCGACGCGATGGTTTCCTCGTTGATGCCGTTCTGCAACGACACCACGCACCCTGTCGGCGAGAGATACGGCAGGACGAGCTGCGTCGCCCATTCGGTGTCATAGGACTTGACCGCGATGAACGCAACATCGAAGGGCTTTTCGCGCACCAGTTGCGGGACATCGCTCACATGCAGCGCCCGGACAGGGGTCTCAATGGACCCGGCGCCGTTCATCCCTCGAACCGTCAGTCCCTTCCTGCGCATGGCATCGACGTGTTCCGGCCATGCATCCACCAACGTCACGTCGACATCCGCCTTCGACATGTGCGCGCCCAGATAGCCGCCGACGGCGCCTGCGCCTACGAAACACACTCTCGTCATTTGCTACTCCTTCTTGGTTCGGTGGGTCCCGCCGTCATGACGCCCGGGCGAGATCAGAGGTTGAGTTTTCGGGCTTCGGAAGCGATCACGTCGGCCGTTTCATGCAGTTCGTCTCGTAACGCGGGAACACTATCCCGGTCGTAGATCTCAGGCGTACCGAGCAGGCCGATCGAGGCAAAGGCGTCACCGTTCCGATCGAGTACCGGCACACCGAACGCGTGGACGCCAGGCACCACATCGCCGAGATTGACGCCGAATCCGTGTCGGTCGGATCGCTCGCGCATCTTCCGCAGCGCCGCGAGCCGCCCCTTCCCACAACGCGCGATCTCCTGCGCCACGTTGTCGAGCAACACTTCCTTCGCTTCGTCCGGCGGCAGGGTCTGCAGGATCGCCACGCCCCCGGCCGCGGTAAAGAGCGGACGCCGCGTGCCCGGGTACAGCACCGATCCGGAGAGCGGGAGCGTTCCCGCGCGCACGCTGCACACATACTCATTGCCGCTGCGCAAAAGCAACACACCCACGCCGCCCATGCGGCCGGCGAACGCATGGACCAGGGTTTCCGCACGGCGCTGGAACTTCATGTGATCCGGCAACGCCAGTCCCAGTTCGAACATCAGCGGCCCAGGCAGATAGTGACGATCGCTCGCGCGTTGTTCGACCAACCGCTCTTCCACCAGGAACGCCAGCATGCGATGCACCGTTCCCCGGTCAAGATCGGAGGCCGCCGCAAGATCCGACAGCCTCCATCCGAACTGCGGCCGGGCCGCGACCATGCGCATCAGCTTGATGAGCCGCCCCAGGCTCCGCGTGCCGGGACGCTCACCGCTGGCGTCCGGCGGCTGTTCGAGAAGTTCGACGATGTCCATGGGCGCGGGCCTCCGTTTCCTCTTCGGGGGATCAGACGCGGTGCGCGTGCGTAGGATCGCGCTACGCATCGAATCCGTAGAGCCGGGCCGGGTTGTCGACGAGGATCATCCGAAGCGTCGCCGCGTCGCCGACCCAGCCCGTGAAGTTGCGAAGCACGCTTTGCGTGTCGACGTCGAACGGCGGGCAAACCTCCTCGGGCGTCGCCCTCACGCCCGGTTGCGGATGCGGCCAGTCGCTGCCCCAGAGCAGCCGCTGCGGATTGCGCTCGACGAAGAGCCGGGTCAGCGCATCCAGGTCCGTGTATCCCGGCGCGTCCGAGCAGCGATACGGCGCGGACAGCTTCACGTACGCCTTGCCGCATTCCACCAGTGCAAGGACTTCAGGGAGCCCTTGCTGTTGGGCACCGAGCCGCGCATGCGCGCCCGCGTAGTGATCGAACACGAGCGGGACGGACAAGGCCCCGAGTAAGGGACTGCAGGCGCCGAGCAACGGCAGGCTCGCGAAGAGCTGAATGTGCCATCCGAGCGGCCCCACTCGTTCGACGACGCTGCGCAGCCAGGCCGAGGCGCGATCGGGATCGCGTTCTCCGTCGACTTCCAGATTGACCCGCACGCCGCGGACGCCGGCGTCCGACAGCTCGCGCAGCGTCGCGTCGGAGGTGGCATCGTCGATCACCGCCACGCCTCTTGCGCGCTCAAGCCCGAGCACGCGCAACGCCTTCAAGGTCGCCGAGTTGTCCGGTCCGTAGACACTCGGCTGGACGATGACCACGCGCTCGACGCCCAGCGCGTCATGAAAGGCGACTAGCGCCTCGATCGAGGCCGGCGGCGGCGTGTAGCGCCGTGGCGTCCAGTACGGGAACTCGCGCTCGTCCAGGAACACATGCGTATGGCAATCGCACGCTCCGCGCGGCAGGGACTGTTCAGGGCTCGTGTTCATCCTGTGGTGTTGCTCTCGCTGCAATGTCGGCAGGGCGACGATAGCCGCAGGTGCTTTCCACGCGACACCGGGCGATTCGAGAAGTTTCATCAGTTGAAACTCCATGTCGTTGCCAGGTTCGCAACAACCATCGCCGCCGACATCATCGAGCGATGCAATCAACACACGAGACGGAACCGGGACCCTTTCCCGCAGCACTGGGTGCGGCGCTTCGATCGATCCTCGGCGACCGCGGCTACCTGACCGATCCGGCCGACTGCGCGGCTTACTGCCAGGACTGGCGCGGCCTCTACCGGGGCCGAAGC
Organism: Variovorax sp. HW608; assembly: GCF_900090195.1. Classification (NCBI taxonomy): domain Bacteria; kingdom Pseudomonadati; phylum Pseudomonadota; class Betaproteobacteria; order Burkholderiales; family Comamonadaceae; genus Variovorax; species Variovorax sp. HW608. The sequence goes on from NZ_LT607803.1 coordinate 1,478,256, forward strand.
GCGGCGATCCTGAGACCCGCAAACACTGCGGAGGTCAGCGCGAGCGTCGGTGCATGCCATGAACACGGCATTGCCATCGTCCCGCAGGGCGGGAACACCCGAATGCTGGGCGGCGCGACGCCCTCCGAGGTCTGAGGGCAACTCGTGCTTTCGCTGGCCCGACTCAACAAGGTCCGCGAGGTCGACCCGCTGGATATGGTCATGGAAGTCGAAGCGGGGGTGCAGTTAGGAGCGCCGCGCGGAGGAGGATGTGACGACGCCGCCACACCCCTTACTGCCCCACAAGGGTGAGGACATCGCTGATCTGAGCACGCTCAGTTCGGAACGCATTCGCACGGTGCGATGGATCGGCATATCCGAAGGAGATTCCGCAGACGACCTGCCGATCAGAAGGAATTGGCAAAGCCTCACGCAAGACCTGAGCCTTGGAGGCGAGTGCCGCCTGCGCTATCGCTGCAACTCCAAGGCTCGCCGCAGCCAACATAAAATTGTTGACGTACGCGCCGCAATCGAGCACCCCATATGTACCCAGACGCGGCTCCGTCGTAATCACCGCGACGTGCGGCGCTCCAAACAGCCTGAAGTTCTCTGCCGCTTGTCGGGCTGACGCCTCCCGATCCCCAGGCGTGACGCCAACGCTTTCGTACAGTTGCCAGCCGCAGATACGCCGGCGATCGCGATAGACGCCAACATATTCTTTCGGAGGTGCGATTTCCCATTCATCGTCTGCGAGCAGCGGAGCTGTCTGCAGGGCCGCTCGTAGGCGGTCTGTCGCCGCAGGGGCCGTGACGATGACCTGCCATGGCTGCGAATTGCACCAGGACGGCGTGCGCTGAGCGATTGCAACGATCGCTTCGATTGTCTCGGATGGAACCTCCCTTGCGAGGTACCCTCGACAGCTGAATCGCATGTCGAGAATGGTGCGTAGACTGTCGGAAAGAGTTGTGTTCGTCATATTCACTATCGCCCTGGCGCGTACCTGAGCTTGGCCGAGTCCAAAATCCTACGCAGCATGTTATGGACACACGCAAGGCGCTCCCATCGTCCTAACTGACGATTTCCACTCCAACCTCAGCATGCTTTGAAGGCCGGTGCGCGCAAAGGCCTATCTAGCCCGACCGAAATGGACGGACTCGGCGGTTCTCAAAGCCAGCGCGCGGCGCCTCAGAGAGCCATCGATGGGCGCTGCGCCATCGCCAGGCGCCAGCGCTGCAGGTGCGGATGGGTCTCTCCGAGGCGCACCTTCACCACCCGTGCGAAGTCGACCACGACGACCGCGGTGATGTCGGCAATGCTGAAGCAGTCGACCGCGATGAATTCATGCTCGGCCAGACGAGCGTCTAGCGTGTCGAAGAAGCGCTGGATGCGCGCGAGGCCGCGTTCGGCCAGCTCGGGAATCTGCGGGTAGTCCACCGGGCCGGGCAATGCGCGGTTGACCAGGGCCGGGGAGCTATTGCGCAGCGTTTCGGCGATCGCCAGCAGGCCCTCGAACTCGACGCGCCAGTTCCAGCTCGCGATCTCGGCTTTTTGCTCGGGCGTGCTTCCCATCAAAGGTGGCTCGGGGTAGCGTGCCTCCAGGTAGGCCGCGATGGCCGCGTTGTCGGTCAATCGCAAGCCCTCCTGCGTCTGGAGGACGGGCACGGTGCACTGCGGGTTAACTTGGCGGAATGCCTCGCCGAGCTGCTCGCCAGCGCGCAGGTCCACCTCCACCGTTTCATGCGCGATGCCCTTCTCGGCAAGGAGGATCCGCGCGCGGCGGGGGCTCGGAGCCGTGGCGCAGTCGTAGAGGGTGATCACCGCTTGTCCTCCGTTCGTGTCTGGAAGTCCGCCGCATCATGGCGTTCGTGCAACTGGCTGGCGGGCTGGCCCCAGGTGCGATTGACCATGCGGCCGCGCTGCGCGGCCGGCCGCGCGGCAATCTCGTTCGTCCAGCGCAGGACATGGGTGTATTCCTGCACCTGCAGGAACTCGCCCGCTTCGTAGAGCTGGCCCTTGGCGAGTGCGCCGTACCAGGGCCAGACCGCCATGTCGGCGATAGAGTAGTCGTCCCCTGCCAGGTAGGCGCTCTCCGCGAGGCGCTGGTCCAGCACGTCGAGCTGACGCTTGACCTCCATCGCATAGCGGTCGATGGCGTACTCGATCTTCTCCGGCGCGTAGGCATAGAAGTGCCCGAACCCGCCACCCAGGAAGGGCGCGCTGCCCATCTGCCAGAAGAGCCACGAGAGGCATTCGGCGCGCTGTGCCGCGTCCGCCGGCAGGAAGGCGTCACCGAACTTCTGGGCGAGGTACAAGAGGATCGCGCCGGACTCGAACACCCGTACAGGCTGCGGCCCGCTGCGATCCATCAGCGCCGGGATCTTGGAGTTCGGATTGACTGCGACGAACCCGCTGCCGAACTGCTCGCCCTCGTTGATGCGAATCAGCCAGGCGTCGTACTCCGCGCCGCGATGACCGAGTTCGAGCAGTTCCTCGAGCATCACCGTGACCTTCACTCCGTTGGGCGTCGCCAGCGAATAGAGCTGCAGCGGGTGGCGGCCCACCGGCAGATCACGATCGTGGGTCGGGCCGGCGATCGGACGGTTGATGTTCGCGAAACGGCCGCCGCTGGCCTTGTTCCAGGACCAGACCCTGGGTGGCGTGTAGGACGTGGCATCGTTCATTTGGCGATCTCCTAGCTTCGGAAGGGTCCGCACGTCTCACGTGCTTCCACCCAACAGTAGCAGGTCCGCCGGGCCCATTCCGAAGAGGACTTGGACACGGCGGTTCATGTCCACTCACCGACCCTTGAAGACTGGTCTTCGTCCTTCGACGAAGGCAGTCACGCCTTCCTTTGCATCATCGGAAGCCAGCACGCTCCTCATCTCTTCGCCTTCCACATCCATGGCCGCTTGATTCGGAAGACCATGGGCCGCCGCAAGGCAGCGCAGGATGCTCCGATACGCTACGACGCTGAAGCCTGCCACTTCAGCGCCCAGTGCCAGCGCATGCTCAAGCATTGCCGAGCGGCTTTCCTTCACGAAGCTGACGAGTCCCCACTCGAGCGCCTCGCTTGCCCTCAAGGTTCGACCTGTGAGCATCAGCTCCGCTGCCCGCGACCGGCCAATCACCGCGGGGAGAAACTGGGTGCCGCCGTATGCGGGCATCACCCCAAGCCGAACCTCCGGCATCGCGAACGTGGCATCGCTGACGGCGGTTCGAACTGTGCAGGCGAGAGCGAGCTCCAGGCCTCCTCCATAGGCGACACCGTTGACGGCAGCCAGCGTGAAGAGTTGCGACTGTGAGAGCCGGAGCAGCAGATTGCGAACGCGATCGTTCTTAGCAGCCTGCTGGTCCCAGGTCGCGAGGGCGTTATCCTTCAGATCGCTACCCGCACTGAACGCACGCTTCCCCTCCGCAGAGATGAGGAGAAAGCGCGAATTCTGCCGCTCCAGTTGATCGAGACAGCCCTCCAGCCCGTCCCAAACCACTCGGTTGAGGGCATTCAACCTGTCGGGGCGAGTAATCGTAAAGACTGCTCCACCCTCGATTCGCTCGATGCTGAAATCCAAGCTATGCCCCCTGCATCAGCCGCACGCCTTCTACTTCGCGCTTCCGAACACGCCGCCGGTCGGCTCGTAGCGCGTTCCGTTGAACTGAATCAATTGCAGCTTCTTGATCGGATACGCATCCGTCGGGGAAGTCTTGACGTCGATACCCGGTTGCAGCATGGGCAACGTCATGTTCAGGTTCAACGCTTGCTTCATCACGTTCTCGCGCGTCAGGTTGTCACCTGCCTGCTTCAGGGTCTGAACCAGGGTCTGAGCGGCCGAGTAGCCCAGCACATTCAAGGTGTCGGACACGTCACCGGCCGGGTAGTACTGCTTCATGAAAGCTGCATAGTCCTGATATTCCTTGGTCGCTTGGGTGGCCGGATCGGTCGGATCACGCAGGTAGGTCGCGCTGATCACCCCCTTGGATGCATCGAACCCTGCTGGCTTCAACACCGACCCCACCGAACTCGCCGAACTCACCACGTACCTGGTGGGTTGCCAACCGATTTCCGCTGCCTTCTTGATCGCCATGGCGGAGAACTTGGGCGTGGTCAAGAGGATCAGGGTATCGGCACCGGAGCCCTTCATCGATACGATCTGGCTATCCACGGTCGGATCCGTCGTCTCATAGGTTTGGTTTGAGACGATCATGCCCTTGGCATTCGCGCCCAGACCGTCCATCACACCCTGGAGGTAGTCCTTCCCGAAGTCGTCGTTCTGCATCAGGATTGCCACCTTCGCATTGGCATGCGTTTGCAGGATATGCTGCGCGTAGGCTACGGCCTCGGCGTGGTTCGTGGGTTGCCACCCGATCGTCCACGGGTTTTGCTTGATATCGCCGAACCGCGTGGCTCCCGAACCTACAAAGAGCTGAGGCACCTTCTTGGCCGCCATGTACTTCTGGATGGCCAAATTGTGAGCGGTTCCGATTGGCAGGAAGATCGCGAACACCTCGTCCTGTTCGACCAGCTTGCGCGCCTGCTCGACAGTCTTTGAGGGCGTGTAGGCATCGTCGACGGAGATGAACTGGATCTTGCGGCCGTTTACACCGCCTTCTGCGTTGACCTTCGCGATGTAAGCGGCCGCGGACTTTCCGATCGTGCTGTAGGCAGAGACAGGACCAGAGTACGGGAGGATATTGCCGATCTTGATCTCCGTATCCGAGGCGCCCGTGTCATAGCGCTTTTGGGCGTGCGCGACGCTGCCGAGAGACGCGACCAAGGCGAGGCCGACGAGCTGGAAAGCGATCCTTCTACGGGTGTGGGAACTGGTCATGAGGTCTCCAAATACCGGATTGCCGGCGAGTTTTCGTGAATGAAAGCCGTGAGGCCAAGCAGGCTTGCCGGTTTCAGATTGGGCCCAAGCGCGCTTGGCGTGCTCCACGTGGGGGCATGTTATGCAAGCCGGGCAGCCATCCAATCGGCAGAAGTGACGATTTCGCGATCGGCGCAAACTTTCGTCGCTTCCGCCGATGGACCAGATGGCCTGTTGTGCGGAGACTGCCTGCATGTCAATTCAGTTCCGACGCTCGTGGAGCGACCCCGACCTCGAGCAATACCGCAGCACCGTCGTTCGCTTCATCGAAGAGCAGGTGGCACCCGAAGATGAAGAGGCCCGCAAGCGGGGCCACGTGGGCCATACGCTATGGCGCCAAGCAGGCGATCTCGGCCTCTTGTGCGCAGACATTCCGGAGGAGTACGGCGGCGCCGGCGGTGACTTCCGGCACGAAGCGGTGTTCTACGAGGAAATGGCGCGGCGCAGCCTGACCGGCATGAACAACTCCGTGCACAACATCGTGGCGCACTACGTCTTGAACCACGGAACCGAAGATCAAAAGCGCAAATTCCTGCCCCGACTTATAAGCGGTGAGCTGGTAGGCGCAATTGCAATGACCGAACCCGGTACGGGTTCGGATCTGAAGGGGATCAGAACGAAGGCCGAGCGCCGCCGGGACGGTTGGTCGCTCCAGGGAGCCAAGACGTTCATTTCCAATGGCTATTTGGCTGGACTGGTTTTGGTCGTCGCAGCGACGACCGGCGGCGATGGCACGCGTGGCAAGTCGATCTTCCTCGTAGAGACCCTCGACTGTCCTGGATTTCGTGTGGGCCGCCTGCTCGATAAGGTGGGCCTGAAAGCTCAAGATACCGCCGAACTCTTCTTCGACGATGTACAGGTCGGTGACGATCAACTGCTCGGAGGACGGCCGGGGCAAGGCATGCGGCAGCTGATGTCGGACCTCCCATACGAACGTCTGATCATCGGAGTCATGGCTTTGGCGGCGATGGAAGGTGCCTACGAGGAGACGCTGGCCTACGTACGCGAACGCCGTGCCTTTGGCGAGCCCATTGCCAATCTCCAGAACACGCGCTTCAAGCTCGCTGAGATCGCGACAGAAATTCAGGTTGGCCGGGCGTTCGTCGATCGATGCGTCGAAGACCTGGTGGCTGGCCGTCTCGACACGGCGACGGCCTCGATGGCGAAGTTGTGGGGATCGGAGACGCAGGGGCGTGTCGTGGATGCATGCGTCCAGATGTTCGGTGGCTATGGCTACATGAATGAGTACCTCATCGCTCGCATGTACACGGATGCTCGCGTTCAGCGCATCTACGGCGGCACCAGCGAGATCATGAAGGAGGTGATCTCGCGCGCACTTTGACGGGCAGGGCCCAGAGTCCCCACCGCCGTGCGGCAGATAGCGCGCGATCACAGTGGCGAAGCCGGTGCAGCCCAGAAGCCAAGCAGTCAACCCCGCGCATTTCGCGCCTACTACCGAGTGAAATGATGAGATACCCTGAGAAACCCGAAGAAGGTCCTGTTCTGTGCTGGCGGGACGGTGCAGTCGCCCATCTTCGCTTCAATCGGCCACAAGCGCTGAACGCCATTGACGTTGCCATGGCAAGCGCTTTCTTGAGTGCTTGCGAGCAAATCGCCATCGATCCCAAGGTGCAGGTGGTCTGGATCTCAGGCGAAGGTCGCGCCTTCATGGCCGGCGGTGACATTGCCGCGATGGGATCGAATCCCGCAGGTGTTGCCGAGCAGTTGATCGCCGGAATGCACGGAGGTCTTCGCCTTCTCGCCGAACTGAATGCTCCGGTCGTCGCCAGCGTGCAAGGCGCGGTCGCTGGCGGGGGCCTAGGACTCCTGCTCGGCGGCGCCGACCTGATCGTCGCTGCGGAGGGCACGCGCTTCGGTGTGGCCTACCCGTTGATTGGTGCGAGCTGCGACTGTTCGACGTCCTGGTCTCTACCTCGGATTGTCGGCCTGCACCGGGCGCTCGAACTCGCATTGCTGGCCGACAACATCGACGCCACTGAAGCACTGCGACTAGGCCTCTGCAACCGAGTAGTGGCTCCCGTCGACCTGGAGTCGGAGACTCGTCGCATCGTGGATCGGCTCGCGGCAGGCCCAACCCTCGCGTATGGCCGGCTTCGCCGCCTGATTCGGGAATCCCACAACGCCAGCTTCCGAGAACAGCTCGAGGCCGAAGCAACGTGCTTCCAGCAATGCGCCTCCACGCAAGACTTTTCCGAGGGCACGGCGGCGTTTCTCGAAAGGCGCCGTCCATCATTCCAAGGTCGTTGACATGAAAACTCGAATCACTGAGATGCTCGGCATCCGCTACCCGATCGTGCAAGGGGGCATGCAATGGGTTGGCACTGCGGAAATGGCCTCCGCAGTTTCGAATGCGGGAGGCCTTGGCATCCTCACCGCGCTGACGCAGCCCACGCCCGATGCGCTCGCGAAGGAGATCGATCGCTGCCGCGAGATGACAGACAGCCCTTTCGGGGTGAACCTCACCATCTTGCCCACGGTCAAGCCGCCTCCGTATGCCGAGTACATCGAGGCGCTGATCGACCGAGGTGTTCGAATCGTCGAGACGGCAGGCAACAGCCCGAAAGACTTCATCGCAAAGATGAAGTCTTCGGGCGTTCGGCTCATCCACAAGTGCACCAGCGTGCGGCACGCGCTATCCGCTGAGCGCAACGGAGTCGACGTGGTGAGCATCGATGGTTTCGAGTGCGCTGGCCACCCAGGCGAAGATGACGTGGGCGGGCTGGTCTTGATCCCCTTGGCAGCGCAGGCGTTGAGGATTCCTGTGATCGCTTCCGGCGGTATCGCGGACGGGCGCGGCATGGCTGCCGCGCTGGCTCTCGGCGCCGAAGGCGTGAACATGGGAACCCGCTTCTGCGCCACCGTCGAGGCACCGATTCACCCCGAAATCAAGAACGCCCTCGTTCGCGCCAGCGAGCGCGAGACGAATCTGATATTTCGAACACTGCACAACACCGGCCGGGTTCTTCGGAATGAGGTCTCGGATGAAGTCGTCGCAACGGAACGCAGACCTGGTGGTTGCGAGTTCAAAGATATTCAGCCCTTGGTCTCGGGACAGCGGGGCCGAGCCGCGCTGCAATCCGGGGAGGTGAATTCCGGTTTGGTCTGGGCAGGCCAGACGGTGGGCATGGTGCAAGACGTCCCCACCTGCGCAGAACTTCTGGAGCGAATGGTGGCCGACTGTCGCGCCGCCATCGCTCGTGCTTCAAACTTGGCAACTGGGGTTCGGTAATGCTGGCACTGCGTATCCACGGTTTCGATGGTCTTCATCAATGGGCGCTGGAGAATGCGCCGGATCCTTCACCCGCCGACGGTGAGGTCCAGGTGCGCATCTTGGCGAATGCGATCTCCTACGTGGACCTTCTGTTCGCCCGCGGTGGCTACCAGGTCAAGCCTGCCCTGCCAGTTGTGCCTGGCACGGAGTTCAGCGGTGTGATCACGGCGCTGGGCAAAGGAGTGGACAGCGTCAAGGTCGGGCAACGCGTTACAGGCATGACGGTGGGTGGTGCCTGGGCTGAACTCACCTGCGTGCCCGCCACGACCATTGAGGCGCTACCGGAACACGTCGACGCCCGCGCGGCATCGGCACTTGCCGTGACCTATGCGACGGCCCTGTATGCCCTCAAGAAGCGCGGGGCCTTGCGGGCGGGAGAGACCGTCTTGGTACTAGGCGCCGCAGGTGGAGTCGGCCTGGCCTCAATACAGGTTGCAAAGGCGATGGGAGCCACGGTCATCGCCGGTGTTGCAGGTGCGGGAAAGATGAGGCTAGCCAAGGAGGAAGGCGCCGATCACGCCGTTGATATTGGGCAGCCGGAGTGGCGCTCCGCGGTAAAGGCGGTGGCGCCGGGCGGCATCGACGTCGTCGTCGATCCCATTGGCGACGTTTACACCGAGACGGCGCTTCGAACCTTGCGCTGGGGTGGGCGGCACCTGGTCATCGGGTTTGCAGGCGGCGAGATCCCTGCGATCCGCTCCAATCTTCCGCTGCTAAAGGGAGCTTCACTGGTCGGAGTTGATATTCGCCAGTTTCGCGAACTTGAGCCCGAGCGTGCACGCGCCAATTTGGCAGAAACCGTTGCCATGTTCGCGTCTGGAGGCCTTCGACCGCGCATCGCCAAGGTGTATGCCTCTCAAGACTGGTCCAAGGCAATTGAGCAAGCACAAGATCCGGCGACAGTAGGCCGCGTTGTCCTGGATTGGGATACGAACGGCTAGGCACCGCCGCTTTTCAAGCGGCGGTTCAATCCTGACGCAGCCCGGTTGGGCGAGTTGGTTGAGATCGAAGAATGTTTGCTTCGTGAGCACGAAGTCACAATCGCAAGGGTCCAGAATGCGTTTGGCATTGCCTTCGAGCGCAGATCTAACGCAGCGCACGGACAAACTCGATAGGGGCCAGCCCTCGGCCGCCCCTCGCGTCGCTGCAGCAACCATTTCGCAAGCCAAGCTCTCCCCGCTTGTCCAGCGCACCGCTGAGGTGAAGAGAAGGCGTTTGACCGACTGCCTTGATCTCGCGGGGCTCGTGAAGCTGGTACTTGTACGCGCGCCCGCCGGATTCGGTAAGACCACCGCGATGGTCCAACTTCGTGAATCACTACAGGAACGGGGCGTCGCCACGGCTTGGCTCACCCTGGATCGCGCCGACAACGACGTTCCTCGGTTCCTCGCGTCTCTCAGCGCTGCCGCGACTCAACTGGGATTGGAATGCCCGGCAGGCGGAAGCCCTGATGTCTTCTCGCTGCTCGCCGCGGAACAGGCGCCCTTCGCGCTGTTCCTTGACGATGTTGAGGTGATTCGCAGCAGTGGCGTTGCGGACATCCTGAAGGAGTTGCTGGAACGTCTACCGCGCAACGGGCTGCTCGTAGTTGCTTCAAGAAACCTGCCTGATCTCGGCCTAGGCCGCCTGCGCGCACGTAATCATTTGTTGGAACTTGACTCCGAGCTCCTGCGCTTCACGGCGGAGGAAACAGCCGATTTCTTCAGGCTTCGGGGCGCCGGGCTATTCCTTGAAGCCACGGATCGTGCTCACGAAAAGACGGAGGGCTGGGCCGCCGCACTCTGGCTACTGTCGATCGCGCTTCACCGAAACAGCGCAACGGGCGATGTGCTCATGCGTCTCTCGGACTCGGACCGCGACGTCGCAGACTACCTCACGGAAGAGGTGATGTCCCGGCAAGCGCCAGTAGTAAGGAACTTTCTTCTTCGCACAAGCGTACTTCGGCAGCTGAGCGTTCCCACCTGCCAAGCTCTGCTTCCCAATGTGGATTGCGCCGCGATGTTGTGCAGACTGGCGCACGACAACGCATTCTTGATTCCGATCGAAAGTGCGCCGCTTCAATTTCGGTATCACGCACTGTTTGCCGACTTCCTGCGCAAGCTGCTCGTCAGGGAGCGGCCCGAGGAAGTTGCTCGGCTCAACCTCGCTGCATCCGGAGCGTACGAATCACAAGATCGACCGGTTCCGGCCATCGATCACGCCATCGAAGGCGGCGATTTCCCGCACGCGCTCCATCTCTTGGAGAAAAACGCGCACATCCTTCTTGAGCAGGGCCGCATGCGACTGCTGGACCGGTGGTATTCGGCAATGCCGGCCGAGCTTCTTCGGCGAATGCCATTGATGCAAGTGATTGCTGTCTGGGCGCGTTGCTTCAGCCAGGGACCCTGGATTGCAATGGAGTGTCTTCAAGCATCGAATTGCATGTCAAGCCGCGACGAGCAGGTCAGCGCGCACATTAGAGCGCTTCTTCCGGTTCTGCTCGCAATGATGGACCGCTACGAAGAGGCGCATGACGCGGGCCGAGCTGCCCTCGGGCACCCACCGTCTGGCAACTGCTTCATTGATAGCGTCCTTCCGAATGCAATGGCGCATATTGTCTCCGTCGCAGGAGACAGCAAGGAAGCACACCTCTTTCTGGAGGATGCGAGGCGCGCGCAGGGCCCCAGCGCATTCAATAGGATGTATACCGAGACGGTCGGAGGCATGCTCGATTTGCGCGAAGGTCGCCTGCGCCAAGCTACCGCCCGCTTCCGCCTGGCCATCACGTCCTCTTCGACGGCGGCGACATACAACTATGCGCACGGCAACGCTTGGGCCGGCGTCCCGTACGCAGCCGTCCTCTATGAGGCAAACGACCTGGTGGGCGCCGAACGCCTGTTGAACGTCTACTTGCCGCTGGCTCGCGATGTCGGTTTACCCGATCACATGATCACAAGCTATCGGTTGCGTGCTCGCATCTCATTTCACCACGGTGACGTAGACACTGCGCTTCAGACGATCACCGATCTGGAATATCTTGGTCATCGGCGCAAACTTCCCCGCGTAACTTCGAGTGCCAAGCTGGAGCGCTCCCGCATCCTGCTTCTGCAGGGGCATGCATCGGCAGCGCGCGAAGAACTCATGCGCGCAGACGATCGCACAGCTTGGACTACCAGCGCCGATCGTCAGGCAAGGCCCGCCCAGGAGGTGGACGACCTTCTGATCAGTCGAGTCCGAGTGGAGTTGTACCTCGGAAATGCGGCGTCGCAGGTGCCACGACTAGAAGCGGAGATGCGAAGCGCTTCGCTGCTGAAGCGGCATCAGCGCATTCTGAAGCTGCGGCTGCTCCTGGCTCTTTCGCTTCTGCGCGCAGGGGACGTAGAGCGAGCTGTTGAAGAAGCAATATCCGTCTTGCTCGACTCCAGCCGCGAGGGATTCTTCCGATTGATTCTCGATGAAGGACCACTGCTGGGTGCGCTCATTCGTCGGGTTCTGGAGTCATCATCCCAAGCAATACGGGACCCGATATTTCGAGAATACCTCGAGCGCCTCCTGGAGCATCTGGGTCTCACCCCCACAGAGGACGAACGCCCCCTCACGGATGGGAAGTTCGCAACAGAACACCTTTCGCGATCCGAAATACGTGTGCTTGAGCTTCTGGCCGAGGGCTACTCAAATACGGCAATGACCGAAATACTTCTCGTCTCGAACAGCACGGTCCGCACGCATCTGCGCAACATCTACACAAAGCTGGACTGCCACAACCGCATACAGGCAGTCGCAATTGGTCGCAGGAGCGGGCTGATCCGCTAGCGCCAGGTCGAACAGACGACAAAGCACAGAAAAACGTCGTTTATGACGATGGTCACGCGCTGCTGGCAGGGAACAATCGTAGCCTTTCACATCGTCTTCCAGCTTTGCCATGTACCCAGGAAAGCACGCAGCCTCCACACCAGAAAAAGCAGCCATCGTCATGGCCGCGACCGGACAAGTCGTTACGTATGCCGAACTCGAAGAGCGTTCTTTGCGCATTGCCAACTGGCTGCGCGGCGTGGGGTTTCAGCGGGGCGACACGGTGGCACTTCTCTCGGACAACGACCCTCGCATGTTCGACGTCTATTGGGCCGCCCAACGATCGGGGTTGTATCTCACCGCAATCAACTATCGGCTGAAGCCCGAAGAGGTCCAGTACATCCTGGAGAATTCCGAAGCCAAGGCGATTTTCGTCGGTGGCGCAGGCGCGAAGTCGGCCCGCCCCTGGACCGAAATTTCGACATTGCTGCACCGCATCACTTTCGATGACCGGCTTCCTGGCTACACGCCGCTTGCTGACATTCTTGCCTCCGCTTCGGCAAGCCGGCCGCCCCATGAACCGCGCGGCGGTGACATGCTGTACTCCTCCGGCACAACCGGGCGCCCCAAAGGTGTTCGCGCTCCCCTGCCCCGGCGTGAAGTCTCCGAACCCGGAGACGCAATGGTCGCGATGTTCGGCGGCAGCTTCGGATTCTCCTCGGAGACGGTCTACCTTTCGCCTGCCCCGCTCTACCATGCCGCGCCGCTTCGGACATGCGCCACGGTGCAGGCGCTCGGAGGCACGGCCGTCATCATGGACAAGTTCGACGCAGAGGGGGCGCTAGCCAACATCGAGAAGTACCAGATCACCGCGAGCCAATGGGTGCCGACCATGTTCGTGCGCATGCTCAAGCTCGATCCAGCGACACGTGCCCGATACAAGATCAGTTCGATGGAAGTCGCCATCCATTCGGCGGCCCCATGTCCTCCAGAGGTCAAGGAGCAAATGATCGCCTGGTGGGGACCCATCGTGTATGAGTACTACTCGAGCACCGAGGTCAACGGCATTACCGTGATAAGTCCACAAGAGTGGCCGCGCAAGCGCGGCTCGGTCGGACGTCCCATTCTCGGCAAGATCCACATCTGCGACGAACAGGGGGATGACCTGCCGGCGGGCCAGGATGGCCTTATCTACTTTGAGCGCGATGAGCAACCTTTCGAGTATCACCTGGATCCCGAAAAGACGCGTTCCACTATGCATCCGGAACATCCAACTTGGACAGCTGTGGGCGATATTGGTCACGTCGACCGGGATGGCTACCTGTTCCTCACTGATCGCAAGGCATTCATGATCATCTCGGGTGGCGTGAACATCTACCCCCAGGAAGTCGAGAACGTCCTCGCGCTTCATCCGGCGATATTCGATGTTGCCGTGATTGGCGTGCCGGATCCCGAGATGGGGGAACAGGTCAAGGCCGTGGTTGTGCCGTCGTCTGAAGCGAACCCTGGGCCAGAATTGGAACAGGAAATCATCGAATTCCTGAAGAGCCGCATCGCATCGTTCAAGGCCCCACGCAGCGTTGACTTCGTAGACGCTCTACCGCGCACTGCCACAGGCAAGCTCGTGAAGGGTGACCTGCGCTCCCGCTATTGGCCCAAGAAGTAGCTCCGTTGCGCCCCGCTCCTGGCTACCTTGCTCCTGGCCAGGAGGCGATTGCTTGACATCGGCTCGAAACGCCGCATCGAAGCGATATATCAGGGCGCTGCCGAGTCCGGACCCGGTCTCAACGACAACAATCCCGTCGCGCTACCCTTGCAGCGCTCGACGACGCGCCGACTTCTAGGTCCGACACGGTCGCCGAGCGTCGATTGAACTATGCAAGCGCCCGCTGGATCAGCAGCTTCTGGATGTCCGACGTGCCTTCGTAGATCTGGCACACGCGCACGTCGCGGTAGATGCGCTCCAGCGGGAAGTCGTTGACGTAGCCGTAGCCGCCCAGCGTCTGGATCGCGGCACTGCACACGCGCTCGGCCATCTCGCTCGCGAAGAGCTTGGCCATCGCCGCTTCCTTGAGGCAAGGCAGGCCCGCATCGCGCAGGCTCGCGGCATGCCAGATCAACTGGCGCGCCGCCTCGATCTGCGTCGCGCATTCCGCGAGCCGGAAGCCCACCGCCTGCTGCTCGAAGATCGAACCGCCGAAGGCCTGGCGCTCCTTGGCGTAGTTGACCGCGAACTCGAAGGCGCTGCGCGCCATGCCCACGCTCTGCGCGGCAATGCCGATGCGCCCGCCCTCGAGTGCGCCGAGCGCGATCTTGTAGCCCTCGCCTTCCTGGCCGATCAGGTTCTCGGCCGGGATGCGGCAGCCGTCGAAGTTGATCTGCGCGGTGTCGCTCGAATGCTGGCCCAGCTTGTCTTCGAGGCGCGCGACCTGGTAGCCGGGCGCATCGGTCGGCACGATGAAGGCGCTCATGCCGCGCTTGCCCGCACCCTTGTCGGTGACCGCGATCACGATCGCGACCTGCCCGTTCTTGCCGCTGGTGATGAACTGCTTCACGCCGTCGATCAAATAGCCGTCCCCGTCCTTGCGCGCGGTGGTGCGCAGCGACGAGGCATCGCTGCCCGCCTGCGGCTCGGTGAGGCAGAAGGCGCCCAGCATCTTTCCCTGCGCCAGCGGCTGCAGCCATTGCTTCTTCTGCGCCGCGTTGCCGTAGCGCATGAGGATCGCGTTGACCGGGCAGTTGGTCACGCTGATCGCGGTGCTGGTGCCGCCGTCGCCGGCGGCGATCTCCTCGAGCACCAGCGCGAGCGTCAGGTAGTCGAGCCCTGCGCCGCCGTCGTCCTCCGGCACGCAGATGCCGTAGGCGCCCAGCGCCGCCAGGCCCTCGTGGGCCGCCTTGGGAAAGCTGTGGTCGCGGTCCCATTGCGGCGCGTGGGGCCAGAGTTCGGCCTGCGCGAAGGCGCGCACGGCATCGCGGATCGCTTCCTGGTCTGAACTAAGCAGCATCAGTTCTCCTCAGATCAGCTCAAGGGCGACCGCAGTGCCTTCGCCACCGCCGATGCACAGCGTCGCGACGCCGCGCTTCTTGCCGCGCTGCTGCAGCGCATGGATCAGCGTCACCATGATGCGCGCACCGCTGGCGCCGATCGGGTGGCCCAGCGCGCAGGCGCCGCCGTTCACGTTGACGATCTCGTGCGCAACCGAAAGCTCGTGCGCGAGCGCCATCGGCACCACCGCGAAGGCCTCGTTGACTTCCCACAGGTCGACGTCCTTCACGCCCCAGCCGGTCTTCTTGAACAGCTTGGCGACCGCGCCCACCGGCGCGGTGGAGAACCACTCGGGCTGCTGCGCGTGCGTGGCGTGGCCGACGAGGCGCGCGATCGGCTTGGCGCCGTACTTCTTCGCGGTGCTCTCGGTCATCATCACGAGCGCGGCGGCGCCGTCGTTGATCGACGAGCTCGATGCGGCGGTGATGGTGCCACCGTCCTTCTTGAACGCGGGCTTGAGCGTCGGGATCTTGTCGACCTTGACCTTGCCCGGGCCTTCGTCGATCTCGATCACCGTCTCGCCGCCGCGGCCCTTGACGGTCACCGCCGCGATCTCGGCCTTGAAGGCGCCCGAGGTGGTCGCGGCCTTGGCGCGCTCGACGCTGGCGATCGCGAACGCATCCTGCTGCTCGCGCGTGAACTTGTACTTGGCCGCGCAGTCCTCGCCGAAGGTGCCCATCGAGCGGCCCGGCTGGTAGGCGTCTTCCAGGCCGTCGAGCATCATGTGGTCGAAGATGCGGTCGTGGCCCATGCGGTAGCCGCCACGGCCCTTGAGCATGAGGTAGGGCGCATTGGTCATGCTTTCCATGCCGCCGGCCACCATCACCTCGTGCGTGCCCGCGAGCAGCATGTCGTGCGCCATCATGGCCGCCTTCATCGCCGAGCCGCACATCTTGCTGAGCGTGACCGCGCCGGCGCTGTCGGGCAGGCCGCCCTTGTAGGCCGCCTGCCGTGCCGGCGCCTGGCCCTGGCCGGCCATCAGGCAGTTGCCGAAGAGCACTTCGCCCACGCTGTCGCCGCTGATGCCGGCGCGCTCGATGGCGGCCTTGATCGCCACGCCGCCGAGGTCATGCGCCGCGAGGGAAGAAAAGTCGCCCTGGAAGCCGCCCATCGGGGTACGGGCGGCGCCGACGATCACAATTGATTCGTTCATGGAGGAATGTCCTTCGAGGGCTACATCAACGCGGTGCGAGGCGGATTGCCCCGTCAAGGCGAATTACCTCGCCATTGAGCATGTCGTTCTCGATGATTTGCTTGGCCAGCTTGGCGTAATCTGCTGGCGTGCCAAGCCGTGAGGGGAACGGCACGCTGGCCGCCAATGCGTCCTGCACCTCCTGAGGCATCCCGAAAAGCATTGGCGTGCCAAAGATCCCCGGCGCGATCGTCATGTTGCGGATCCCAAGGCGCGCCAGATCGCGTGCAATGGGCAACGTCATCCCGACAACGCCACCTTTCGACGCGCTGTATGCGGCCTGCCCAATCTGGCCGTCGTAAGCCGCCACCGAAGCCGTGGAGATCAGCACACCCCGTTCCCCGGTTGGCTCGGGCACGTTCTTGGACATCGCATCTGCCGCTAGGCGGATCATGTTGAACGTTCCGATCAAATTGACCATGAGGGTCTTGCTGAACACGTTCAAAGCGTGCGGCCCGCTCTTGCCCACCGTCTTCTCGGCCGGCGCGATGCCTGCGCAGTTGATCAGACCAACCAGCTTGCCCAACTTGAGTGCCGCAGCGACGGCAGCTTGCCCATCTTCTTCCTGGCTCACATCGCATCTCACGAACACACCGCCGACTTCGCTCGCAACGGTCTCGCCCTTTTCTTGCAGGTCCGCGATGACGACCTTGGCGCCATTCGCGGCCAACATCCTTACCACGCCTTCACCGAGGCCAGATGCCCCACCGGTGACCAGGAACACACGGTTCGCAATTTCCATTATTTGCCATCCTTCAATTTCAAAACGTTAGGAATGCTCGACCGACGGAAGCGTTGCATCGGTCGGCATGCGACCCTGCACTACTTCCGGGACGGACGCAGGAGGGTCCAGCAATGCGCCTCGACGTTCGGCGCGCGGAGGGCACGCCGTCGACTTTGGGACCCGGGTCCCGGTGAGCCACGACCTCGGAACGAAGTGTCGTCTCAGGCTATGCGCTTGTCATTCGTCATTTCCGACGATGGTCTAAGGGAGCGCTGATTTCTAGACTTGGCCGGGTCGGATGTTCCCCGAAGGAAATATGGTGTTTCAAGGAAATTGCTTGCGCATGACGGCTTTGCCCGAAGACGGAATCTTCGAAGTCTGTTTCGATCGTCAAGGCCAACCCATCAACAAGTTCGATGACCGAACCGTGGAGGAACTCCGCCAGGTCACCGATCTGCTGCGCGCTACGCCAGGTCTTCGGGGCGTCCTCGCGACTAGCGCGAAGGAGGTCTTCATCGTCGGCGCAGACATCACCGAGTTCGGGGAAAAGTTCAAGAAAGCGGCCGCCGAGATCACGCAGGACGTCCTCCGCAGCAACGAAGTGTTTATCGCATTCGAGGATCTCCCAGTGCCGACGGTGGTCGCCGTCAATGGCTACGCTCTCGGAGGCGGCCTGGAGTTTGTCCTCGCGAATTCCATCCGAGTGATGTCGGATGTCGCGCAAGTAGGTGTGCCAGAGGTGAAACTAGGCCTGTTCCCGGGCTTCGGTGGCACCGTTCGACTGGCACGCATTGCAGGTGCAGCGGTTGCCAGCGAGTGGGTCGCTGGAGGAAAGCCGTCCAAGGCGGACGCTGCCCTGAAGGCCGGCGTTGTCGATGCGGTCGTGCCCGCGGCCGAGTTGCGTGAGCAGGCACTTGAATGGCTGAGGCGGGCGATCATCGGTGAAGTCAATTGGCGCGATCGTCAAGAACGCAAGCGCCTCCCCGTGGCTGCATCGGCGGACGAGGTGCGCGCCGCATTCGAGACCGCACGCGCCGGCGCAGCCAAAGTTGCACCAACCCATCAACCCGCAGCCTTGGCCGCGATTGACATGATGCACAAGGGCGCGAGCCTCGCTCGTGAAGACGCGATTCGTCTGGAAGCGACCATATTCGGCGAGATCGCGCGCACTCAAGCGGCACGCTCCATGGTGCAAACCTTTCTTAACGAACAAACCGTCAAGAAACTTGCCCGAAACGCTGGCAAAGGTGGCATGCCGATCAAGAAGGCAGCCGTTCTCGGCGCAGGCATCATGGGCGGAGGTATCGCATTTGCCAGTGCGCGCGCCGGTGTTCCCGTACGACTCAAGGACATCCAGCAGAACGCCCTCGACCAAGGCATCAACGAAGCCCTCAAGCAAACGGCTCGCCAGGTGAAAGCGGGCCGGCTCACCGAGACTCGCGGCCGCGAGTTGGTCGAATCGATCACTCCGCAACTCGATTCATCGGGCTTCGAGGAGGTCGATATGGTGGTCGAGGCGATCGTGGAGAATCTCGACGTCAAGCGGAAGGTGCTCTCGGAATTAGAGCCAGGCCTCGCTGCCTCAGCAATCATCGCGTCGAACACTTCGAGCCTGCGCATCGACGACATCGCCAGCTCGCTGCAGCACCCGGAACGACTCGTCGGGATGCACTTCTTCAATCCTGTTCCGGTGATGCCCCTGGTTGAAGTGGTTCGCGGTAGCAGGACCTCCGATTCCGCGGTGGCCTCCGCCGTGGCCTACGCTACAGCAATGGGCAAGACAGCCATCGTGGTGAAAGATTGCCCCGGCTTTTTGGTCAATCGCGTCCTCACCGCCTACATCAGAGCCTTTTTGCAGCTGATCGCAGATGGCGCCGACTTCGAAGCAGTCGATGAAGCCATGGAGGCGTTCGGTTGGCCCATGGGGCCGGCGTACCTGGAGGACGTCGTCGGAATGGATACCGGCAGCCATGTGAACAACGTGATCTCCGCGGGATATCCTGAGCGCATGCCTGCTCTGGCCAACGACGCGCTTCGCATGATGGTCGAGTGGCGCCGCTACGGCCAGAAGAGCGGATTTGGCTTCTATCGCTACGAGCCAAGCAGCACCGGCAAACCGGTGCGCGGCCCCGCCGGCGACACACGCGCCCTGCTGGCGAAGATTCAACCCAACGGGCAGTGCGCGTTCGGCGCCGCGGAAATCGTGGATCGAATGATGCTTCCCATGGTCCTGGAAGCAGCCAAGGCCTTGCACGAAGGCGTCGTCGGAAGCGCTGCGGAAGTCGATCTGGCCATGCAGCTTGGGCTTGGATTCCCCACCTACGCGGGCGGCCCACTGAAGTACGCGGATTGGCTCGGTCCCTCCGAGGTTATCGCCCGATGCGAACGGCTGGCACGACTCGGACCCGCCTATGTGCCCCACGACCGTTTGCGTGAAATGGCCTCCGCAGGCCAACGCTTCTACTGACCACGAGACAAGAGGACATCATGAACTTCCAACTGCCACAAGACGTACAGCAAATGCAGCGGACGCTGCGTCGCTTCATGGACGACGAGGTCCTGCCTCAGAACGAGGAGTTCGAGCGGATTGCGGAATCTGGGCGATTCCCGACGGAGGTGGTTGAACCACTGAAGAAGAAAGCCCGCGAAGCGGGCTTGTGGAACCTCTTCCTGCCCGGTTTGCGCGAAGACGAGCCCGGGACCAGACTGACGAACATGCAGTACGCACCTCTTGCAGAGATCATGGGTCGCATTCCTTGGTCGGCGGAAGTGTTCAACTGCAACGCACCAGACACGGGGAACATGGAACTGCTCCACCTGTTTGCCACTCCCGAGCAGCGCGAGCGTTGGCTGGCCCCCCTGATGGACGGCCGCATTCGATCCTGCTTCGCAATGACCGAACCGGATGTCGCGTCATCGGACGCGACGAACATTGCGACAAGCATCCAGCGAGACGGCGACGAGTACGTCATCAACGGGCGCAAGTGGTTCACCACTGGCGCCATGCACCCCAACTGCAAGCTTTTGATCGTGATGGGGGTAACCAACGCGGCCGCCGACGCACCCAAGCACGCGCGTCACTCGATGGTGCTGGTGCCGATGGACACCCCGGGACTGCGGATCATCCGCAACGTGCCGATCATGCACCACCATGCCCCAGAGGGTCATTGCGAGATCGTCTTCAAAAACGTACGCGTTCCTGTGTCCAATTTGCTCGGTGAGGAGAACGCCGGCTTCGCCCTGGCGCAGGCGCGCCTTGGCCCCGGACGCGTACACCACTGCATGCGCACGATCGGTCAATGCGAATTGGCACTGGAGTTGATGTGCGACCGAGCGCTCGCCAGACGAGCTTTTGGCAAGAACATTGCCGATTTCGCCAACGTGCAAGACTGGATTGCCCAGTCGCGCGTGGAGATCGATCAAGCTCGCCTGTATGTGCTGCAGGCCGCTTGGAAGATGGACACCTACGGAAATAAATCTGCGCACCTGGACGTCTCCGCCATCAAGCTAGTTGCGGCACAACTGCAGACTCGTGTCGCCGATCGCGCCATCCAGGTTTTCGGCGCGATGGGTCTTACACCCGACACCCCGCTGTCTTGGATCTGGTCATGGGGCCGCGCCATGCGTTTCTTCGACGGGCCTGACGAGGTGCACCTGCGCACGATCGCACGAGCCGAACTTGCACGAGCGAAGGAACACGTCGGTGCGCTGGCCCCGTACTATCGGGTCCCAAGAAACGATGAGTAGCCAATCGTTCATGCGCTAGCGTAGCGTGCCCCTCTGTTCTGGACTTATCGAGGCGTCGCTGTGGCTTTGCGTCCGGCGCAAGGCTCGGGATGAGCGTCGTGGTCGGCATCTCCTACGAGGTTGGGATATGTCCGTGTATACAGGCTCACTGACTTCGAGCGCGTCGCACTGCTCCCGCCGTGTCACAACGCCAGCTATGGAATGGTCATGTTGATAACCCTGCGAAGCGTGCCCTTGGCACAGGACTCTCGGATTGTCGTTGCGTGCATTCGTGCATGCATCTGGGCAAGTCTCGAAGACCGGCCGTTCTGTGTCCTCCCCAATGGAGCGCGCGATTCCACGCATCGCGGTCCGGACGAACGGAATGGTCGGCGATTCCTGAATGGAGGAAACATGCCTAGCTACGCAAGTGCAATGATTTCGAGCGCACCACACTAGCGCCTCCGCCTGCAGCGGCCCCTCCCCTTGCTCCTGCGGCCAAGCTCCACAAGAAACATTCGGAGACACCATGACCCAACCTTCCGTCCATGAAGGTCCCACCGCTTCGTCGCTTTTGCTGCGTTCGCTGCGCCGGTACCCTGACCGCATCGCGTTCGCTTGGAAAGACGGACAGCTCACCTATGCGGGCGTGCTCGATCTGATCGGGAGGATGCAATCGGTCGTGTCCGAAGGAAGGCCAGGGCGCTTGCGTGTTGCGTTCTTGAGTGGCAATCGCGCAGATGCCTGGTGCGCCGAGGCTGCAGTGCAAGCCCTTGGGGGCTCTGCCACCTGGTTGCACCCGCTCGCCGCCCTGGACGACCATTTGGCGCAGCTAGCTGATGCCCGACCGGATCTGCTGATTGTCGATGCGAGCACGTTCGCGGAGCGCGGCAGAAATCTGGCGGGCCGGCTGGATTCGGTGCGGATCTTGACCCTTGGTCCATCGGACTTCGGACAGGACCTGATCGTGGCGAGCCGGAAGGTTGGCGCCGCTTCCGTCCAAGACCTCGCGCTTTCGGACGATATCGCGACCTTCAACTACACCGGCGGCACGACTGGCAAGTCCAAGGCCGCGGTTCGCCGGCAGAGAGCGCACGCTGCGATGTGGCGCGCGATCCTGACGGATTTCGAGTTGCCAACAACGCCGCGTTACTTGGCCGCGGCGCCAATCAGCCACGTTGCCGGCACGAAGATTGCCCCCGTGCTCCACCGTGGCGGAACGGTGCATCTGATGCAGCGCTTCGATCCCGCAGAATTCATGGCCACGGTTGAACGCGACAGGATCAACATGACGTTGTTGGTTCCCACAATGGTCTACACCTTGCTGGATCATCCCGCGCTTTCGCAGTCGGACCTGCGCTCTCTCGAACTGGTCCTCTACGCTTCGCCTATGTCGCCGACTCGGCTGACCGAGGCCATCGAACGGATCGGACCCGTCTTCTCGCAACTGTATGGCCAAACCGAGTGCTATCCCATCAGTCTCCTCAGGAAGTCTGATCATGATCCACGAAGAGCCGAGATTTTCGCCTCGTGCGGTATTCCAGTAGCCTCCGCCGAGGTGGCTCTGCTCGACATGGAGGGTCTTCAGGTTCCCGCCGGTGAAGCGGGCGAAATCTGCGTGCGAGCCCCCCACGTCATGGACGAGTACTGGCAGTGCGAAGACCTTACCAGAGAGACCATCCTCGACGGCTGGTTGCATACGGGCGACATCGCTCGCCTTGATGACAAGGGTCATCTCTTCATCGTCGACAGGAAGAAGGACATGATCGTGAGTGGCGGGTTTAACGTGTACCCGCGGGAGATTGAGGACGTGCTCACGATGGATCCGGCTGTCGCCGCCGCCGCGGTCATCGGTGTACCCGACGCCAAATGGGGCGAGGCCGTTTTGGCCGTTGTCGTCCCCCGCGGCGGAATGCAAATCGACGCCGAGCGCTTGATTCGGATGGTGAAGGAGCGCAAAGGCGCACAGCACGCGCCAAAGCAGGTTCAGACGGTTGAATCGCTGCCATTGACGGCCCTTGGAAAAGTCGACAAGAAGGCGCTGCGTGCTCCGCATTGGTCTGAGTCCGGAAGACAGGTCGCTTGAGATGGCGCTGCCGGAAAGCTTTGCTGCTCGCTTGCGTTTGCCGCTTATCGCCGCGCCCATGTTCCGCGTTTCAGGGCCGGAGCTCGTCATCGCAGCCTGTCGAGCCGGCGTTGTCGGGGCCTTCCCCGCAGCGAATTGCCGCGACCTCGAGGAACTCGATGAATGGCTCGGCACCATCGGAGCTGCTCTGCATGATTCGGACGCGCCGTTCTGCCCGAATCTCATCATCAAGCACGAGCATCTGAGCAGGCAGTTGGACCTGCTCATCAAGCATCGGGTTGAACTTGTCATCACGAGCGTCGGTTCACCAAGCGCAGTGGTAGCTCCTTTGCACGCGGTTGGATGCAAGGTTTTCGCGGACGTGGCTTCGCTTCGGCACGCTCAGAAAGCCATCGACGCGGGTGTGGACGGCCTGGTGCTTCTTAGCGCCGGGGCGGGCGGCCAAACCGGTTGGGCCAACGGATTTTCCTTTGCGCGCGCGATGCGGCGTTTCTACTCCGGACCGATTGTTCTCGCAGGCGGAATGTCTGACGGGTATGCGCTGTGGGCGGCGCGAGCCCTTGGATGCGATCTCGCCTACATGGGCACGCGTTTCATCGCCACGCGGGAAAGCCGAGCTCCATCGGAATACAAGCAGATGCTTGTTGACAGCGAATTCGATGACGTGCTTCTCAGCGATGCCTTCACCGGACTTCCAGCCAACATGCTTCGCCCCTCTGTCGTTGCTGCAGGCCTCGATCCCCTCGCCTTACCCGCTGGATTGAGCGAGGAAGGGGCGTCTCGGCTTTTTGGCGCCGGAGGCACCGAACCCCGTCGCTGGAAAGACATCTGGAGTGCAGGACACTCAGTTTCTGGCGTCCAAACGGTTGAGGGTGTCGCCGAAACCGTGCTCCGCCTGGAGCGTGAGTACCTGAAGGCGCGGCAGGAAACCTGCCGCTGAACTTTTCAAGGGCCAGCGGCGACGGGCGCACGCCAAGCGTGCAATGCGTCGTCCATCGAGGTTGCAGCGGCAGCATGGGGCGTCGAATTGCTGGTTCGAGAAAATCGGGGCGCCGGCGCCGGTTGCAGCACCCCGTCAAGGGTGACGTAGGTCCCCCGCGCAGCATTGTGCGGGTGCTTGGGTGCCTCATCCCAATCGAGGACCGGCGCAAAGCAGGCGTCGGTTCCCTCCAGGACCTCGCACCATTCATCCCTGGTACGCGTCCGGAACACGTCAGCCAGCCGAATCTTCAGGAGCGGCCATCGAGAAGCATCCATCTGTCCCTTGAACAAGGGATCATCTATGCCGCAGCGCTGACAGAACTCCGCATAGAACTGAGGCTCGATTGCACCAATCGCGACGAATTTGCCATCCGCGCAGGCGTAGGTATCGTAGAAGTGCGCTCCCCCATCAAGGAGATTCTCCCCTCGCTGGTTGCTCCATTGTCCCATCGCCTTCATGCCATACATGAAGGCAGAGAGAAGTGCGGTGCCATCCGTCATGGCCGCATCCACGACCTGCCCGCGACCCGAGCGCGCGGCTTCGTTCAAGGCTGCGAGCAGTCCCACCGCGAGCAACATGCCCCCGCCACCGAAATCCCCGACATAGTTGAGCGGCGGCGGCGGCGTATCGTCGGCACGCCCGATGGCATGCAGGGCACCGGTGATGGCGATGTAGTTGATATCGTGGCCGGCAGCGTGTGAAAGCGGACCGTGTTGCCCCCACCCGGTCATCCGACCGTAGATCAGCCTTGGATTGGCAGCCAAGCACTCCTTGGGCCCCAGGCCAAGTTTCTCCATCACGCCTGGCCGAAATCCCTCGATCAGGCAGTCTGCCGCGGCGACAAGCTCGAGTGCCTGCTCAACAGCGCCTTCCGATCGCAAATCCAGGGTCACAGTTCGTCGGTTTCTCGTCGTGACGTCGCGAGCGTCGGTGCTCGTCCCGGGACGAGCGAGCCGGATCACATCGGCCCCAAGGTCGCCGAGCACCATCGCGCAGAACGGCGCTGGGCCGATGCCTGCGAACTCCAATACCTTCAGTCCAGCAAGTGGTCCGGCCATGTATTCCTCTCTATCCTTCTCTGACGATCAGCTCCGCGCCGTAGCGTGCGAAGCGCGACGAAAGCCTGCCAACGGAGACGGCGTCCTGGCCAGCGGCATTGCCGGCCTTCGCCCGGGCCGTGATGCCTTCCAGGATCACAGCGAAGCGGAACAATGAAAAAGCGTGATGGAACGGATGCACGACCTGGTTGCGACCACTGGCATCCCGGTAGGCAGCGAGGTACTCGGCCTGAGAAGGCAGCTGCTCTGCGCGCAGGTCCAGCCCTCGCAATCCTTCGAATACGTCGGGCTCCGTCAGCCAGGGAAGGCTGCTGTAGGCCGCATCGGCCAACGGATGTCCCAATGTGGACAATTCCCAGTCAAGCACAGCGATGATGCGAGGCTCGCTCGGATGGAACATGACGTTTCCGAGCCGATAGTCACCGTGGGCAATCGTCGTTTCGTCTCCTGCCGGGATATTCTTCGGCAGCCACGCGATCAGTCTTTCGACGTCCTCGTTCTCGGCGGTCTTCGATGCCTCCCACTGGCGAGTCCAACGCGCAATTTGACGCTCGAAGAAGTTGCCAGGCTTGCCAAAATCGTCCAAGCCAACGGCGGACCAATTTACAGCATGCAGCCGGGCAAGGGTTTGAGCCAGCTCGAAGAGGTAGCCTCTTCTCTCCCGTGGTGCGAGCTCCGGCAACGCGTAGTTGCTCATCACCCTGCCATGCAACCTCTCCATCACATAGAAGGGCGTGCCAATCACTTCACGGTCATCGCAAAAGAACAGCGCCGGCGGGACGGGGACATCGGTGTCCTTCAGCGCCCGCAGAATGCGGTACTCGCGATCCACGGCATGGGCGGATTTGAGCAGTTCACCGGGCGGCTGCTTGCGCAACACCAACTGAGGTCCCTGGGCAAAGGTGACGAAAAAGGTCGGATTCGACTGTCCGCCACCGATGCGTTCAAGGCGCATCTCCCCTTTCAACTCAGGCAGTCGCTCCCGCAGCCATGCCCCCAAGACCTGGGGTTCAAAACCATAGTCCGACATCATGCCGCCCCGCCGTTCGCCGACGCGCGTCGCTGGCGCAGGCGATTGATCAGGCCCATGACGCCACCGGGCAGAACGAATACGAAGAGAATCAATACAACGCCATAGACTCCCCAAGCGGCGTCCTTGGAAACCTTCTCGGCCAGAGCGGGCACGAACATGATGAACGCAGCGCCGAAGAGGCCCCCCCAGAGCGTGCCCACCCCGCCGACCACTACCCCAACCAAAAGAGTGATCGACAGGAACATCGTGAACGAGTCCGGCGAAACGAACTGGACCGCGAGGGCCGACAGGCCGCCTCCCACCCCCGTGAACGCTGCTGAAACGCCAAACGTCATGGACTTGTAGTGGCTGTTGTCGACGCCCATGGATTCCGCAGCCAGGGCATGGTCACGAATTGCGCGGATGGCGCGCCCGGTTCCACTGTCAATCAGATTGCGAGCCAGCAGGAACATCACGGTCGTGACGGCCAGGGAAAACAGGTAGAGCCACTGGTCAGCACTGATCGGTAGCCCGAAGGGTGCCTCCGGCTTGGTCAGTACGATGCCGCCCACGCCCCCGGTCCAATGCTCAAGATGCTTGTACTTGAGGAGTTGAGGCGTCACCACCCCCAGCGTGAATGTCGCAAGAGCCAGGTACAGGCCTTGCAGCTTGAGGGCGGGACGTCCGAAGGCGTAGCCCGCCCCGAGGCAGACTACTCCGGCTGCCGGAACGCAGATCCAGTATGGGACATTCCCCTTGTCCATCAGGATGCCCACGGTGTACGCGCCGATCGCGTAGAAGGCACCGTGCCCCAAAGAGATCTGGCCGTTGTAGCCGGTAAGGAGGTTCAAGCCGACCAGCGCGATTGCGTAGGAAAGCACCATCGTGGCTTGAAAAAGGACATACCCCTTGGCCAGAAACGCAAGAGACGCGGCCGCTACAAGCAACGCAAGGACCCAGGGCGTACTGCTTCGACCTCCCGTTGAAGAACTCACGCGCAGGCCAGACGAAGCGGTGGAAGTCATGGATAGCATCCGTCAACCTCAGACACGTTGGACAATCCGCCGGCCAAGCAGGCCCGCGGGACGGACAATGAGAACGCCCACGATCAAGACGAGCGCGACGGAAAGCTTCAGTTCCGTACCCACGATGTAGGTGCCGATCAGGTTTTCGAGAACGCCGACCAGAAAGCCGCCCACGATCGCCCCGAGCGGGTTGTCGATGCCCCCGATGAGGGCACCCGCGAAGGCATAGATCAGTACCCCGATCATCATGCTTGGGTCAAGGAAGACGACGGGTGCAACCATCATCCCGGCGACTGCTCCAATGGCGGCCGCGAGACCCCAACCGAGCATCAGCATGCGCCCGACATGTACCCCGAGGAGCCGTGATGAACCGGGGTTCTGGGCAGCCGCTCTCATCCTCAAACCCAGCGTCGTGAATCGAAAGAAGGTAAAGACCGCCGCGACAAGGCACAGCGCCACGAATATCGTTCCCACCTGGTGCGGCGACATCAGCGAACTGCCGTACCAGGCATCCTTCGCGAAGGGAGTCGGAAACTCCTTGATCTGCGTGCCAAAGAGCCAACCTGACGCACTATGGAAGATGATCAGAAGGGCGATGAACACCACAACCACGCTGAGTTCAGGTGCCTTGTGCAACGGCCGAATGATCGCGAACTCCACAGCTGCACCCAGTGCGAAGGAAAGAACGACAGTGCCGAAGAATGCAATCCAGTACGGGACGCCGGCTTGGATCATGGTCCACGCCAGAAAGGTCGAGAACACGGCCATTTCACCCTGGGCAAAGTTCACCTGGTGCGTGGCCTGATAGATCATGACGAGGGCCAGGGCGACACACGCATAGATGCCACCGGTAGAGAGGCCCGCTACGAGTTGCTGGATGAAAATTTCCACATCAGTCTCCCAGGTACGCACGCCGGATGGCGTCGTCGTTGCGCAGCTCTTGGCTGGTTCCGCTCTTCACCACTCGGCCCGTCTCCAGCAAATAGGCGTTGTCTGCCAACTCGAGGGCGATACGCGCGTTCTGCTCCACCAGCAGAATGGCCACCTTCTCCTCGACTCGGATGCGCCGCATGATCTCGAAGATGTCCTTCACAATCAAAGGGGCCAAGCCGAAGGAAGGTTCGTCAAGCAGTAGCAAGGCCGGGCGACCCATGAGTGCCCTGGCGATTGCAAGCATCTGCTGCTCGCCCCC
This sequence comes from Variovorax sp. HW608, assembly GCF_900090195.1. Classification (NCBI taxonomy): domain Bacteria; kingdom Pseudomonadati; phylum Pseudomonadota; class Betaproteobacteria; order Burkholderiales; family Comamonadaceae; genus Variovorax; species Variovorax sp. HW608. The sequence continues at coordinate 1,506,206 of NZ_LT607803.1, forward strand.
CGAAAGCGTGCCCGCCTGCTGCCGGCGGCGCTCCTTGAGCCGAGGAAAGTAGCTGAACATTCGCTCGAGGTCGTCTGCCACCGCCCGACGATCCCGCCGCGCATGACCGCCCAACAAGAGGTTCTCCTCTGCACTCAGGGCAAGGAAGGTGCCCCGACCGTCTGGAACATGTCCCACGCCTAGAGCTGCGATCTGTTCGGTGGAGCGCGCGTCGATGCGGTGACCACGGAACAGGATTCGGCCGCTTGTTCGAACCTGGTAGTGGCAAATTGCGCGAAGCGTCGTGGTCTTCCCTGCGCCATTTGCTCCGAGCAGCGCCGTGACTTGGCCCTCCTCGACGTCGAGATCGATTCCATGCAGAACTTCGGTGACGCCGTAGGCGGCATGAAGGCTGCGCACTTCGAGAAGCCGGCTCATGCAGTCGCTCCTTGCTCGTCGCCGAGATACGCTCGGATCACTTCCGGGTCGCTGCGAACCGATGCGGGACTTCCGTCCGCAATCTTGCGGCCGAAATTCAGCGCCACGATTCGATCGCAGACGCTCATGACCAATCCCATGTGGTGTTCGACCAACAGGATCGTCAGGTTCAGGCTGCGGCGAATCTCGAGGATCAATTCACCGAGGCCACCCAGTTCTTCGTGGTTGAGTCCGCAGGCAGGCTCATCCAGCAACAGCAGAGAGGGCTCGCATGCGAGGGCGCGAGCCAGCTCTACTCGCTTCTGCGTACCGAATGGAAGATCGGCCACAACCCGCTCCGAAAAAGGCTGAAGCCGCAGCAGTTCTATCGCGCGATCGGCGCGTTCACGGGCTGCGCGCTCGGCGCGCGCAGCCCCTGGCAAACGCAATGCGTCGCGCCAGAATCCAGCGTGGTGGTGCGCGTGCGTTCCGATCAACACGTTTTCACGCACCGTCATCGAGCTGAACAGCGCGACGTTCTGAAACGTGCGACCGACGCCCAGCGCTGCGATCCGATGCCGCGGCTGCTCGGACAGAACTCGGCCATCGAAGTGGATCGTGCCAGTGTCGCAGCGATAGAGTCGCGAGAGGCAGTTGAACAGCGAACTCTTGCCCGCTCCATTCGGACCGATCAAGCCTCGCACTTCGCCGCGCAGCACATCAAAGCTAACCCCGTCCAGGGCAACGATGCCACCGAAGCGCACCGATACGTTGTTGACCGACAGCAGCGGCTCGTCTCCATTTTCTTTACTCATTGCGTCTCCCGGCGTCTCAGCCGCGGCCTCCGTGTATCAGAGGCGCTCGATGATCGTGACGTTGGCCATTCCACCGCCCTCGCACATCGTCTGCAGGCCGTACCGACCGCCTCGTTGACGAAGGACATTGATCAAAGTCGTCATCAGCTTGGTGCCCGAGGCGCCCAGCGGGTGCCCCAGCGCAATGGCGCCACCGTGGACATTCAACCGTGCCGAGTCGGCGCCAATCGCCTTCAGCCAGGCAAGCGGTACTGGGGCAAACGCTTCGTTCACCTCGTAGGCGTCGATGTCATTGATGCTCAAGCCGGCTTTGCGCAGCGCGGCTTCCGTGGCGGGGATGGGTGCCTCGAGCATGATCACAGGGTCGTGTCCTAGTACGGACATGTGGTGAATACGCGCCAGAGGCTTGAGACCAAAATCCTTCAACGCACGCTCACTGACCACCATCACGCCCGTTGCGCCATCACAGATCTGGCTGGCATTGGCCGCGGAGATGACGCCGCCCTCTTGAAGCAGCTTGACGCCGGCGATTGCGTCCAGGGTCGCGTCAAAGCGGATGCCCTCGTCCACCGTGTGCAGCTCCTCGCCGCCGCTTCCGTCGGCGCGGCGAACTTCCACGGGAAGGATCTCCTGTGCGAAGAGCCCCTCCTTGGTCGCCACCATCGCGCGGCGATGGCTCTCCAGCGCGTACTCGTCCAACTGCAGCTTCGAGAGGCCATACTTGCGGGCGATCATCTCGGCGCCCGAGAACTGGCTGAACTGCACGTCGGGATAGCGCGCCCGCATCTGGGCGCCGAGGTACTCACCGAGACCGGCCTTGCGGGGCAGGTCGCTCGCCGTGAACATAGGCACACGGGTCATGCTTTCCACGCCGGCGGCGATGACGCAGTCCATCGTGCCCGACATCACTGCCTGCGCAGCGAAATGCAGTGCCTGCTGCGAAGACCCGCACTGACGGTCGATGGATGTGGCGGGAACCGACTCAGGAAGTTTGGATGACAACACCGCATTTCTCGCGACGTTCATCGATTGCTCGCCAACCTGGCCAACGCAGCCCATGATCACATCTTCGATCGCCGACGGATCGATCTTCGTGTCCTCGACCAGAGAGTCCAAAACGCGCCCGGCAAGATCAGCGGGGTGCCAGCCAGCGAGGCGTCCGTTGCGGCGGCCTCCGGCAGTGCGGCGGGCGGCGACGATGAAGGCTTCAGCCATGAATTTTCCTTGGAAAGTTGCTATTCAGGCGCTCAACGCGGCGCCATCCGGATTGCGCCATCCAGGCGAACGCTCTCGCCGTTCAGATAACCGCAGGTGACCATGAACTCGGCGAGCTCTCCGAACTCTTCCGGTTCGCCAAAGCGCTTGGGGAACGGCACCGAAGCTGCGAGCGAAGTCTTCACCTTGTCCGGCGCGCCTTGCATCAAGGGGGTGTTGAAGATTCCTGGCAAGATCGTGTTCACGCGAATCCCCTCGTCCATGAGGTCCCGCGCAATCGGCAACGTCATGCCAACAATCCCCGCCTTCGAAGCGGTGTATGCAGCCTGCCCAGCTTGACCATCTTGCGCGGCGACCGAAGCCGTATTCACGATGACGCCACGCTCGCCGTTTGCCGTGGGATCCAAGGCCAGCATGCCGGCAGCTGATTTTGCAATGCAGCGGAAAGTGCCGATCAGATTGATCTGGATGGTTTTCTCGAAGTTGGCGAGTGGGAAGTGGCGAATCTCGCCCGTATTCTTGTCACGGCTGGCCGTCTTGACCGCATTGCCAGTGCCTGCGCAGTTGATCAGGATTCGCTCCTGGCCGT